>JAPNUP010000105.1 GCA_026627345.1 Bacillota bacterium | reverse complement strand
TCGATCAACTCTTCGATGTATCCAGATTCGAGCACCGCGTCGATCTCGATGCGACTCAGCCTCTCTTTGACCTCCTTGATCAGGTTGGGGCTCGCCAAGTTCTCGATGTAGCAAAGCACCACTTGCGTCTGCGTGTAGCGTCCGATCTGCATGCTCTCCATCTTCAGATCGGGGGTGTGAATGCGCCTGCGAATGAGCGCGGTCGACGTCCGCACATTCTCGGTAAACGCCTCGCGCGGTCCGCGAATCACCGCCTCTGTCTGAGGCTCCGCGACGGCACGCTGCGGCCACCCGGATACGCTAAGCGCCAGTGCTTTCGTCTCGCCGTCGATCAGGAGCAGGCCTTGCCAGCGCAGCACCATGTTGACCACGCGCGGAAGGGTGTCCACCGTCTCTGTACTGCCGATCGGCAACACGACCTCCTGTAAAAATGCGATCGTCGACTGCTGTCCGTACATCGTAGAACCTTCGGCCGTAGTGAGCGGTTTGAGGATGTTTTCTTCGAGTTCTTTGGAATCGATCAGTCCATCCACGTACAGAAGCAAAGCTTTGCGTGCGCCAAAGATGGTGAACGTCCGAAAGACGATATCGGAACAGCGCGTAAAGACGCCCCGTAAGAGTTGCTCATTGAGCCCGATCTCCATAAAGATAGGACGTTCGCAAAAGGTATCCGGGTTAAGCAAACCATGAGATGACAGAGGCTGCGTACCGCTGCCGGCAGCCGAGCTGCCTGACTGATCACTCGAGGATGAATTCGGCATACCTGTCCACCTCCTGTTATTACAGGAAGAGTATGCCTTTCTCTGTATGATTCTATGCAACCATTTCCAAACACATTTGAAATCAGGCCAATCGCGAGTAGGATTTCTTCCATGCCTACCAAGTATGCTCGGGTAAATTTATGGAAACAAGAACTAAGAGGGATTGTACTGATTCAGGGATGCGCTGGTGATCATACATATGCAATATAGTCAAGGTATGCGGAAAATTGTAAAAGATTTACGCGGAACATGGCCGTGGTTTTTGTTGACGACGCTGAGCGGGGTTGTCGAAGGACTATTCATGATTCCGCAAATATATTTGTTTGCCAAGCTTATTACAGGGATCCCCACGCATATGGAAAGTTCATCTATGGTGATGAGAATGCTGTGGCTTTTAGGGTTCCTTATTTTAGTGCGCGGGATATGTCGTTACGTCGTGCAATGGGCTGGAACACACTTAGCGATACGAGTCAAAACCAAGTTGCGATCGAGTTTGTCGCTTCACTTGCTCCAACAGGGTCTCAGTGAGGTTAATCAGCAACAGGTCGGTGAGTGGATCCACACCGCTTATACGGATATCGAAAGCGTGGAACCCTTTATTCGTTTCGCGCTCCCACAAATCGTACTCGCGATTGTCATTCCAGCAGCGGTTCTTATCGTGGTTTTTTTTACGGATTGGATTTCAGGATTGATTCTCTTTACGACGGCCCAGCTCATCCCTTTTTTCATGATATTACTTGGTCGCGTAGCGCGACAGAAAACGCAAAAGCAATGGGCCGCGATGCGTCGCCTAGGTGCACATTTTTACGAGGTCATCGAAGGGTTAACAACGCTTAAGCTCTTTAATCGAAGTCAGGCACAGAGAGACGTTGTGGCGAAAGTTGGAGAACGGTACCGTAAAGCCACAATGGATACATTAAAAGTTGCTTTTCTATCTTCTTTTGCCATGGAACTGATTTCGACGATCGGTACGGCCATGGTGGCGGTCGGCGTTGGATTACGACTACTCTCGGGCCATTTAAGCTTCACACATGCACTTTTGACGATTATGTTAGCTGGGGAATTTTATCTGCCTTTGAGAAGTTTAGGGAGTCAATTTCATGCGAGCATGGAAGGTCGCCTCGCACTTCAACATCTTGGAGACATCCTGAATACTTCACCGATGCAAAGCAGCAGTATAGTCTCTGACAATCGTGTACAAGATCCGGTGATGTCGGCATCAGATTTAACTCTTTTGAAGGATCGTAGACCTATTCTCCGGGTCGAACAAATGACTTTTACCTATCCCGAAACGCAAGAACCAGTTTTAAAGGATGTGTCTTTATCGGTAGCTGCCGGGGAGCACATCGCTGTTGTCGGTTCATCCGGTGCCGGAAAGAGCACTTTGTTTTCTTTACTCATTGGCGCCCTTCGTCCTCAGACGGGGGCTATCTATGTGCATGGTGAACCATTGTGTGAGGGGAATATTTCCGCATGGAGACGCGACATTTCGTACCTTGGACAACGTCCCCACATCTTTAGCGCGTCCGTCCTAGAAAACATTCGCATGTCTCGTCCATCCGCCGAATTGGATGAAGTTTGGCGGGTCGCCGAGCAGGCAGGGGTTCATTCATTCGTTCACTTATTACCTCAAGGATATGAAACAAAAATAGGCTCTGGAGGAATGTCGCTCAGTAGTGGACAAGTTCAGCGAATCGCGGTCGCCAGAATGCTGCTTAAGCCATGCTCTATATGGCTACTAGACGAACCCACCGCGCACCTCGATGTCGAAAGTGAGCGTTGGTTTAGAGAGGTGATTCACCGTCTGCCATCCTCTCAGACAGTACTCATTATCGCACATCGACTGAGTACAGTGGAACGCATGGACAAAGTATTTGTGGTACGAAACGGTCGCGTCACCACCATTGAATCACGAAATCAGGGTGACCAGCGCCAACTCGATACGTTTCAGGTAGGGGGATAACGAGTGGAAACCGGACTTCATTGGTTGAATCGGCAGTGGGGACGCATGGTGCTCTCTGTCGGGCTTGGATTTTCGTCGATAGCATCAAATATTGGACTTATGGCCATCGCAGGATATTTGATTGCCAAAGCGGCAACCCATCCGTCGACGATTTTGTTGCTGTGGGTACCGATTGTATCTGTAAGGTTCTTTGGCCTATCAAGGGCAGCCTTTCGTTATGCTGAACGGTTGATCTCACACGATGTGACGTTTCGAATCTTATCCCACATTCGTACGCGATTCTACTCTATGCTCGAACCTCGTTGGCCGTCTGCATTTGCAAAGTGGTCGATCGGGGACTTTCTAGATAGGATTACCAATGATATTGAAGTGCTTCAGAACGTATTCCTTCGCGTCCTTACACCACCGATCGTTGCGTTTATGGCAGCGGGATTGTCGTTTGCCATCATCAGTGTCACTGGCAGTTTTCTTTTAGGTTGCGTGTTATTGGTGGGACTGACCATGGTAGGAGTGATCTTGCCTATGGTTGGACACTGGAGTACACGTAGAATCGATCAATCCTATACGGATGGCCGTTCGCGTATGTATCAGAAGATTTGTGACCTCGTCAGTGGAACTCAAGACCTATCGATGGCTGATGACGGTGGAAGACAGTTTTTAGGCGCCCTTGATATCTTGCAAGAGAGATTAAATACTTATCAACGACAATTGGTGCTCAGGCAAGCTGTGATCGAAGCCTGTACTGTTGTCATTGTCTCAGGAACGGCCTGGGCTATGCTGGCGTGCGCCATGCCACGTGTCGAACATCACTTGTTAGGAAGTGTCATGTTGACGGTAGTCGCCTTAACCTCAATGGCTAGTTTTGAGGCGGTATTGCCAATACCTATGACGTTCGTGGCACTGGGTGAAAATGTCGCTTCCGTACGCCGATTGCAAGAGATCAAAAATTGGCCGGTACAGACTCCTGACCCATCGTGTGATCATGATCGACGGCGACTTCCCGATCATTGGCACGTTCGTATGAACGATGTATCTTTTTCCTACACATCTGGGAACCCTATTCTTTCGGGTATCACCCTGGATTTGTATCCTGGCAAGCATATGGCCATTGTAGGTCATAATGGCGGAGGCAAAAGCACGATTATTCATTTGTTAACTCGGCTCTGGGACACACAGGAAGGGACTGTGACGATCGACGATATCGATCTGCGATCCTTGGCTGGAGAAGTCGTTCGCTCGGGCTTTGTTGTGATTTCTGCGCACACACCGATTTTTAATGCCTCGATTGCTGATAATTTGAGAATTGCCAAGCCTACGGCTGATCTTGAAGAACTGCAAAAAGTAGCCGAAGTCGCACAACTCAGTTCCTGGATAGACCCTCTTCCAGAGGGATTCGACACAGTCATAGGTGAATTTGGTCACGTGCCATCAGGCGGACAGCGTCAACGAATCGCGATTGCACGCGCCGTATTGGCTAATGCACCGATTCTGTTGTTCGATGAACCCCTGGAAGCGTTAGACGCGCAAACGGCACTCGAAATCAAGGGAAATCTAGAAGCTATCTCACGTCATAAATCCGTGATTTGGATCACGCACCACTTGAAAAGCATAGGGACGATGGATGAAATCATCGTCCTGAGTCAAGGCTCTATCATTGAGCGGGGCATTCACCAAGAACTGATTCACCAAAGTGGACCGTATCAGAAAATGTGGGATTACGAAATGGATATGTTTTAGTAATCCAAATGTCCACCAACGTCCAACCTTTTGCGAAATACCCAATATGTCCAGCCTTGATAAATGAATACCACAGGCAGAATGCTTAGCGCAACGATCGACATGACGGTTAAGGCATAGGGCCCACTGGCGGCGTTATAAATAGTCAAGTCCCAAGCTGGGTTCAAGGAACTAATCATCACCCGCGGGAAGAGATCGTAGAACACGGTGGCCGTTGAACAGGCGATCGTTAAAGCACTGAGTATGAAAGCCCAGCCATCATGCTCAGTAAAGATGAGAAACGGCACGGAAATAAGTGTCATCCCAGCCAGGACAGGCAGACTCCCGGGGTCAAGGCCCACTTTCACGAAGAGATCCGTCTGGAAATAACTATAAATAACGAACAAGAACATGGAGATTGTCGTCCATACACCAATTCGTTTGGCAGCAGCCCGCGCTCTTACACGAAGGTCTCCACTGAGACGTAGAGTTAGAAACAGTGAACCATGTAGCAAACACAGTAAAGCCATGCTGATGCCGCCGAGTACCGCGTATGGGTTTATGAGATTCCAAAATCCACCAACATAATTCATGTGCGCATCAATCGGCACACCTCGCATTAAATTAGAGAGTGCGATGCCCCAAAGCATCGGTGGAAGTAAACTGCCAGCAAAGGCGGCCCAATCCCAAAATGTCCGCCATCGAGCGTGACTTAGCTTGCTTCGGAATTCAAAAGCGACTCCGCGCGCCATTAACGCGATTAAAAGAAGGAACAGTGGAATGTAAAAGCCACTAAATAACGTGGCGTACCAATCCGGGAACGCTGCAAACATGCCAGCGCCAGCAGAGATAAACCAGACTTCATTCGCATCCCAAAAGGGCCCGATACTATTGATTAACAGTCGACGTTGTTCATCGGTCTTACCAAGGAACGGGGCAATGATACCCACGCCAAAATCAAATCCTTCGAGTACAAAAAAGCCTGTAAATAATACGGTAATGATGATAAACCACAGTACATTAAGGCTCATGACCTCTTCACTCCATTGTTCAAGTTTTCGTCATTGATGATCTTTACGGTTCAAATGCTGGCTGCAATGCTTCAGCGTCCATTTCCTCAGGACCTCGTTCAGGGTCGGGTCCTTTTTTAATGAAGGTGACGAATAGATAGACATCGACTACGGCAAATGCGGCGTAAACAATTCCAAATCCGATAATGGTGGTCCAAACAAGAGGGACTCCGACGGTTGGTGAAATGCTGTCTGCTGTCTTCAGTAACCCATTGACCGCCCACGGTTGTCTTCCCATCTCTGTCATAATCCAACCGGTGGAATTTGCGATAAATGGGAGACTGATCGCCCAGGGCATAATGCGTAGATATTGACGCCGTTTAGCTAGCCCTTCATCGTCTCGTAGACCACGGAATGCTCCGTACATGGCGAGAAAAATCATGAGTGACCCGGCAAGCACCATGACACGAAACGTCCAGAAGGTTACCCAAACGGAGGGGACGTAGTTTCCTGGGCCATACTTACTGACGTACTGTTCCTGTAATTCTTCAATGCCGGGAACTGAGCCATATGTATGGTTATAAGACAAAATACTTAGCGCGTAAGGGATTTCGATGTCAAAAGGATTACGATGATCCTTTGCATCAATCCATGCCACAAGCGACCACGGTGCGTGATACGGACTTGTGTGCCACAGTGCTTCTGATGCTGCCATCTTCATGGGCTGGGCTTTGATGAGGTGCTGCCCTTGTGCATGTCCGATGACAGCAACCAGTACACTCGCAATCAGCCCAGTATATACGGCGATGCGAAAGGATTGCGCAAATAGAGGGATTTCTCTCCGGCGTAATAAATAGTACGCGCTGACACCAGCTACAAAAAAGGATCCTGTAGTTAAGGCGCCAAACCAAACGTGTGGAAATTCCACTCTAAATTGTGGATTGGTGATTAAAGCACCAAAACTGTTCATATGGGCTCGGCCGTGCGACATCACATAGCCGACAGGTTCCTGCATAAACGAGTTCGCGGTCAGAATCCAAAATGCGGATAGACTGACACCTATCGTGACCATCCAAATGGATAATACATGGATCTTAGGAGGTAGTTTGTCCCATCCAAATAACCAAGTTCCAATAAATGCTGATTCTAGAAAGAATGCTGCTAAGGACTCAATGGCGAGTGGTGCTCCAAAAACGTCGCCAACAAACCGGGAGTAATTGGACCAGTTCATGCCGAACTGAAACTCTTGCATGATACCTGTGACAACGCCAAGTGCAAAATTAATGAGGAATAATTTTCCCCAAAACTGGGCCATCCGACGATACATGATGTCATGTTTCGTAACGTACATCGTTTCCATGACGCTGATCAGAAACGCTAAACCGATGGTTAGCGGAACAAAGAGAAAGTGATATACGGTTGTAAATCCAAATTGCCATCGATCGAGCCAAACCGCCCACATCTTTACCCACCTCATTCACTAAACATGATCCCATGTAGAATGCGTAATAACTGGAAAACTATTCAGGACTCAGCGTCAACATGAACCGTCACTTATCAGTGCAGCGGTTCATGTTGGCACAGCATGACTATTTCTGTTGTTTTGTCTCTAGTCGACCTAAATAGAGGTTCAGCAAATGCTGTGTGAATGCGGGTGGCATCTTACCTTTAAATCGCAGTGTGAAATCGTCAAAGGATGTCTTCATTAGACTGGATACGATTCCATAATAGGCAATATCAGTAGTTCCACCATACAAGGTATTCGAACGAATCATGGTGGCTTTATGTTGCCCCATATTCATAATGCAAAAAATCTCTGGTTGATATTTTTTTACCTCTCCCTTACCTGTAATTTCCCTTTTCAGAACACTTGCTACTACTTCACCTTGCTCGACAGCGAGGTGTCCCAATTTGGGTACTGTGCGCGATGCGCCATCTCCTACGGCAAAAATGTTGGGAAAGTCCAAATGTCGAAATTCTTCATCAGTAGGTACAAAATTTGCTTCATCACCCAGTTCACTACGTGCTATCACTTCAGCTCCACGATAAGCGGGAATTACAATCGTCAGATCGGAGTCTAAGAAAGACCCATCCGCAAAAACCACCCGCTTTTCTTCAAGATGGTCGATGATCTTATTCGTTTGCACCTCTACGCCGTGCTGTTCAGCGAGGCTATTAAATGCGACATGTACTTTGTCGCCTACATCTTCGAAGAATATTTCCGCTGGGCTAAAACATATCACCCGTGATTTTTCGCGCAAGCCACGTTTGCGTAACTCGCTCTCTATCATAAAAGCTACCTCTCCAATAGGACCCTCACAGGCGGCCTTGAGAAAAGGGACATCAGGCGTACGTGTTCCTTGGATCATAGGGGCCGAGCCGATGACAACATTGCCACCTTGAAAATGATGAATGGCTTCGCTTAACCGAGGAGCTACGATGTCAGTACACATCGAAAACCCATAGTCCTTAAAACCTGAAATACTGGAGAAATCCTTTACGGCACCGAGAGCGATAACCAGATAATCGTATTGGATTTTACTCGCATCCTCCAAAACAAGCTCATTGTTCTTTGCGTCTATCTGCTGTACTTTACTACGTATAAAGCGACCGTACGGTTCTATTACAGGGCGCAAAGGAAAAATCACGTCTCGCACCTGCTTTTCGCCGAGTGCCACTTCAGGTAGGGAAGGTTTTAGTAAAAAGGTTTCTCGTTCATCAATGACGGTAACTTCTACGTCATATGCAGACGCCCATTTTACGGTATGGTGAAAAACAGTGATGCCGCCAAATCCAGAACCAATAATAACCAGTTTGCGCACGATTGTTTCACTCCTTCGTGTTTGAACCCCGTGTAATATCCTGCACTGAATTGTTAGGAACATACGGCTTCTAGGGATCGAGGTCGCCGGATATAATCCTACGTTGGACAAGTCAGATCGTGGGATGTTGTGGACCCTGCGAGACACACACAAGTCTATGCAGACTTGGCCCATCAGTATCATGCCCAGATCAGACAGATTCTCGATACACACTGTCATGCGGACCATATCAGTGGGGGGACGAAACTTGCCACCACCACAGGCGGTACGTACTGGGTTGCATCGGAAGAAATGCAGGGAAGTTCTTTACCGTTTCGTTCCTTGACGGATGGCATGACATTTCGATTTGGGGCTGCAGTCATGAAAGTCATGACACTCGCCACCCCAGGGCATACACCTGGCAGCACCTCGTTTTTGGTGAATGACAAATACTTGCTAGCTGGTGACACGATTTTTATTAGTGGCTTGGGACGTCCGGATCTGGGAGGGAAGGCACGGGAGTGGGCAGGTCTTTTGTTTCAGACCGTTACGGACAAACTCGACTCGCTCGACGACTCAACGGTCATCTTGCCAGCCCATTTTTCTGACCCGTCAGAGATCAACGCAAGCGGATTTGTCGGGGAAACGTACGGTCATTTACGGGAGCAGAATCCACTTCTTGATGAAAAGAGCGAAGACACATTCACGGAAGCGGTCATTGCGCAAATCGGCCTGACACCGCCAAACTACACGACCATCGTGGATGTGAATCGCGGGAACCGTAAGCTAGACGAAGTAGAAGCACGCGAGCTAGAGATTGGCCCTAATCGTTGCGCTGTCAAACACTTGGCTGGATGAGATGATTCAGTCCCAACGGGAACACGGCGTGGAGGCGGCTTCCTGAAAGCTGACTCACACCCTGTTCCCGACTTTATTCGGCAGGTGTCAAACCCATACTGCGGGCGACCGTCATCAGGTCTGCGCGCGTCGACACCCCTAAGCGGTCCATGATGTGCTTGCGGTGTGTTTCTACCGTTTTGATACCTATAAATAATCGCTCACCAATCTCCCTGCTCGTATACCCTCTAGCAATTAAAGTCAGGACTTCGGTCTCTCGCGGAGTAAGGGGCTGTGCCGGTCGCTCTCCTCGTAAGGATTTGTATAACCGTTCCTTCGTAGGAGCAGATAGTCCTTGCGGCAGGTAAGGAACATCGGCCACAAAGTCAATGGCCTGCACGAGTTCCGCTACGGCATCACGCTTGAATACCACGCCGTCCACACCGCTTTGCAACATACGTTCCACGTGTACCTCGTCATCGAACATGGTAAGGATAATGACTCTAGTTGACGGACAGAGCTGTTTGAGATGCGCGGCGGCGGTGATCCCATCCATTCCTTGTGGCATGTGAACATCTAGCAAGATGACGTCAGGTTGCAAGCGAGTACAAAGTGGTAAGGCTGCCTCCCCGCTTTCTGCTTCGCCGACCACTCGCAAATGAGTATTTTCTTCCAGAACCAGTCGCAGTCCTTGGCGAACCATCTCATGATCGTCTACTAGTACAATGCTTATCGCATCCTTCATGTTGCTCCCTCCGGTCGCATGGTTAAAGTCACCGTTACTTGAGTACCTTCGCCGAGTCTGGATGAAATAGATAAATCCGCACCCATCGCCAGCGCGCGTTCGCGCATGTTACGTATCCCAAAGCCACTGTCGATTGCTGCTGACGAGGCTTGTTCAAACCCCGAGCCATTGTCGGTCACCATCATCTGCAGGATATCGTCTGTTCGTCTCAGTGAAATTTGGAGTTGAGTCGCGCTTCCATGTGACATGGCATTATGGAGTGCTTCCTGTGCAATTCGATAGAGGTGGGTCGCCATCACGATATTCCAATCAAGGCCCTCAGTGTGCGCGCATGTGACATCGATATGGCATTCGCTGGTGCTCATACTTTGCGCTAAAGAGCGAAGGGCATCTGGTAAGTTGCGCTCCTGCAAAAGTGCGGGATACAGTTGGTGGGAGAGAATGCGAACATCATCCTGGATGATTGCCAATCGTCCCCCTAGCGCCGTAATCTGATCTTTCAGTGCGGGGTCGCGCACGTTACGCCGTACGTGCTCAATCCCCAGTTGGATAGAAAATAGGTCTTGGGTGATACCATCATGAAGTTCCAGCGACACGCGGCTGCGTTCTTCATCTTGAATTTCCAGGCTTCGCTGTGCCAACTGCCGGGTGAGTCGTAACGCGGCTTCGGCATGCTGAGCCGTTGTGTCCCGAATCGTGATGACCATTTCTCGTCGCCCGTCCACTGTCGGATCTAGAAATGTACGACTCATGCCCACGTTTATGAGCCCGCCTTGGATGGTAGCAATTTGTGATTCGAAGTACTGTCGTGATAGGTCGTCGGCTAATAGGCACCGTCTTTCGCCTGGCGGGATCGTGCGCTTTTGGCAGTATTCACAAAAAGGCACAATTCCGCCCATGGACCAACCCGTCATTTTCTTCGCGGCCGGATTGACGAAAGTGATGATGCGGTCTTGATCCATGATGACAATTCCATCATTTAATTGATTGAAGAGATCAGCCATGCGAATAGATTGTCTCGTGCGTGCTAGGCTCTTTCTTTGTCTAAATAACCAAGTTCCATTGAGAAAGACCAGCATGAGCAAGAAAAGGACGTCGATCGCAATGAGATCAGGCACGTTCACGACTCCTCCTCTTGTTACGAGCGTCCAAAGCTCATCCATGATTATACTCGTTCGCTCTCGACTGTGCCTAACGCACAGGTACACAAGGCGCGCTCAGGGTTTTTCCCGAGTAGTTGGTTATGAATACCTCGTATATACTCGTTATATCGGCAATGAAAGAGGGGACGAGTCATGCATAGGTTGGTAATCTTGGGCGCTGGATTTGGCGGGATGACGGTGTTTCACCATGTAGTTAAGTGGTCTGAACGTTACGATGTGCAGGTGACGGTCATTGATGAACGCGAAAGTTTCTTGCTGAAGCCATCTCTGCCAGAAGTGGCTGTAGGGGAAAAAGTGGTGGGAGACGTGACGTTTGCAGTTCGTCCCGTCATTGAAAAGTATGGACGCTTTATTCGCAGTCGTGTGCAACAGATTGACCCGATTGGAAAATGCGTCATTTTAGAAGATGAAACCAGTATTTCTTACGACACGTTAGTCGTGGCTCTGGGTGCCAAGAAAGATTTCTCTAGCGTGGATGGGTTTAAAGACTATGGACATTCGATGTGCACGGACGTACTCGCTGCACAGTTGTCCGAAGCGGTATCGAATTTCTCGCAAGGTGATATTGTGATCGGGTCTGCTCCGATGGTGCAAGGAACGCGTACGCCTGATGCCCCGTTTCTCATGGCCGCTTGTGAAGGGCCGATTGGCGAGATGGCTTTTATGATCGATGCTCACTTGAGAAACCGCGGAAAGCGTAGCCAAACACGTATACGCTGCTTCTCCCCAGCGGAGATTTTCTTCGAGGATGTCGGAGATCAAGTTCACGAGGCGTTTGGAGCCTTGGCGCAAAAGCAAGATATCGAGGTGGAGACCAATAAAATCATCGATCATTTGGAAGAAGATCGCGTGGTGTTTACAGATGGAACGGATATGCGCTCTGCGCTGACGATTATCATTCCCACTTATCGGGGGCCTGATGTACTGACACTCAGTGGCCTCGGTGATGAGGCTGGTTTCGCACCTACGAATGAGCAGTACCAGCACCTCGACTATCCAGATATTTATGCGATTGGAGATGGGGCGGCGCGAACTGTTCCGAAACTGGGGCATCTAGCTGTCGAACAAGGGGCGATGGTCGCCAGTATCCTTCGCCGAAACATTACTGGTGAAGGGGATATCCGTCCTTATGAGCCTGAAATCTTTTGCATCATGAACATGGGCAATCACAAAGCGACCCTCATTCGCTCCAATACCTTGTACGGGGGCACGATGGATATAGCGTACTACGGTGCCGTGTCTAGCTTTATGAAGCGGGCGTTTGATGACTATGTACTGCATTTTAAAGGGAAAATGCCACCAGACATTTCTCAGCGGTTACTCAATGTCTACCTCGATCGTTTGCAGTAAAGGTGTTAGACGATAGGAGTCCATGAGTTGTACGAAGCAGAGGGGTGTTATTCATGTCAGAAGTTCTCATGGCCAGAACACTGTTTGGCGTAACCTTAGGGTACCATATTACGTATGCCACACTAGGAGTAGGGATCCCCTTTCTGATCTTCATGGCCGAAGTCATGTTTTGGCGGACAAAGGATCCTTCCTATCGCCTATTTGCCAAGAGATTGACGCGAGTGGCCATTTTACTCGTTGGTGTCGGTATCGTAACCGGAACCACGGTGGCCGTTATGTTATCTGTTTTGTGGCCTAAATTTATGCAGGTTGTCGGAGAAATTATCAATCTTCCTTTTGAGTTTGAAGTGTTCGCTTTTATCATGGAGTCGCTCTTTCTCGCCATCTATGTGTACGGCGGCGAGCGACTTTCGCAAAAGGCGAGGATCTTCAGTTCACTTTTTGTCGCGATCGGGGCAGGTCTATCTGCCTTGCTGGTCACGGATGTCAATGCATTTATGAATACCCCGGCGGGACTGGACTGGGTCGATGGCCGCGTGCTACATGCGAACCCATGGGCGGCGATGATCAATCCATCGATGCCGACCGAACTGGGTCACGTCCTTGCTTCCGCCTATATGGCAGTCGCTTTTGTCTTTGCGGCCGCGGCTGCGCGCGGTTTGCTTAAAAAGCAGGCCACTGCCTTTGAGCGGGCTTATCATAAAAAGAATTTGACACTGACGATGTCCATCGGCGGAATTGCAGCGGTGTGTACGGCTTTTATCGGTGATGCGGCGGGCAAGATGATGGCGACCTATCAACCGGAGAAGTTGGCTGCCGCAGAAGGCTTGTTTCATACGACCAAATATGCGCCGTTAGTGATCGGTGGCATCGTTCAGGCATCTAAACAGCGAATTGTGGGCGGGATTCCGATCCCAGGTCTCTTGAGCTGGTTGGCAACTACGCACTTGAATGCCACCGTGATCGGTCTGGACGCCTTCCCGCGCTGGACCTGGCCTGCACTGGCTCCTGTGCATCTCATGTTTGACACGATGGTCGGGATCGGGACTTTCGCTATCGGCGTGGCGTTCGTGTATTTTTTGATCCGTTGGAAAGTCGTGCCTCGTCTGCACGATCGCTGGTTGCTTTGGGTAATCGTGCTCACCGGGTTCCTGTCTATGGTGGCGATTGAAGACGGCTGGGTGTTCGCCGAGGAAGCGCGCCAACCGTGGATTATCTACGGCATGATGACGGTCGACCAAGCCGTCACGACTGCACCGGGCATCGGTTGGATGTTTGGTGGATTCATGCTTTTATTCACTGTGTTACTGATCGGGACTGTGCTCTCGTTGCGCTCGTATTTTACTCACCATCCACTGACGACAGATGAGCTCGTCGTACAAACAGGGCCAACTCCGCCTGTACAGCCAGATGTAACGGTGCCGCGATAAGAGGGAGGCGAGAACGTTGACTTTAGCAGGTGTAGGAGCTGCGTTTCTGTGGGTACTCATCTTTGTGTATTCCATACTCGGTGCAATTGACTTTGGATCCAGCTACTGGCGCCTCCATTTTAGCTTGCGTGGACGATGGAATACAGCCTCAGTGGCCTCCACGTATGTATCACCGACATGGGAGTTGATCAATGCGTTTCTGATCGTGATCCCCGTCGCACTAGTTGGCCTGTTTCCTGATGCTGCTTTTGCTTACGGAACGGTACTCGCGGTTCCGGCGACGCTTCTGCTCGTCCTATTGGCCTTACGCGGGGCGTATCTTCAGTTTGGCTACGCTTCAGAGCGATTTCGTAAGCAGATGATTTACGTGGCAGGCATCACGGGATTGTTGCTGCCAGGTGTCTTGATTGCTCTACTGCCACTGTCTCAAGGTGGCTATGTGACGCGTACCGCACATAGCTATGCTTTGCAGGTGGGCTCCTTTTTCACGAGTGTGCAGGTGTATGCTTTTATCGGCTTTGGCGTCACACTGGCTCTGTACTTGTCGTCTTTGTTTTTGGCGAGGTATGCGCAGGCAGCCGGCGAACGTTTGGCTTATCATCGTTTTCGTCACGGCGCACTGTGGATGGGGCCGATTAGTCTACTATTTGGCGGATGGGCACTGGCCGCGGGTCATCCGGGTGCAATGCCATTGATGGTCACAGGTATGCATCTGGGTCTGGTGAGGATATTTTTCGGCCTTTCGTTGCTTTCCTTTGTCATAGGCTATATCAGTTTGGCTGCACAACGAAGTGATCAGAGCATTCGCTCGTGGCGTGTACTCTTGCAGTTAGGTCTGGGTATCGTACAAATTGTCACAGCGCAGATGGGTTATGCGGTGGCGCATTCTCCCTATCTCCTCTATCCGTTCTTGACCTTCAGTGGCGCAGCGGCCAATCAGCAGATGTTTGTCTCGACCTTGATCGTCTTAATTGGCGGATTGCTCTTGTTGTCACCGGCGCTACTGTGGTTTAGACGTCTCTTTCTCGTAGACGCCGAGTATGTGGCCACACACGTCAAGGAGAACCACTAAGGTTAGCGACGGAATGACGTTGACATGACGGTCGCTCTATCTATGGACTCGCCTCCTCGTGTTACTAGTGGTGGTGTTTACCAGGTGTGCAAATAGAACGCTCGACACCGACGAGCGTTCTATTTACGTGTCGGCGATGAAAGTGAAAAGTGGCGGACAAGGACAAAGGGCTACTATCGGGCGAGGGTATTAAAATATAAAGCTGTACTTTATCATTATATTAGTATATTATTAAAATATGGAAGAGTGGTAACAATGGTAGATCCGCCCCGATCACTTCCAGCGAGGAGAAAATGCAACGTATTTGGCGGTCACCTGTTGTACTTTTTGGGATCGATGGCGACTGGATTCCTGACTGTGGTGCACCTCAAGAGTAGGCAAGATCCGTCGACCCTTGATATAAGAGAGAAGAATGATTAGGTGAAACTCAACAAGGCACTTCCGCTATACTTCATGGCAGTAACCGCTGTGATATCCACCGTCGCGTTTTCCGGGACCGCCTTAGCGGCTTCTGCTTCTACGGTAACCGCACCGCAACTTGGTGCCGCAAGCCAATTTGCCTTATTGGGGCAGACTATTTCAAACAGCGACCCTACCTTCGTGTCTGGCGACGTTGGGTTTGGTGCGGGCGGAATAACGTCGGCGCCTACGATTACGAACGGGGCAAGTTTCGCGAGCGATGCCGAGTACCAGAGTGCTACATTGGCACTTGTAGGCGCGATTTCAGAGGCCGACTCGCAGTTGCCGACTAGTACCGGAAATCTGGATATTAGTGGCCAAACATTATCGCCTGGTGTATACGCGTTTTCCGGAGCTGGTAACATTGTCGCTTCTCCGAGCCTTACACTTAGTGGGGCAGGGGTGTACATCTTCCAAATTTCCGGGGCGTTTAATACTGTGGCAGGTACGGTCATCACATTGGAAAATGGCGCTACTGCGTGTGATGTATTCTGGGTTGTTGGGGGGGCGACAACGCTTGGAGCCAATACGCAGTTTGAGGGGACCATCATGAGTCCCGCCGCTATCACGGTGGGCGCAAATTCTACGATCGTCGGTCGTGTTCTTTCAGAGACGGCGACGACTGTCAGTACAGATCATATTACCGTCCCGCCATGTGCTAATATGCCGACCACGACAGGCAGTACGACCGGTTCAGGCACGACGACGACGCCTACCACCACCACGACGACGACGCCTACCACCACGACGACGACGCCTACTACCACAACGACGACGCCTACTACCACAACGACGACACCTACTACCACAACGACGACACCTACTACAGTAACAGCTACGGTACCTACTGCGAAGACCCCTACTACCACTTACGTAGCCGGAGCCACATCGCCAGTTACGGGTATCCCTGTTATGCGGGATCTCATCGAGGGACTTGCGGTACTCGCTTTCGGAGCGCTTATCACCCTGATGTTCAAAAAACGTAGAGGTTAGATGAGGAAGGGAATCCTAATAGGCGGCGCGAACGTGGTGACAAAACAGGGGGAAGACGGATGGCGCGAAAAATAGCCTTATGGACGGGGATTGCCATCATGATCTGCGGACTCTTGCTCATGGCCCGCGTCCCCTTCTTTTTTGGTCGCGCAGCTTTAATGGGGGGTAAATTGGTGGCTCTCGAGGAGACGCGCTTGAAGCACACGCAGATTCCTCAGGCGTCTGATACGTTATCCACTACGCCCACCGTGGCAACGACGTCAAGCGATGACTTGACGGCAGGGATCAATCCCGTCGGACTTTTGCAAATTCCTCAGTTGCATCTCACCGCGCCGATCTTGGAAGGGGATGGATCTACCGTGTTGTCGGTGGCGGTCGGACATCTGGAGAGCAGTGTCTTGCCAGGGAAGCTGGGATTGGCTGTTCTTGCGGCACACAATGCCACGTGGTTTAGAAACATCGATCAGTTGCACAATGGGGCCTTGGTCGATGTACAACTGCCAAATGGTAGATATGAGTTCAAGGTTAGCCAGACGCAGATCGTAAAGACAGGAACCCCAGTGGCCAATACTCCTTATCCCGCGATTATGCTGGAGACCTGCTACCCGCTAGATGCGCTTTACTTGACTCCGTACCGGTATCTTGTCACCGCACGTCTCGTCAAGCAAGTGGACGAAGGCGAATCCGCCCGATACTTCGGAGGCGCGCGCATTGGGGTCGTTAAGTACTTGCCAGAGGCAGGACTGTCTTTTCTCCCGACGTTTGCCCAAAGTGGCATCCCCATGGGCTCCTTGGCATATGCGCCTGACGCGACGCCTCGTTACGAGGATAGCCCAGCGCCTCTTTCCGCAGCCAATTTGATGGCGAGGTTATTGGCCGGGTTCGAGAGAGAGTCTGCGAAAGGGAATCGTCGTACACTTCGCGAATTAGTGACCGAGCCTTTGACGACCAATCCTTTTTGGGGCAGTTCGCTTACTGCCGTTCATTACGAGTCAGACTTTAATGTCACCTTGACCGTGTCTCAAACAGTCTTGAGTAATGCGACGGCACGGATCGACGTGATCGTGAACGAACGCGCATATCAAGTCACATTGCTTGCGCATAACGACAACGGTCGCTTAGCGTTACAAAGTGTACGCGTTGTATCACTGTGAGAAGTTCGTCTGGGGCGTACGGATCTTAGGATAATACAGGTACAAATACGGACTCTCGCTCATGTATAAGCGAGAGTCCGTATTCATGCGCTCACAGGGAAGGAGTGAGGTGAAAATAGCAATCCGTGCTCAAGCCTCGCCCGAAGCCTGCTGAATACTCAGACCACGCCCGGTCTCGCGACCCCAAATGAGCCATGCGGCGGCGGCTAACGTCCCAATCAACCAGACTCCGGCATTGAACAGCACATACTCAGTCGTCGACATGCTGGCAGTGATGTAGATCGTCGGAATATAGAGACCGATCGATATGAAACGGGCGACCGCGGTCAGTGTTCCACGATGGAGTGTCGGCCAGACTTCCGCCTTGACCGTATCTTCGGTCAAGTAGCACAGCGAGTTCATGCCTGCCAGAACGATGAGCAGAATCCAGAACAGCACCATATTGTGCTCCCATGCGCTGGTCGTCAACCCGACAATGGCGGTCATCGCAAACGTTCCAAGGAAACTCCAGAACAAAAACTTCTTTCTCGACACCTTGTCTGCGATCAGGCCGAAGAATCCGATCACGAATCCAGCACCTTCAAATACGGCCAAGATGGTCGGCTGCAGGTGCGGAAAGAACGCGTAGGCCAACGCATAGGCCATCAGTCCAAAACCGATCGTATTTGCGGCTGCCACGATCACCATAATGATCATAGTGAACGTCATGTATCCTGCGCTGAGCTTCGGGCCCTTCGGCCCAGTGCTCTCTGACGACGCCTTCGCCTCGGCAATCACCGCCGCTGCGGCCACGGTCGAGCCGAAGTAAGACGACACGACCTTCTGCACGTCCGCTTGGCGGCCTTTGCTTTGGAGCCACAGGAACGACTCTGGCATACTCACACGGGTGGCGAACAATATGGCGACGACGATTAGAACTGCGATCGCTACCACGTCACGCTGGGTATAGATCATCGACTTGCCGCTCAGGTTAGCCGTGGTCAGTGCCAAGATCGCCAGCACCAGTCCACCTAAGTTGATGCCATTGATGATCATCATCGTCGCTTTACCACGGTGCTTCCTCGGCATCAGTTCGTGGCTGGCCACCATGATGGAATTCATCTCCCCCCCACCTGCCATCAGCATTAAGGCGAGTGAAATGAGGATAATCACGTATGTGAAGCTAAAAAATAGAAGAATGCCTCCGATTGCATACAGAATCAAGGTCGTGTACAAAGTCACCTTGCGACCGAATCGGTCGGAGAAGGGACCTGCCAGCATGATCCCAATGATAAGCCAGATGGGCGCCCAAGCGAGCAAGAGTTCACCTAATGACTTCGGCATCGTCACCCAGTAGACCGCGATCGACGAGAGGGAGAATACGTAGGATTCTAGCGCCAAGCCGAGTACGAAAGAGATGAACATCCCAGTCGTCTTCCTGGTCCAGCGAGCCTCCCCCAGTTGTTCCATGTTCATCTGCGACATGTTAGCACGCCTCCTTTTGAATGAAAAAGCAATGACTTTTCGCTGACCGATAGCGACTGACTAGCCTAGACCATATTCTTTATGGACCAGCCTGTCAATATGTAAGCCCTTGCGTCGCGAACATTGGCAGCATACGAGGAGGTCCTTTGACTAGAATACGTGGAGCGTGTCACCTCAACAATCTGACTAGAGAGCTGGCAGCGCGTCTTCTAGAAGATCTTTCGTGACCCGAATAAACGCTCGTAGCGTCGGTGACATCCACTTGTCCTTATGCCAGCACATCTGCGTGACGACTGAAAAATCTGGCCCACCCCATGGCAGCGCCAGCATGAGTCCTCTATCTAGTTTCGATTGATATAATCAAATCTATTGTATGACAAGATAGATGCTTCTGTGTACAGTTACGGGTAGAGAAAGGGATGGGAGTGCAGCCAATGACGACGCAAGCGCAGTTAAAACGATCATTGACTTGGGTGCAAGGAACCGCGATCGCTGTAGGCTCCGTTCTGGGATCGGGTGTTCTCATCCTCCCTGCCATTACGGCCGAACAGGCGGGATCGGCATCGATTGTATCTTGGTTGCTGATGTCGCTATTGGCATTTCCTCTGGCCAGCACCTTAGGAAGGCTAGGTTCCAAGTATCCGCACGCGGGTGGCATCGTCGAGTACGCCCGTCTGGCATTTGGCGAGACAGCAGGGCGAATAACGGCTTGGTTGTTTCTTGGGACCATTCCAGTCGGTGTACCTATCGTGGCGCTCGTCGGAGCGAGTTACGTGGCAGCCACGTTTTCGCTCGCCGCATGGACGGTTCCGGCTATAGCAGCGCTTATGCTGACGGTGTCGCTGGTCCTACACTGGCAAGGGGTCAATGTGGCGGCGTGGGTGCAGGTGTTGATTCTGGTGCTGATCGCCGCTTTGATGGTCATTGCGATCGCAGCTGCCGCCCCGCATATGACACTGGCGCATTTTGAGCCGACGACATCGGAATCATGGTTTTCGATCGGCACATCGGCTGTGGAGATCTTTTGGTGCTTCGTAGGTTGGGAGATGGTGGGGCACCTTGCCGAAGAGTTCCGTGATCCGATTCGAGATCTGCGACGGGTATTTTTCTTGGCTCCTTTCATTGTCGGCGTCCTTTACATCGCTCTGTCCATTGTGACCGTCGGAACGCATGCCTACGGCGGGGCGGACTCAACAGCCCCGCTCAGTCAATTGGTAGGCGTCGGACTCGGCTCTGGCGGGGCAACTGTCACAGGGGGTGTGGCGCTGTTGATCACCTTAGTGGCCATCCATGGAAATCTAGCCGGATTCTCGAGAATGGTCTATAGTCAAGCGCGTACAGGCGTGTTTCCAGCCTTTCTCGGACGACTGCATCAGCGCCGTCAAACACCAGTTGGCGCGCTCCTTGCGTTGGGAGCAGATTTTGCTGTCGTGCTCTCGATTTACACGGCCTTTCATGTACATCTAGCAGCGCTGATCGCGTGGCCGAGTGTCGTGTTTCTGACTTTGTATGTGGTGGCTATGCTCTCTGCGTGGAGACTGCTAAGGAATGAAGGATGGCGAGGGCGCATATCCATTTTGGTTCCTTTGGTCGTTTGTGTCGCTTTATATCCGCTCAGTGGTTGGGCCACTGTGTATCCCGTAGCGCTCGGGGTCACGGGATGGTGGATAGCGAGACGGGAAAAACGACGAGTTATTGCCCGCGATCAGTCTACGTGAATCTTGCTTTCGTGGGTTCCGCAACTGAAAGAGAATGAACTGTGAAGGCGACAGAATGAGGGGGGATTCATAATGAGTGGCCTGGCAAGAACGCCAAAACCGCCCTACTTTTTGGGGAGACACTAGTTCGATCATTGCGCCTGAATTTGCCGGTCATAAATATTTGCAATGATAGACATGAAATATACTTTTAAAACGCTGCGATCTGACATATAATCTTGTAGAAGCGCTTGGTGTGAAAGCATGACGAGGCGTTTGTGGCAGGTCTCTGATATGAGGGAGGATGCGCAGGTGCAAGCAGATATCGTGTATGATGCCGGGCCAACAGGTTGCGGTGAGTTGGTCATGCATTTGTTCTTGACCATGCGTCGGATGGAAGTGGGACAGATGATCGAGGTCGTCTCCTACGACATCGGGGCGCGGGTCGATATTCCTGCCTGGTGTACTTTGCGCGCCCAACACTTGGTGGAGACCCGCGATGTGGAAGGCACTCGCCACTATTTCATTCGTCGCACGGGTGCAGCACTTTAAACAGGTGAAGGAGGAATTGTATCGTGGCAAAGCTGGCGATCAGTATCACGCATGCAAAAGATGATGCAGACAAGGCAACCGTTGGCATGGTGGTGGCAAACGCTGCAGTGGCTTCAGGGCAAGAGACGGTAGTCTTTCTCAGTACAGAAGGCGTTTACCTTGGGCAAAAAGGCTATGTTTCAGACATTCATGAGGAAGGCTTCGCACCTTTGGCCGACTTGCTACACAATTATCAAGAAGCTGGCGGCACCGTGTGGGTGTGCAGTCCGTGTTTTAAAAAACGGGGCTTGACGGAGAACGACTTGATCCCTGGCGCCGTCATTGTCGGCGGAGCGAAGTTGGTCGAATTTTTGTCACAAGGCGCTTCTTGCATTACATACTGACAATCGCGAGGTCATGATGGAAGAGCAAAACGTGGATGGTGTATGTGACGGCGGTGACTTGGATTGCGGGTCCGGGCTGCTGCTGATCATTAAAAAAGCGATGGATCCGATCCGCGAGGGTGGCATCCTGGAGATTCGGAGTCGGGAACCATCGGTCGAACAAGACTTGCCGGCATGGTGTCGAATGGTCGGGCATAGTCTCGTGGCTGTGTCCCCGCACGAGACACACACCTCCTACCTTGTGCAAAAAGGGGCGGGTCAGAGTGACGTTCAGTCCGATCTCGATGCAGCCCGGGGCTATCGCTGGTCGGTGCGCGTTCGCGCTATGCCGGGTCTGACGGCTCAAGTGTTCGCGCGCAATCACAGCTTCACTGCAGGCCAGCCTGCGGATTTCAGTGCGAAAGTCGAGGCACCCTCTGCGATGGATCTGCTGCTCGCGGCGCTTGGATCCGATCTGGTGGTAGGGCTGCGCGCCGCAGCCTCCCGGGAGAATCATGTGCTCGATGAGGTTGAATGCGTGCTGCGCGCCTCACTGGGCAACGTGCTTGCGCACTTGGGTATCGAGGATGGGGATCCTTCTGTGCAAAACGTCAGCGGCACGATCTATATCGCGACGGTGGAGGATGAAGCCAGTATTCACGGTCTCTGGCAATCTGTTCTGGCACACTCGCCACTCTACCAGACGCTGTCTCGGGCAGCGCAGATCGACATTCGCTGTGAGGTGACATTGTAATTCATCTGACCACAAAGGAGGCGCGTCATGCCAGGATCTTTACCGTTGTTTCCGGTGACTGTGGTGGGAAGTTGGCCTAGGTCCAGAGACGTTTTACGCGCTTTGCGCGAGAAGCGCGCGGGTCGGATAACAGAAGAAGAATTCGAGCGAGTGGCTGCAGAAGCGACGCTGGCGTGTTTGCGCATGCAAGAACAGGCGGGCGTCGATCTGGTCTCTGATGGAGAGCAACGACGCGACAACTTTATTTCCTTTGTAGCTGACAAACTGGAACACGTCGACATGCTCACAGTGGCGCAACTGCTGGAGTACGTGGAGGATAAAGCAGGGTTTGAAGAGATCCTAGGTTCATTGGACGTACCGGCCTACTCGCTCTCGAACCCCGCAGCCGTAGGGAAAATCCGCAGAGCTAAACCATTGGCTCTGCAAGAATACCTGTTTTTACGCCAGCACACAGATCGAGCGATCAAGGTCGCTTTACCGGGTCCGTACCTATTGACTCGGTCGATGTGGGTCGAAGGGTTGTCGCAAAGGGCGTATCCGACTAAAGAGGAGTTGGCCCTAGATGTTGTGCGCATCTTGCGCGAGGAGATCGGAGAGCTGATCGAAGCGGGAGTAGACTTTATCCAACTAGATGAACCGGTTTTGACCGAATTGGTATTTACTCAGAAAAATGCCAATCGCACGTTCATGTGTGGGGCGCTTGCCGCGAAGGCTGATGCGCAGGAAGAACTCCGCTTTGCAACAGAGCTGATTAATGACGTGACGCGAGGACTTCGCGGACGCGGAACCAGATTAGGTGTGCACGTGTGTCGAGGAAACTGGAGTACCCAGGAGGACGTGCTGCTACGCGGTTCCTACGAACCGCTGCTCCCTCATCTGGTGAACCTGGATATAGATCAGTATGTCCTTGAATATGCGACCCCGCGAGCGGGGGATTTGTCTGCGCTCGCGTCTCTGGCGCAATCAGAGATAGGACTTGGTGTAGTCAACCCGCGAGTCACGCAAGTGGAAACGGTGGACAGTATCGTCGATAAAGTCAATGCCGCCTTGCAGTACGTGTCTGCAGATCGCGTGTTTCTCAATCCGGACTGCGGCTTTGGGACATTTGCTCAGCGTCCGATGAATTCGGCAGACATTGCGATGGACAAATTGACTGCGTGTACAGAGGCGGCGCGCATCCTGCGTAGTCGGACCGTGTAAGGCTAAAGTGCGAGGAAGGAGGCATGGAATGCAGATCGTTTTATTGGCGTTTTCCGCAATCGCAGGAGCCGTATCCTTTTGCGCACCGTGACTCTTGAGTGTGCTGCCAGCGTACATTGGGTACCTGAGCGGCACCTCCGCCGAGGCTGCGGCGGGTCCGGACAAAACGTGGTATCTACTGAAACATAGTTTATCATTTGTCACAGGATTCTCTACAACGGTCATCGCCTTGGGCATTGCCGCGATTCTCGTAGGCAAAGCTTTCGGCGGATGGATGGGGTATGCAGGTGTGGTCGGGGGCGTTCTGCTCCTCGTCTTGGGGCTCCAGCGACTGGGGGTACTGCGCTTGCCTTGGTTGCACGATGCGGGGTTCTCGGCGTCGCGCTCACACAGCGGGCGTGCCACGTACTGGCGGTCGTACCTGACCGGGTTCACG
Source organism: Bacillota bacterium (assembly GCA_026627345.1). Taxonomy (GTDB): domain Bacteria; phylum Bacillota; class Bacilli; order Alicyclobacillales; family SLC66; genus JAPNUJ01. The sequence goes on along the minus strand of JAPNUP010000105.1, from coordinate 14,706 downwards.
TTAGCTTTTGGATGGCAAGTGACGCTGATTGTGGCGCTGACTTTAGTTGTCGGAATCCATGGATCATTTCTTGAAAAGCTGTTGGTTCTCATCCTCTACAGTATCGGGTTTTCCGCTATGTTTATGATGACCTTCGTGTTTTCCAAGCCATTGGTTGCGGCTTTTCGTCGATTAGGTACGCGTATGGTATGGGTGGACCGTATGGCCGGTGTGTTGATGCTATTGATCGCGGTCGTTTTGATCACCACGGATGGCAATCTCCTGAAAACACTGGCCGATTGGAAGACTGGCCCGATCATTACATCCTTATTTCACGGGAGAATCTAAAGAATATCGAGTAGGAGGGGCGGCTATTTCGCCTCTCTCTTTTTTTCGTGGTGCACTGCTAGACTTAGTATGATAGTCTAGTCACGTAGGATCAAATACATAGGGACATAGGGCAAACGCAGCGAAAGGTGCGGGCGCAAAGCCACGGGTCTAAGGACGAGAGTCTATGATCGCCGGGTTGCAGGCATTTTCTGTGACGGGGCTCTGCGCAGGCAGAGTCTTTTTGTCTGGGAGCCCGATAAAGGGGGCGGTATCATGACGAACTTGTTGGATCATCGAGAACTCCTTTTTCAACCGATGGCGGATGCCATGAGCGAGATTCTCGTCTTGTTGGACGACCAACTGCGCGTGACCTTTGTCAATGACTCTGCCAAGCAGATCCTCGGCTTGTCCGATATTTCCTATCAAGGGAAAGATTTCTTTTCCGAACTCGATGTCTGGAAGCACTATGCAGATCGTAAGCGTACGAAAGTTCACGACGTGCTCGAATCCGGAGTGCCGATTAAAGGAATCACGCGGGCGACTCAGGATGGACGTATCCTTGCGATCAACATCGTTCCCGTGCGCATCAGCAATGCTACGGATGGGGTGCTGATCACCGGCGAAGATGTCACGCATCTGATGGCTATGGAACAAGAACTCGATCTGGCATTTGCGTTGACACTGCCTAACAGCAAAGTGGAGTATCGACTCAAATCGATACCTGAGTACCGGGATCGGTTCGATCCGAAGACTAAGCAGATCACGATTACCGGCATCGTCAAAGATGGTGGCTACCGGCATGTAGTCAATTGTCTGAAGCTGTTCTCGCAATTGACAGCTCAAGGTGTGACCCGTTTAATAGGGATCGAGAAAGATGATCTCGTTCAGGCGTTTGTCTACCATGATTTGGGGAAGTCACAGCCGGATTTGCACGTAGGCGATGTGGTGGATCCGAAGGTGGTCTTTGAAGAGGGGAAATTGCACGCGGATCGCAGCGCGGACATGGCGCAATTCAATTATGGACAGAAACAAGATGTGGTCGATGTCATCCGCTACCATCATCACGGGGAGCAGGAATTGCCCTCCACTTTCGCACGCCGTCTGTTGCCCATGCTGCGCCTGTTTCAAATCGTCGATGGCACCTCGGCTGCTATGACGCGTGGAGGCGTGGATGTCTCCTTTGCGGTGCATGACTGTACCGTGACGATCCGGGAGGTCAACCACCGTCCGATCTACAACGGCACGCGACTGGTCAATCTATACACGGGTGAACGTCAGTGGTTTCCGAGTGTATAAGTGACTGTTCGACCGCGCTGTTTCAAATACGCCCGCTCAGTCTCCAGTCGCTATGTAGCAGGGTCTGAGGTTTTGATCTATGTACGCGATACGATACAAATGAACGTGCGACGGTTCTACACCTATGTCTAGATGTATAGATGATAGTCTAGCGGTGAATAGACGTAACGTCACACCGACGACAGGGGGCTGCAATTTGGAAGCGATGATTCCAGAGGCGATCTTGACAGCGGCGCTCGACCGGCTGATACCTGCTGACGCTTGGCCATCAGCCACACAAGCGGGAGCGCTTGTATACCTCAAACGCCGATTCGCGGAAGATGCGGATATTTGGACAGATCTGCTGAAACCTGGGTTGCTCGCCTTGAATGCAGACGCGTGGGCACGTCATGGTGGGCCCTTCACAGATTTGATCAGCGGCGATCAAGATGCTTTGTTGCACGATCTGGAAGCAGGACGGATGAATCACTGGCCTGTCTCTTGTCAATCCTTCTTTACAACTTTGATGAAGCTCGCGATGGAGGGGTACTACGCGAGTCCCTTATCTGGAGGAAACCGCGATGGTGTTTCGTGGGACATGCTCGGTTATCGCCCGGAGCCGATCTCTAAGGGTCCAATACCAGGCCTTGAGACTGAACCTACTAGAAAGACGTTTGATGACATCAACAGGCAGTATGATGCTGTAGTCATAGGAGCCGGTGCAGGCGGGTCCGTTGCAGCTGCGGTGATGGCCGAGGCGGGACTTCGCGTGCTGGTCGTCGAGCGCGGCAGTTGGCTGTCTTATGAACAGATCGCTCGTGATCATCTGCGCAATCACCGTTTCTCATTGTACGGGCATAACACCGGTCCCGCTTTGCGTGGCTATCCGCGTACTATGTTGTCTGAACGGGGCGATGAGTTCATTACGCTACCGCATGACGGGGACTATCACAACAACGCCATGACAGTCGGCGGTGGCACGAGAGTATACGGGGCGCAGGCATGGCGGTTTCATCCCGATGATTTTCGGATGGCGACACGTTACGGCGTTCCGGAGGGCAGTAGCCTGCGTGACTGGCCACTTCGCTATGAGGATCTGGAGCCTTTTTACGAGCGAGCGGAGTGGGAAGTGGGCGTGTCTGGTGATGGCAATGCTCACACAGGAAACGGGGAGAGACAGAGGCCATACCCGATGCCCGCGTTGCCCGAGACGCAGGAAGCAGAGCGTCTGTCACAAGCGGCGAAAAAGTTGGGCTGGGACGCGGGACCTGTGCCGCTCTTGATCAACTCTGTTTCGCGAGATGGGAGAGCGGCATGTGGACGCTGCGGCGAATGCATCGGCTTCGCGTGCCCTACGAATAGCAAAAATGGCGGACACAACACGATGTTACTGCGCGCGCTGGCGACTGGTCGCTGCGATCTGCTTACAGATACGATGGTCGAGCGCATCGACACGGAAGCCGGTCGACACGCCACAGGCGTTCGTTTGGTGCAGGTCGTCGCGGATGGCTCGGTTAGGCGTCGGCAGGTGCGGGCGGGACATGTGGTGGTGGCAGCGGGAGCAATCGAAAGCGCACGTCTTTTATTGCACTCAGCGAGCGAGGCAGAACCGGATGGCATCGGCAATCGCTTCGGGCAAGTAGGCCGCCATTTGCAAGGACATGTGTATGCGGGCGCGTTAGGTGTATTTGCTGAGCCTGTGCAAGATGGCCTGGGACCTGGGGTGAGTATCGCTACCCGTCGCTTCTCCCATGACTTAGGCACCGGGATCGTAGGTGGGGGGCTATTGGCTAACGAGTTCACTCGTCTGCCCATCATTCACTGGTACCGTGCTCTGGCGCCCGATGCACCTCGTTGGGGGCTTTCCGGCAAGGCTGTCATGCGCGAAAGTTTCTCTCGCACGAGCCATGTCCAAGGGCCGATTCAAGAGATACCGATGGCTACGTCACGTGTGCGTCTGTCGCCTACAATCAAAGATCGCTTCGGGATACCGGTGGCCGCATTGTCAGGTGGTGCCCATCCGGAGTCCGTGCGCGCGGCGAACGCGTTGGCGCAGCAAGCCGAGGTCTGGCTAGAAGCGGCCGGCGCACGCCAAGTATGGCGCACGCGGCCGGGCGGCGGTCTCAGTGCAGGGCAGCATCAAGCGGGTACGCTGCGCATGGGCGATGATCCTGTGGACTCGGTTACCGATCCGCACGGTCGTATCCATGGCTATGATAATCTTTGGGTAAGTGACGGTTCTGTCCATGTGACAAACGGCGGGGTCAACCCGGTCCTGACGATTTACGCTTTAGCATTTCGTACAGCAGAGCACCTGGTCGCGCACGCATAAGGCGTTCGGCATAGGCCAATCGATTCTAAGAAATCGTGGTACACTGAGATATCTAGTGACAGATGCCACCCGTCTCGTACCCCGGTTCGACGGTACACGTAGGGATGATGAGTGTTGACGTATCTGCTTTTTATTCTGACACGCAATGTGATCCCTCTGTGTCTGATGATCGCAGGAGGCGTCACAATTCAACGCGTGTTTCACCTCGACATCAAGACGATGACGAAGTTGCTGTTTTATCTGTTTTCACCGGCGCTTGTGTTTACGGATATCTATCAGACCAGGTTTTCACAACTGGTGATTGGTCAAGTGGTGCTGTTTTTTCTCATCTTTTTTGCGGCTTTGATCACCGTCGTCACGCTCGTGATGAAATGGCGGCACTATCAAGGTGGACGTGCTGGCGCGATTCGCAACAGTGTCCTCTTTTACAATAGCGCCAACTACGGGATTCCCCTGAATCAGCTGGCTTTTCACGGCAATCCGCTGGCGCTGTCGGTACAGGTAATCGTCATGCTGTTTCAAAATATCTTGCCGAATACCTACGGCGTATACAGCGCCAACGCTCATAAGATGGCTACGCGCGACATCTGGCGGGCGATCTTTCGCTTGCCGGCGGTATACATGATTCCGCTGGCGATTATCTTGCGCCTGCTGCATATCAGTATCGCGACGCCGATTATGATTCCGCTGCACGATCTTGTCAATGCCTTTACCGCCTTCGCACTCACCACGCTTGGCATGCAGTTAGGGCAGATGAAATGGTCGTTACAGTTCGGTGATGTGCTACTATCCAATGCATTGCGGTTACTGGTCAGTCCTTTGCTCGCTTTGGCAGTCGTGTCGCTGTTGCGCATTCACGGATTGGTGGCGGATGCGCTCATCTTGTCCTCCTCGGTGCCAACATCGCTCAACAGCATGCTGCTGGCAGTGGAGTTTGACAATGAGCCGGACCTGGCGTCGCAAGCAGTATTTTCATCAACGCTTTTTAGCATCATCACGGTGACGGTGGTGATCGCATTTTTGCATCCGTGATGAATGATAGAATCGAGGGGGAAAAACGAATGAAGGCACTATTGATCGGAGGAACCGGGATCATCAGTACGGCGATCACCCGGCAACTGTTAGAGCAGGGTTGCGACTTGTATGTACTCAATCGCGGGCAGCGCAGTGATCGCCTGCCAGCTGGAGTGAGAGTCTTGACCGCTGATATTCACGATGAGGCGTCGGTGGCACGAGTGATCGCTGGTACGGAGTGGGATGTCGTCGCGGATTTTATCGCTTTTGAGAAGGCTGATGTAGAGCGAGACTACCGCTTATTTCACGGGAGGACCAGACAGTTTATCTTTATTAGTTCGGCGTCAGCGTACCAGACGCCTTTATCTGACTATCGCGTGACGGAAGGGACACCGCTGTCCAATCCGCAATGGCAGTACTCCCGTAACAAAATTGCCTGTGAAGACTACTTGCTTGAGCAGTATCGAAACAGTGGCTTTCCGATCACGATCGTCCGTCCGAGTCACACCTATGATGAACGATCGATCCCACTCGGGGTGCATGGTCAACGCGGATCCTGGCAGGTGGCGAAACGCATGCTGGCCGGCAAGCCGGTGATTATTCACGGCGATGGTACCTCTTTGTGGACCATGACGCATAACAGTGACTTCGCGCGCGGATTCATCGGGTTGATGGGCAATCTCCATGCGATCGGAGAAGCGGTACACATCACGTCGGATGAGACGCTGACCTGGAACCAGATCTATGAGAGCATTGCCGATGCGCTAGGTGTGAAACTGCGTGCGGTGCATGTCGCGTCGGAGTTTCTCGCCGCTTGTAGCGACGTCGATTATCGGGGAGGTCTACTGGGGGACAAGGCGAACTCCGTGGTCTTTGACAATGCTAAGATCAAGCGGTTAGTGCCGGGCTTCGTCGCAACGACAAGGTTTGATCAGGGAATCAAAGAGACAGTGGCGTACATCCTTGCGCATCCAGAATGCCAGGTGGACGATCCCGCATTCGATGCATGGTGTGATCGGGTCATCATGGTGACTTCCAAGGCGCTCGAGCAGCTTGGTGCACAGGTCTAACCTTAAACCTGTGCACCATACTTGGCGTCAACTGTTCTGAAGTTCGGGAAACCGAAACCCTTTCTTCTCTACGATCCACCGTGGCAACTCTACGCGGGCTGTCTTCAAAGGGTCCACAACCTGGCAGATGCGCAGATCACTGGCGATGCTTAATAAGAAAGTCGCTTCGGCCTTCTCCATGTGACACTGCTCTTCGAGAAAGTGAGCCATGTTTTTCGTCGCACTGTTGGCCGCATCGTCCAACAGTGTCTCAGAGGCGATCGTCATGATGGTGTCATCGTTTATAAGCATCGGCACAGGCCACGACTCGCCCTTGATCACGTGGAACTGCACAGTAACTTTTCCTGCCACTTCGATCCCGCATACAGCCACTTCGCCATCTCCCATCGCCGCGTGGAGATCACCTAGTGCAAATAGTGCTCCTTTCACATTGACCGGCAAAATAAGATGAGCGCCTTCTGTGATGCGTTTACAGTCCATATTGCCACCATGTTCGCCCGGCGTGCCACAGGGGATGCTTCCTGACCGAGGTGCAGTGCCGATGACGCCGATCATCGGATTGACGGGCAGATGCAAGTCGTCCGAGAAAATGACTTTGCCATCTACAATCGGCACGATACGAATGACGTTCTGTAACAATTCATCGCCGAGCACACCGAGGTTTGGGCCCGTTGTCATCACCCCGTGATTGGCCAACTCTATCTTCTTGATCGATACGATCAGTAAATCACCAGGCTCCGCATTCTCCACGTAGATAGGGCCGGTTGCCGGATTGATGCGTTCCCAGTCTAACCGCCCAAAATCTTGTGTATCATCCTGAATTTGGTTTTCGAAACAATCACAGGTCTGGATTTCGATTTCTTCCTCGCTTTGGACTGTCATGACGGGTTGATGAGCCGACGACATCGCGTAGATCACGTGTTGGCTATCCAGTCTCTTTGTCACTGATCTTTCCCCCTCGCATCATCCTTGCACCTCTATAGTATCACTAGGTAGCAAGGGGTGAGAGGGAAGGGCAAAAAGGGGCAGATCGAGGCACATGCCTTCACTGAATTTGAAATTGGTCAGTCATAAGTGGGTTGAATTGTGCAAAACGCTCGCTCAGCTCCCAAGCTGCGATTCCAGCTAACTGGTACTTTTGCACAAGTTGAAATTTGAATTGCAGACTGCGCGCATCTTCAAACCAGATGACATGCTGTTTGCCGTTGCCATCCCAGTAGTGGAGATACGGAGTCGCACTTGGCTTGTCAAAATGGATAGCAATCTGTTCATACATGGCTTTCTCCACTACAGCCTGCACACCCCATGTTTTGGTAGCTTCACCGGCCTGATAGGGAAGCGCCCAATCATAACCATAGCGAATCAACCCGAGCAGGATTTGCTGACTCGACATCTGTTGTAAGGCATAGCGAATGTTGTCCTCGACTAGTGACAGAGGGGCGATAGGTCCGGGCGGCCCGCCGGGCCAGGCCCAGTTGTATGACATGAGCATGATGTATGTGGCATGCCTGGCGATGCCGTCATAATCATACGCCTGAACGATTGGCCCCTCGTAGTCAAGGTGACCAGTGATCGGCATCAGACAGACAATCAACGCGATGTGCAAAGGTTGCAGTTTATCCGATAGTTGATCGAGGAATTGGACAAATGACTCCCTGTCTGCGGCATGCAAACTCTCGAAATCGATGACCACCGCCCGATAGCTTTTGGATTGTACAATACTGAGCATTTCTGTGATGTATTGTCCTCGCAAGGACGCATTGGACAATACCGTATGGACTACGTCAGGGCTAAAGTCCGTACCCGTCCAGTTGGAAAAAGTAGCGGCTGGCATGGCTCTGGTTTGCGACATAGCTTGTAGCGCGGGCTTGTCTTTAGCGGGAATGATAGAGCCGGCTGTATTCATGCCATAACCGAATAAGGATAGATAGGTATAGTAGGGTGCATTAGTAGAGACATGCATGCGGTCTGCCTCAGGCTGCGTCAATTCGAGAAAGCCAAGTGCCACTTTGTCTGGTCTAGAGACGGCAGGGAGCTTGATCATGTCGCCATAGGCAATGGCTGTACCCTTTATCTGCGGATTAGCCGCAAGCAATGCCGATAAACTCAGTCCGTAGCTACTGGCAATCGTAGAGAGTGTATCGCCCGGCATGACCGCGTACGATCTTGCCTTTGTGGGAATGAGCAGTGTTTGTCCCGGAACGATACGGCTAGATGGTAGTTGATTGAGCGACTGGATCGCGTTCGGTGTCACACCGTATTGACTGGCGATACTCCAAATGGATGCGCCTGCACGAACAACATGAAGATTCACAGCATCTTCCTCCCCCCGAACAGCATATGTGCGAAATAATCATAGATGCCTAATTTGCAATTCTTCTGGCTCAATTTGGCTGGTGATCAAAGACAAGGCACAGTAGGAATAGTGGTAATCGGGATGCCAGACGCTTTTGCAATCCAAACCCACCAAGTATAGAATATTGTCGATTCACTAGATTTTCTGTAGAGTTGGCTCAGACAGAGAAAACGACTCCGTAGGCAGCGACTATATCTATGGCGAGAAGCCATCACTTTGAATGCGGGAGCGAGTCGTACAGTGATAACTCCAAAATTGCCGCCCGATGAAAATATGCGCCTGCAAACGATACGTGACCTACAGGTTCTCGATACGTTACCGGAGGAAAGGTACGATCGGATCGTGCGAGTGGCACGTGAAATTTTTCGGGTGCCGACCGTCGTGATTACCATCGTCGATGCGAATCGGCAGTGGTTCAAGGCGAGGATAGGGATGCTGGCTGCAGAAACCTCGCGGGACATCTCCTTTTGCGGGCATGCCATCTTGCAGGATGAGGTGATGGTTATTGAGGACGCCTCAGCGGATGAGCGGTTTTGGGACAATCCCCTCGTCGTGGGGGCTCCATTCATACACTTTTATGCCGGCAACCCTGTTCGGGCCCGCAATGGCCAAAAAGTCGGTACGTTGTGTTTGATTGATAACAAGGCACGCCACTTCTCAGAGACCGAGCGGCAACATCTTAAAGATCTGTCTAAGTGGGTAGAAGCTGAGCTAGACATTGTACATCGCACACAATTAGAGAAAACCCTGACACTCAGTGAAGAACGCCTTCGTCTACTTACGGAAGCGACTATAGAAGGACTTTCCGTTCAACGAAACGGAGTAATCCGAGACGTGAACCGCCAATTTGCCCGTATCTTTGGCTATGAAACGATTGAAGACGTCATCGGTATCCAAGCGTTGTCACTGGTGCCGACTGAAGTGCAAGCAGACATACGCGAGAGACTCGCTGAATCGCAGTCTTCGTATCGATTTACGGCAGTACGTCGCGATGGCAGTCACTTTCGCGCCGAGGTCGAGGCGAGAAATGTTCATATAGGTAACGAAATGGTGCGTGTCGCAGCGGTTCGGGACGTCACGATTCAGGAGAATATCGAGCGAACTCTGCGTGAAAGCAGTGAGAAAGCAATGGCGGCTACACTGGCCAAGAGTCAGTTTCTCGCCACGATGAGCCACGAGATTCGTACGCCAATGAACGCAATCATCGGAATGGCCGATTTGCTCATGGAAACCTCGCTGACGTTTGAGCAGCGAAGGTATGTAGAGGTATTTCAGCGATCTGGGGATCAGTTACTCAAACTCATCAATGATATTCTCGATCTCTCGAAAATCGAGTCAGGCCAGTTAGAGTTGGAGAGTCTCCCATTTTCAGTCCGTGAAGTGATGGAAGTGGTGGCCGACGTCATTGCGCCGCGAGCTCACACGAAACGGCTGGAAATTGCTGTGCGCGTGGACCCAGATGTACCCGAGCAGGTCATTGGTGATGCAGATCGCCTTCGACAGATCATTCTCAACTTGGCTGGTAATGCCATCAAGTTTACAGAATCGGGGGAGATTCTGTTGGAGGTATCGGTCGATCATACTCGAAATCATGTGGACACGACTAGCCTTGAGCCGATTGTAAACAAGATAGGCGCAAGCGTTCTGCCAGATCAACGCATAGCCTCCCCGCGATGGACGACGCTTCACTTCGGCGTACGCGACACCGGCATCGGGATACCAGAGGAAAAACTCGAGACGGTATTTGAACCTTTTACTCAGGCCGATGCATCGACGAGTCGCAAATACGGCGGAAGTGGTCTGGGTCTTGATATATCCCGACAATTGGTAGAACGTATGGGCGGATCCATAGGAGTGATCAGTGAAGTAGGCAAGGGCAGTACGTTCTACTTTTGCGTGCCTCTAGAAGTGGAACAAGAGGTAAATCAGGGTGAGAATTACAATGGGCAAGTGGGAGTTCTCAGCCATAAGGTTTTCTCTGGGAAACGACTACTTGTGATCGATGATAACCGCACCAACCGCTTTGTCATTGGTGAAATGCTGGTTTCCTGCGGTGCCGTTGTGAAGGAGGCTGCGAGCGGATACGAAGCCCTCCGTTTGATCGAGACAGCACGAAAGTCGGGCTACGGGTTTGATGCCGTACTACTCGATGCGCAAATGCCTGATTTGGATGGTTACCAGACCGCCTTGCGACTGCGCGATGATGCTGGAGTTAGTATGTCGCGTGTGATACTGCTCACCTCTGACCATCGACCTGGAGATGCCGAGCGAGCGCGAGATGCGGGAATTGTTTCGTATCTGGTTAAACCTGTGAAAAAATATGCGGTGGTCCAAGCGGTGCACAATGCCCTGATAAATGGTGGCCCCATTCGAGAACAAGACCCGCATGGAAAGTTGGCTAGTAGTGAACCACAGGCCAAACGCATCTTGCTCGCAGAAGACTCTGAAGATAATCGTTTTCTTATCCAGCAGTACCTCAAAGAGGAGCCGTATTTTATCTTGCTAGCCAGCGATGGACGTGAGGCAGTCGAGATTTACAGTAGAGAGTGCGTTGATCTGATTTTGATGGACATCCAGATGCCTGAGGTGGATGGTTACACAGCGACTCGCCAAATACGGCAACTGGAAAAAAATACAGGCAAACTACCTGTCCCGATTCTCGCTTTGTCTGCGAACTCCTTGCCAGGCGATGCAGAGAAAAGCATGCAAGCAGGCTGTACGTCTCATCTTACCAAACCTATCCGCAAAGGCACTTTGCTAAAAGCATTGGAGGATCATTTGGTTCGTGACGGACACATCGTCGTTAAAGTAGAAACGGAGTTAAAGCCCCTCATCCCGGGATATCTGGAACGCCGTTCCGGTGATGTGAAGGCCATCTGGTTGGCGCTTCGCGAAGGCCACTTGGATGTGATTCAGACTTTGGCGCACAAGATGAAGGGTAGTGGATCAGGTTACGGATTTGATTTTATCAGTGAATGCGGAAGCAAGATGGAGTTGGCCGCGCAGAGGCAAAACACTGATTTGATTAAGCAAATTCTTGCGGAATTTGAAACGTATCTGTCCCGAGTTCAAGTGGTCTATGAGGAAAGTTCTCTATCATGAGTGTCAGGCGGGTGACTGATATGACGACCATCCTCATTGTCGACGACGATGTAGATGTATGCCGCTTACTACGCTTCAAACTGGAGAACATCGGCTATACCTGTGAGGTAATGACAGATGGTCGAGTCGCACTCGATTGGCTGGAACAGAACTCTGCAGATTTGGTGCTTTTGGATGTCATGATTCCAGGGTACGACGGGTTCTATGTGCTGACTGAGATCCGCAAGAAGTGGCCCATACTCCCGGTAATCATGTTAACCGCTAAAGCACAGGAAATGAACGTTATTCATGGGCTCGAGTTAGGTGCCAACGACTATCTGGCAAAGCCATTCAGTCCAGCAGAAGTCGCGCTGCGCTGCAAACGATGGCTGGGTGTGGTCAATGGTGGATAGTGTCGTTGCCATAATCATTGATGTGTTTGTTATTCTCATGGTCGTGGTTCTTGGGCTCTCGGTGGCGGTACTTATGCATCGCTATGTCGCGCAACGCCGTCAGCTTTCTCGCACAAGACGTCTCGATGAACTGAGCCGTGAGTATCTGCTTTTTCTGGTTGCAGAAGGTGCGACGCCGATGAAATGGTCTGATCACGCCGTTCGGCTTCCGAAGTATCTTCTGAAAGAATTTCTGGTGCGCGTTGCGCGGCAGATCAAGGGAGATATGCAGGTGGTTGTGCGGTCGCACTATGAATCATTGGGGTATCTGGAACAAGACTTACTACTCTTGCGTAGTCGCTTCAAGAGCAGGCGTATCAAGGCGATGGCTCGACTAGAGGTCATGGCAACCGACAAGTGCCTGCCTGGGCTTATTCATGCGCTGCGCACGGATAGGCTGGTTATGCTCCGGGTGCGCGTGGCGCAGACGCTATATCGCCTTGGCTATAAGGAGTATGAAGAGTTCGTTCGCCTGTTGACATTGGAAAGCCGCGTCATGATGCTCGTCCTCGCAGAAACCTTGATTCATATTGGGGGGGCCGTTGTTCCCTATCTGACCAAGTTTGTAGAGGACTACCCGGCATCACCCAATGCCGGGCTAGCCGTTCGGATCATCGGCGAAATTGGCGCGTCCTCGGCTGTTCCCTGTCTCATGCAGTTTATCGAGTCGGAAAAATCGGAAGTTCGAATCAATGCGGTACGTGCTCTGACCCAATGCGAAGGTAGGGACGCTACTGATTCACTTGCGTCGCGTCTGACGGATCCACACCCCGTCGTTCGCATGATGGCGGTACGCGCACTCGCGACGCTCGGCGCAATGCAATATGAGCAGGACATCGTGGCCCGACTGACAGACGGGGATTCTCGTGTTTCGAAGGAAGCTGCTATGGCTTTGCAACAGTTCGGGTGGACGGGTGAAAATCTGCCGGTCAGTCAGCAATGGTGGTTTACCTTTGCAAGCCGCCACCGTTCTTTGCCTGTGGAGGAATTGCCATGAGTGGCTTCGCTCGCGAATTGTACACGATCTATAACTACTTTGTTGTTTTGTACTTTGGTGCCATCAATTCCTTTTATCTGATGCTGAACGTCGTAGCTCTGTTTTCCGTGCGTCGGCAGATGTTATACTCTACGTTCTCTCACGAAGTCTTTCAAGCGCGTTACACGCCTCCCATCAGTTTACTCGTCCCGGCATTCAATGAAGTGGCAACTATTGCCCAGAGTGTACGAGGTCTCCTTTTACTTGAATATCCGCAATATGAGGTTATTGTGGTCAACGACGGGTCCCAAGATGATACCTTACAAATACTGAAAAACGAATTTTCCCTATACGCAATTGGAAAAGAGACCGTAGACGCCGTACCAACGCAGCCCATCGTAGAGATCTATAAATCGCGGGCCTATCCCTCTCTTGTTGTGGTTGACAAAGAGAATGGCGGCAAGGCAGATTCACTGAATGCCGGGATCAATATTTCACAGTTTCCTTTAATATGTGCTATCGACGCCGACTCGATCGTAGAACCAGATGCGTTAGCTAAGGTGGCCTGGCCCTTTCTGCAAGATCCTGAACGTGTGGTTGCGACGGGCGGCAGTGTGCGAGTCATCAACGATGGGTCCATTGAAGCTGGGCGTGTGATCGAAACTCGTGTGCCACATAAATGGCGTGTGCGCGTGCAGGTTGTGGAGTACCTGCGAGCATTCTTGCTAGGTCGTCAGGGATTAAGCGTCTTGAAGATGCTCCTCATCATCTCCGGTGCTTTTGGACTATTTCGCAAAGATATCGTCATCGAAGTGGGTGGATATAGATCTGGTTGTATCGGGGAAGATATGGAGCTTGTGGTCAGAATACATCACAAGTTAAGACAATGGAAGCGGCCCTACCGCATCGAATTTGTTCCCGATCCGGTTTGTTGGACTGAAGCCCCAGAAGATCTATCCACTTTGCGCAAACAGCGTAACCGCTGGCATCGCGGACTGATGGATACATTGCGCCTCCACAAAGCGATGTTGTTTAATCCGCGCTACGGACGAATTGGACTCATTACTTTTCCATACTTTATCTTTTTTGAGTTATTCGGACCCATTGTGGAGTTAACCGGCTACATCACGGTTCCTCTCGCTTTTGCGTTCGGTTATGTAGATTTGCAATTTTTTTGGTTATTCATATCTGTCGCGATTCTCTACGGAATCTTTCTGTCAGTAAGCTCTGTGCTTATTGAAGAAATCAGCTTTCATAAATACGAACGAGTGACTGATCTGCTCATTCTTTTTGCAGCAAGCGTCATCGAAAACTTCGGATATCGGCAACTCACAGTACTGTGGCGCACACAGGCATTCTTTGACTATCTGCGTGGGAACCGCTCATGGGGAGAAATGACGCGCCGTGGATTTGCTGCAGGAACCGATACGGACGGGAAGCAAGGTCCGTCAATGTAAGTTTCAAGTTAACATCGCTCGACTGGCCAGTCATTGCTTTAGAAAAGTTCATAAGTATGATAAAGTAAGCATGGCTCGTACGTGAGCCTAGGGTCAAATTTCGCTTCACTAAAGTGAGCCATTACACAAACGTTGGGAGGAACGACGATGTCTTTAGACAATCAGATAGTCGTTATCATTGGTGGTACCTCAGGAATAGGCTTAGCCGTTTCGAAAGCATTTGTAGAGGCCGGGGCCAAGGTTATCGTAGCGAGCCGGTCTGCCGAGAAGTTGAAGACTGCGCAGTCTAAGCTTGGCGGCAAAGTCGCCGGGTACACGCTCGATTTTCGCGATGTGAACGCGCTTGATGAATTTTTCCAAGAAGTTGGGCCGCTCGATCACCTC
>JAPNUP010000067.1 GCA_026627345.1 Bacillota bacterium | reverse complement strand
TTGTAAATGTCAAAAGTGAATGCAACAACTTGGTACACAAGTGGTAATTGCGTATTGTATATGATAATAGTCGGTGCATAGGCAGTGTAACAATTCGTTGTCACTACAGGTCTAGTAGTCGTTGTCACTGCACGAGTTGGTGCACATACATAGTACGGTGGAATAGTAATGTCAACCTTTACGAAGCCAGGAGGACATATTGGGGATGAAGTTGGTTCACTACTCATGATGCATCACCATAGCATCTTACTATGTCTTTGACAACGACACTGATAGTATTGCGTAATGCGTTTGTGTTGTAATTGACTATCGTCATGACACCACCTACATTAGAGTATTTGAGTAATGCGGAATTCAAAATGATCCACCCATATATTTTTTCAATTCCGGTAATATAACTTTGTGAGAATAATTACGCATTACATACTCGTGTAGCGCAATCCTATCTTTGACTGTCAGTGACGTTGCCACTGACAATGCATCTTTGAATTCACTGACAATTTCATCGAAGTCATACACTGGCGACGCAAAATATTTACCATGCACTGTTGGCGATTCCCTCTTCTTGAATCCATGCACTGACAATGGGAAATGTATTGGTGCATTGACAAGTGGTGTGTTAACGTATATGCTGTCAAAGTGAACGACTGGTGTACCAACACTCATTGCTTCAACAGGCGGTATGCCAAATCCTTCGCTTTCAGATAGCCATGCAAATAACCTTGACTGTGACAAGAGTTCGTATTTCTCATCGTCTGTCAGTGAAAAGGGTTTGGCGTCACACTGTGGTAGTGCACAGACTAGGAATGAAGTCTTTCTCAAGTGCAGTGCATCAAGAATTTTCAGTAATAATTGCTCATTCTTATGACCATCACTTGATCCAGTCATTATGGCGACGACATCATACTTCTTATTGTCAGTGACATCACCAATGACGTTGGTAGTTGCAACATTACTAGTTACAGCAGTAATGTCACCACTAACATTGAATTTTCTATCAATGACACTGTCATCATCATTGTTATTGACAACAATTTTGTTAAAGTATTTCACAGCGTAGTCATCATCAATAGCACGTGGTACAATGGCGTTGTCAATGCCAAGTTTTGTGAGTATGTCAGCATTCCATTGTGAAGTT
>JAPNUP010000017.1 GCA_026627345.1 Bacillota bacterium | reverse complement strand
ACGTCAGCGCACCTGCGTGAGGTGTATCAGCATCCCTACGTGATCACAAGAGATGCGTTGCCTGACTTTAAACCCTAGAGGTCTGTCGAAGAAAGCCTCGACGCGTAACCCGTGTCAGTAAACTGAGTTGATCGGAGCCTGGGATATAGGACGATGACTGTAGATGGGCCATCGTCCTACCGGGCTCAAGTGAGACTTTTACGATAAGCGCGTCATCATTTTCACCACCGCCTCTTTGCTTACCTGCCATTCCAGGGGATAGGCGTGGCGGTCGAGTGTCAACATGGACGCGATATCCGCTATCACAGCCGTCCTAAGAGCCAAATTACCCATCCCCTTTGCGTGCATTTTGCAAATGAGGTGACGATCTGTTTATCTCATTCTGCGATACGAAAGACAGCTGCCGCGTAACCGAGCTGCGGCAACAGTTCTACATGCAGGCAGCGCAAGCCCATCGCGACCTCCAAGTCTTCTACACTGTACGTGTTCCCGTATGGCGTATTGAGGCTCATATGCACACCAAATACATCCGCGTTAGGTGAAATGCCGCGCATCGTATCGACCACCACAATCTTGGCGCCTTGCCGCATAGCCGGGCGTATGTTTTTCGCCAACGCTTGCATGTCAGCCGGTCCGAGCATATGTAAGAAACGCACCATGATGGCAAAGCCGAACGGATCACTTGTGGCGGCGAGTGGCTGTTTCACGATGTCTTGACCGATAAAATGGACATTAGTCATCGTCGGGCGCACTTTTTCCACGACAAAAGGCAGATCGAGAATCGTCATACGGTGTCCAAGTGGCAACAACGTCTCGGAAAACACGCCATGACTACCCCCTACGTCAATGCCGTGATCAGGGGTTTGAATATGCGTTTTGACAAAATCCACGACAAGCGGCGCCAGTTCACGCGCCGATACGCGGATTGCATCGGTCAAAATGTCCAAGAACCAAGGCTCTAACGTGCCCGCTGGCTTCCCGGTGCGCACCGCATCTTTCAAGTGAAACCAACGCCGCTGCATTTCAAAACCGTGCAAGTCTCGTTGTCCCGTCTTTTCCCCGACCCACTGATAATGCCCCGGCGTCACTTCTTCGACGGCTGGCGATTCGAGCCTGTTCAAAGCCGACAGAACGGTGCGTATCACTCGTTCATCAAAGCCATTCGCGCAGATCTGTTCCACCGTGACTGGTCGTTCCATCAACGCAGGCAAACCTTCGAGTTCCATCGTCATTTTGACAATTTGCCGCTGCGCCTCATCTTTCGAAAAATCCCACTGCACAGACTTTGCTACGCTCATCGTCAACATCCCTTCTCGATTCTCTTGCACGCACCTTCGAACCCAATGATACCGCATTCTTTCAAAAATGTGTGGTAAATTTGGCCTCTATTAGCCCATTCATTGGATTGGCGCAGCTTCTTTTTTGTGTTGAAGAATCTCGACATACCCGTGCGTCCCATCTACCCGGATGTAATCTCCGTCTTGGATCACGCTGGTGGCGCCGTCAATACCCACTACCGCGGGAATGCCATATTCACGTGCGACCACGGCACCATGCGTCATCAATCCCCCAACTTCCATCACGAGCGCCCTGGCTGAGTGAAACAACGGGGTCCATCCTGGATCCGTAAACGGCGCAATCATGATTTCACCAGATTGGAGTCGAGCCTCTTCCGGCCGCAAAACAATTTTAGCGTATCCCTCGACTACGCCAGATGAGACTGGCGTACCGACCAAAGCACCTTCAGGTGCTTTCACGGCACGCTTTCGACCCGTGATGATTTCCCCTTCGTTCGTCATGACACGAGGCGGCGTTAACTTTTCGTTTGCTGCTTGCTGCTTCTTGCGTTCCGATATCAACTGCTGGATATCAGACGTAAGTTCTCCCTTCACCAAAGCGTATAATTCATCAAGGGTGAGACGGAATACATCGGACTCCTTGACCAGCACGCCCGCTTGAACAAGAAGCCTCGCTTCATCAAGAATAGCCTGTCTAAATATATCAAGATGCTGTACGGCGAGATATTTATGATGCTCTCGTAAACCGCCCAAATTACGATAGACGTTGATTAGTCGACTCACCATTTTCGCTTTCAAAAAACTCTTCTTTCGAATACTGGCTACAATTTCTCTTGCAGCTTGTTCTGCCTCTCTTGCGCCTTGTTCAAATCGGATCCGGTGCTCGCCGGGGCCAACTGTACGGACATGTCCGAAAATGGCAGCCACTAAAGTAGATGGTGCCTCACGCCAACGTGGCCTGCTGATATCAATTTCACCAGGGCACCGCATCCCATACAAGGTGAGGAAGCGCTCAAATTCCTGACGAAAAAGATGACCTCCGGGAATCTCGTCCATGCCCTCATAAAAATGCTCATCCGTTGCGACTTGCAAATGATCAGCAAGTCTTTGGTTCTGTCGTACAATATCAGCCAAATCACCAATCATCAGCCCAAGTTCACTCGTCACATTTCCCGGTAACGAGCGATTCAGCACATCCATTTTGTCTGAGCTACCCAGCCACTTCTCCAGCATTTTCTTTATCATCGCAGACGCCACGAGACTGGTCATCCAATAGGGAACGACTTTGGGAAGGATTTTCGGCAACTCAAATCTCAGGTCATCCTTCATTGCATCAAGCTTTTTTAGACCTCTTTGGTTTAACACACGTTCTCGACAAGCCACTACAGATTGGTCTATCAAGTCTGTGACAATCACCCGACCTTGTTTGGGATCGGCGACCCACAGATTTTTGATGATTGTCGTGATGACCGGACGAACAAATGATGATATTTTCCATACTGGAATGCGTTTGGATGGAATCTGATTGGCATAGCGGTCTGCTGCTTCTTCGAGGGCTGCTCCAAGTTGCTCGTCCATGTGCCTGAGTATTCGGGGAATTCTCTTTCGTAACGGTTTGATCCCCAAAATGGGTGTGACATCTGCAAATGCTCGTCCACCCGCCTGATGAACAAAAGGAAAGAGGACTTCAAAAATGGATATCGCCAGTGGTTCCATTGTGTCAGTCATCATCTGAATATGTCCGATGGAAGCCAAAATGTGTGGCAGTTGGTCTGAAAATAGCGGTACAGGGTACAACGAAGTGATGGGGCGACTTTGGACAATATAAAACTTTCCGTTCGCAAGACACCACTCTATGTCTTGTTCGGTCCCGTAGTGGTCCTTAATCTTCTGGCCAAGTGCAGCCAACTCGATTATTCGATCATCTGGCAAAGATTGGGCTTGTTGTTGCTCGAGGGACAAGGCCTTCGTCACCGTGCTGCCTTCAGGAAGCGCGTAGATGGCAATTTTCTTGTTCGAAATTCTTTTCTGGATGATTTGCCCATCTCGAAATTGGTATAAATCAGCCGACACAAGTCCGGATACCAATGCCTCCCCCAATCCGAAACTGGCGTCGATAGAGGTGACTTTCCGGTTGCCGGAGATAGGATCGGCCGTGAACATGATTCCTGATACTTCGGGAAAGACCATTTCTTGAATAACAACGGAGAGGAATACTTGACGATGGTCGAAACCGTTCTTGGCACGGTAAGAAATAGCTCGATCCGTAAACAATGATGCAAAGCAGCGCCGAACAGAATTGAGTAGCTGATCCTGTCCGATGACATTCAGATACGTTTCCTGTTGGCCAGCGAAAGAGGCACTCGGCAGATCTTCTGCCGTTGCACTGGAACGAACCGCATAGGCTTGTTCTCTCCCATTTTGTTTCCAACTATTGATAATTGCGGCTTCAATGTCTTGCGGAATGGGTAGGGCTTCTAGGTGGCTACGAATTTGCTCCCCCAAGACCCGAATGTCATCCAAGCTATCCGAGCGAACATGGTCCAACTGATTGAAGAAGTCATTCACCTTGTTACTTGTAGAAAGAAACAACCGGTATGCCGAAGTCGTAACGCAGAACCCTTGAGGAACGGGGAACCCAGCTTGGGTCATTTCACCAAGATTTGCGCCCTTACCTCCGACAAGCGGTAGGGACGTTTTGTCAATGGCATTGAAGGGCAACACATATGTAGGCACTGGATCACTCCTTCGAGCGAATGTCGACCACTTCGCCTTGCTCATCCCTTCCCGGATGCTTCACAGTATCACTGATAGACTTATGAACTTCGAACTGGGGGCAATCTCCCTCAACCAAACTTCAACCGTCGCCGCATCTTTCCGAACGCCTCTTGGCCACAGTCGATCCACCAAGATATCTTGCCGTCTGTTGGATCTACCGGTTCGTAAATACGTTTGCGCCGCAAACAGCCTTCGTTCATCAACCCTAGTCACCAGCTTCTGCATCCATCATGCCAAATTGTATACGGGAAATAAATGGGCTTGTTAGGCTAATCATCGTTCTCATCATTTCGTCGGGTTGGTTTCCTGAATTGCATGGTGCAAGGTATGTCTATGTCATCAAGTCTCCAGTATTCATCCGTGTGCCAGGTGTTTTCGTGCAGATAGATGTCCCGTGTAGCTGGGGATTGAATGAATTGCCGAATGCATTCCTCGATCTCCTTGCCTAACTTCTCTGTGATCGCAATGCGAAATTGAATAATACGGATTTGAAGATCCGAGCAATCGGGGCTGGCTTTGACAGTCCAATCACCGTTGCCCCCTTTGTCGTCCGTCATCTCGCCTGCGAATAGGTGTGATTGATCAGATTTGCGCTCCCAATAACATAGACGCTGTTGTCTCTTCACCGTTTCGCTCCTCACACGTGAATCGTAAACACTTTCGAATTAGATATAAGGAAGGTGGATGTCAAAACGCGACCAGTTGACCAAACCAATCACGGTGATCATTTTAAAAGTGAGTCACCCAACCACCGTGTCTTCACTTCCAAGGAGTTAATAAGGGCGTCTCGCCATCACCTGATCTTGATCCATCGCTATTCCGAGAAAAATATGCGGTGCCTATACAGTGTACCCCGCGTCGTTTCGCGAACACAATATTGTGCGAAGCGGATTCATAAACTTTGTTGCGTGGTATAGTGGATCGAGTATGGTGGGCGCAAGAGCGTATCCTAACTGCTTAAAGGGGAGAGCCGCGTGAGCGATAGTTTACTGCTGTTTGAGGTGCCAGAGGAGCTTGTCACAGAGCGGCTGGTGATCCGTACTCCATTGTGGGGTGACGGCCAGGCGGTGCATGCGGCCATCATGGAGAGTATGGAGGCGTTACGTCCGTGGATGCCGTGGGCATCGGATGCGCAAACGGTCGAGGAGACAGAGGCGAATGTGCGAGCGGCGCGACTGAAGTACTTGGAGCGAACCGATCTGCGATTGCACCTCTTTGATCAAGCGACGGGTGACTTTGTAGGAAGTAGCGGTCTTCACCGGATCGACTGGAACATCCGAAGATTTGAGATTGGCTACTGGATTCGCACGTCGTATGGCGGCCGCGGTCTGATGACGGAGGCGGTCGCAGCGATCACTCGCATGGCCGAGGAGGCCCTTAAGGCTAACCGGATCGAGATCCGCTGTGATGCCCGCAACCTGCGAAGTGCACGCATTGCGCAGCGCGTGGGATTTACGCTTGAAGGCGTGTTGCGCGCTAATGAACGAGATGTCGAGGGCCAGTTGCGCGATACGATGGTGTTTGCGCGCGTACGTGGTGTAGAGTATTAATCGCGAGTTTTGCCTCAGTTTATGCAAAAAGGTCTCGGCATCCGCCTGGCGCAAACGCGATCTTGCCAAACCGAGGAGCGCCCGAATGTCGACAAGGCGCAGGTTCGGATGCGTTTCTATCCACAGACACTCGTGTGCAAATGGTGTGTCTCAAACTTTACTGTGCGGCCATCTCACCCTGGGCGTGGTCAAACGCCTGAGCCAAGTCTGCCATCAGGTCATCGATGTGCTCGATGCCGACCGAGAAGCGGAGCAGTCTGTCGGACACGCCGACCGCTTCCCGTACATCCTTCGGCATATCCGCGTGCGTCTGCGTCGCCGGGTAGGTCATCAATGACTCGACGCCGCCGAGACTCTCGGCAAACGTAATCAGCTTGATGCCATCTAGCACCGGCTTGACGAAACGAGCGTCGCTCAGTTCAAACGAGACCATTCCGCCGCCGCCAGTGGACTGCTTCTCATGTACGAAACGACCTGGGTGATTATCAAGCGTTGGATAGAATACGCGTGTCACAATGGACTGCCTCTGAAGCCACTTCGCAAGGACCTTTGCATTCTCAGTACACCTCTCCATGCGCAGCCCTAGCGTCTTCATTCCGCGCATCAATAGCCAACAGTCCTGCGGTCCGAGCACGGCGCCGATGCCATTTTGCAGTTGCCCAATGCGAGCCGCGACCGTCTCATCCGAAGCGACGACTAGTCCCGCCAACACATCGTTGTGCCCGCCCAGAAACTTGGTGGCGGAGTGCACAACAAGATCCGCGCCGAGCCCAATTGGTTTCTGGTAGTAAGGGGTCATAAACGTATTATCGACAATGGTCATGATGTGGTGACGGTTGGCGATACCGACGCACCCGGCAATGTCCGTAATCTTCATCGTCGGATTGGTCGGCGTTTCGATGAATAATGCCTGCGTGTTGGGACGGATGGCCGCCTCAACCGCGGCGAGGTCTGACATATCCACATAGGTCGTGGAGAGCCCCGTGAAACTGAGCACTTGTTCTAGAAGACGGTAGGTGCCTCCATAGAGATCGTCCGAAACAACGAGGTGATCCCCGCTCTTAAATAGAGTCAGCACACAGGTCACCGCCGCCATTCCTGAAGCGAAGGCGAATCCGCGAACCCCGCCCTCGAGGGTAGCGATGGCCGATTCTAAAACGGATCTCGTTGGATTGGCCGTCCGCGTATAGTCAAAGCCCGTGCTGTGTCCTGTTTCGGGATGCGAGAAGGTGGTGGAGTGGTAAATTGGCATCGACACGGCGCCTGTCTGCGGGTCTTGGCGGTTGCCAAGCTGCGCGAGCAGCGTTTCCATGCGATGGGTTGCTGATTCTGATGGCGGCAAGGTGAATCCCCCTATGAGATGCGAATGCACGGGCCGTGATACACTTTCAACCTTGCATTGACTCTATCGCAGCGGATCGATCGACGTCAACTGAACGGGCGGCGAG
>JAPNUP010000179.1 GCA_026627345.1 Bacillota bacterium | reverse complement strand
CGCAATGCCATCCATGTCTTCCGCTCGAAACAAATCCATCACCCGTGACTCTAATGCTCCTTCATCGACTGTCACCGCTGTCTCCCGCGAGCAGTCTTGCAACCATTCCAGTGCCGTCTTAATACTTTGTGCCACGTTGGTATCCATTACCCGTGCCTCCCTTGAAAATTCTCAATAACGGCGTAGCCGCTTATTCTTCCCGTGGACGCTGGTGCGAGAGCACTAGGTCAGCGTCTAACTGTAAAATACCGCGGCAATGTCCGCAGACGTATCGTTTCGTATCGATCTTGCGCCGCCGCTCGTACCGCCTAGCACAGCTTGTACAACAGTATACATAACGATATACAGCTTGGGTACCCGGTTTCGCATAACGCGATCCCCCTACCGCCTTGAGGAGTTGCTTAAAGTCCTGGTCACGATGTCTGTACCCACGTCCTAAAAGATGAAGATGATAATGACAGAGTTCGTGCAAAAGGGTCCCTTTCAACTCGTCAAAGCCGTAGCGCTTTACGTGCGTGACACTGATCTCGATGTCGTGTGTCGCCAGCAGATAGCGCCCAGCAACGGCCCGCAACCGTGTGTTATATCGGCAGGCGTGGTCAAACGCGCGTCCAAAAGCGTGGCGAGACAGGGTACGCGCCAAGGCTGTCAAAGCCTCGTCGGTCTCTGGCACAGACGGCGTCGCGTTCACGGACCCTACCTCCCCCTAAATGATCGGGCCAAGCAAGGTCTTCGCCCAACTCCTTCTTCATGGTACAATCGATTCGCAAAGGGGGCAAGTACTATTCGGATATACGCGATAGGAGATTTGCATCTGTCCTTTGGCGTCAACAAGCCAATGGATATTTTCGGTTCAGCGTGGACCGACCACGCCACCAAAGTCAAGCAGGCTTGGTTGCAAACCGTGCAACCCGAAGACGCCATCATGATCGCAGGTGATATCTCCTGGGCCATGAGGTACGAGGAAGTCAGGCCCGACTTAGCCTATCTATCCGAGTTGCCGGGGAGAAAAATCTTACTGCGGGGCAATCATGACTACTGGTGGGCTACGCGAAGTAAAGTGGCTAACTGGGCGGGGGAAACTTGTGAAATTTTACAGAACAACGCGATTGTCCTGGCGGACAAAGGAATCGCGGTTGTCGGCACGAGAGGCTGGGATCTTCCTAGTCAAGGGGCGACGGTAGAAGACAAAACGATCTATGACAGAGAGGTACAAAGGCTGCGTCTGTCGCTTGAGGCAGGTCGCGAAACTGGGCTGCCCTTATGGGCCATGGTACACTTTCCGCCACTGACGACTTCTTTGCACCCTACACCCATTAGCGATTTGCTAGAGGCCTACAATGTTCGAGTCTGCGTATACGGGCACCTTCATGGATCTGCCCACAAGATGCGCGTAGAAGGCTCGGTGCGCGGTGTACACTATCATCTCGTCTCCGCAGACTATTTAAGCTTTGCTCCCATGCTTGTCCCTGATCCCGCCTGAGCTTTATGCACATTCGCTACAAAAGGATCACGTAGAAAGCATGGGAGTCAGGCAAGTCAAATCAAGAAGGTGTGCGCATTAGAGCAAAGACTTCCGCCCGCATCGCTGCATCATCGGCAAAGCAACCGCGCACAGCCGTCGTCAGTGTCTTGGTTCCAGGTTTGTTGACGCCACGCATCGCCATACACAAATGCTCCGCCTCCACCATCACAGCGACGCCAAGCGGCTGAAGGCGTGAAGATAACCCGTCTGCCACGCTCGCTGTCAGTCGCTCTTGCAACTGCGGCCGTCGGGCTGCCGATTCCACTAGGCGCGCTAGTTTGGACAGTCCCGTGATGCGCGCACCTTGCGGCACGTAAGCCACATGCGCCTTTCCGAAAAACGGTACCAAGTGATGCTCACACATACTATAAAAAGTGATGTCTTTGACGAGTACAAGTTCATTGTGGTCTTCGTTAAAAATCGTCAGTAATTGTTCACTCGGATCCTGATCAATTCCGGCAAACACCTCGCTGTACATGCGCGCCACGCGTGCAGGTGTATCGAGTAGCCCTTCACGACTCGGATCTTCTCCGATCGCTTCGAGAATCATTCTAACTGCTGTTTGAATCTTCGCTTCATCGAATGCCACTTGGGTCAACTCCTTTAAGGGTGGGGACTGTGGATCGTGCGATATTCGCTGTTGCAATGCCCGATTCTCCAACGATGGCATTCGTGGCCGCGTCAAAAGCCACTACTTGATAACCGAAGCGTCCGGTTTGATTCAGCGGATCCACATACTGAAAAGTCGTTACTTTCGCCAAAGATCGATTATAATACAGATTCTGTTGCCCTGCCAAACCGCGAAACACAAGATAGTACGCATGTGGGTCATCTGCCGCCTTCCAAGATAAACGAACCCCGCGCAGTAACGGGTCGTAATTCGCCACGAGATCGAGTGAGGAAACGGCTTCTTTGGTCACAGAGGCATTCACAGGACTTTCGAAAGTCCCACCATTGCGCCCTGCCAACCCCTGTGTCATGATCGCGCTAAAAAGTTCAGCAGGTAGCGCGCTGCCGCCTACAGAGTTAGGTACATACGCATGCTCGCCGGGATCCGGGAATCCTTCCCAGATGGCGCCTACCACTGAAGGTGAGAAGCCGCAGAACCACAAATCACTGTCTCCAAGTGATGCATCTGCACCTGGAGGAAGATAGGCGACCGAACCTGTCTTTCCCGCGATCTCCTGACCTTCTACACTGGCTACCTGCGCAATCCCGTTGACCACGTTATTGCGCAAAAGTCCTACCATCGTGTTAGCTGTCTCTGACTTCATGACATACATAGAGACATCCGGCGCATCGTAGAGGGTGTCTCCGTTATCATTCATGATTCGGATCATGGCGTGAGACGCAACTCTTTGACCATTATTGTCAAAGCTCGTGTACGCATCTGCCATCTGCAGCGGATTGGTGCCAGGGTGAATATCACCTAGCGATACGTCGAGGTGGCTGAAATCGGGCGTCTCAAAGGTAAGGCCAGCGCGCTCTGCAAAATCCAATCCGTTCGCAATGCCGATTTGATTCAGCAGCCACACCGCAGGAATATTCCAGGACATAGCCAGGGCATCTCGCACAGTGACTTCTTGATTGATCGTCGGATGGTACTCCCAATCTTCGGGCTGATATCCGTTAATATCTAGAGGACCGTCGTAGAGCAGCGAATCCGGCGTATAGCGGCCGCTGTCCAGAGCGGGCCCGTAAACGACAAGAGGCTTAATCGACGACCCAGGCGACCGTTCAGTCTCGGTCGCGTAATCAAACCCGCCGTACTCATAGAGCGACGGTCGACTGCCTTCGATCGCTTCGACACCGCCACTTTGCGGATTCAAGAATACAGCGCCTGCCTGCGCCATATTGCCGTCCATTGCAGGTGGGAAGAATTTGTCATTGGAGAATTGCTCGAAAGCCGCGAGTTGCAGCTTTGGGTCTAGCTCCGTGTAGATTCTCAGGCCGCCTGCTTGCAATGCATTTTGTCCGATCCCTAGCTGATTAGCCTCTTCGTACAGATAGTCCCTGTAAGAAGCGTACTGCGGAGGCACACCATCGGAGATCAGGCCTTCCTGCTTCGCGAGTTCAAGCGGTTTAGCCTCTGTTTGCGCCGCTAAGCGTTGCGTAATAAATCCATACTTCGCCATTTGCCGCAAAACGGTATTGCGCCTTACAAGTGCTGCATGCGGGTGCAAAAACGGGTCGTATTCCGTAGGGCCTTGTGGCAGTCCGGCCAGCAGCGCACACTGCGCGAGATCAAGCTGACTCACATCCCTTTGAAAGTAGATCTCCGCCGCATTCTCCACGCCAGGGGTTTCGCCGTTAAAGTCGATCGTATTGAAATACATATCTAAAATTTGGTTTTTAGAAAAGTGGTGATTAATCTGTAGCGCGATCATGACTTCTTCGAGCTTATATCGAAGGGATTTATCGTCTTTCAAATAGACGACCTTACCGAGTTGTTCGGTGATCGTACTTCCACCCTCAGCTCGATTGTGATGGGTCAAGTCCGCTATCAGTGATCGCATCAACGAGCGCACGTCAATTCCATAGTTGTGGTAGAAGCGAACGTCTTCAGTGGCAATCAGCGCCCGCTGCAGATTCACTGGGATCTGCTTCAACGACACGCGTCGCGTCCCTGTAGGCTCGATGGTAAACGCGACACGTCCGTAGCGGTCATACACGATGGTTGGATTCGTGACACCGAGTAAGAGCTGAGATGGGTCAAACCTCGCCGTCGTAAGTGTATATAGAATTGCGCCAGTGACGGCGCCTGTAAAGAGAACGGTGATCCCGAAACTGATCACCAAGCGAAAGGCGAGGGACTTTCGCTTTCGTTTCCCCGGCCGACGCCTTGGATGAACCGATGAACGCGTCTGCCGCGCAGTGTGTGGGGGCAAATCTATCACCTCTCATGTATTGTACATGTTGGCTACTCCATTTGCGACCCCTTTTGACACCGTTCGACATCTTCTCGGCTTAGCGCATCGCCTTGAAAGTCGCGTATTGGAGCCAATGTGCATATTGGCTCATGACGCGCTGATTCTCTTCGATGATGCTCCATACTTCCTTACCTGTAGTTTCACTGTGGCTGAGTCCCCATAAGTCAGGTTCCTCCTCTTGACCGATTCCTGATTGAACGGATCCTGAGTGCACAATGCGCGTGTCGGCGAACCCAGCTTGGTGAAACAAGTCCTTCCACTCGCTCATGGTCGGCACGGCCGTTGCCCCGTAGGTAGTGGCAAATGCGCGCTTGACCTCTGTCGGAAGTGTGGCTGCCGCACACATTTCTGTATCGAGCACATAGCCGCCAGGCACCAAAACGCGCGCATATTCCGATAGCATTCGAGCGATCGAGTTAAACACCGTCACAGACTCGACGATAACAAAATCGAAGCTGGCGTCCAGCACTGGCAAGCGTTTACCGATCACGCGTTTGAACTCGATTTGAGCGCCATTCTCGTTGGCACGCTGATTCGCTTTTTCGAGCATCGACGGTCGCAGGTCGAGGGCAGTCACACACGCCTGATAACGAATTGCAAGCTCGCAAGCGGTTCGCCCTGTACCGCACCCTACCTCCAAGACGCGTTGTCCGGGGCGTATACCTGCCTCCCGCAGTGCGCGTCGCGTACTGGAGAACCCCCCCGGATGCGCGCTGCCGATTCCTAGTTTGGCCAATGCCTCATGGTAATCCACGCGACTCTCCCCTATCTGTGACAAGTGTCACATCAGTGTACGTGATCGTGTGAGCGCTGGTGCCTTTACACACGATACTTGCGTAAGACGAGCGCAAAGCGGTACACTTGCCTGCGGTGGTGGGATAGCATGTCCAGTCAAGGGAAGAAGCGCGAGACATCAGAGGTTCACTTTTCAGCTTATTTGGTATGGGTAGAAGGAGAATACGAGACGTACTTCACACCTGAGGCCGTTTGTATCGTTTATCCGGATCAAGTCTATAAGGTATACGCCTTGGATTCGCGACACAATTTTTTGCGGGCCGCCATCTTGAAGCACCCACTTGGAGATTTGCAAGGGGATGGTGTATTTTTTCGAGATTCCACTATTCGGCTCGAGGATCTGACGGAACTGAGGGCTCGCAAGGAACTTGATCATTCCGGTGTCGTAGCTTTACTAGCTGCGATGTATGCGGATAACCCAAGACTCTATTTCTTCCTCGAACGGCATGTGATTCGTGACTGAGAATCGTTATAATGAGACTCGCTTGCGCACGGTCAAGCAGCGCGCTCCGAGTAGGTGAGCGGCAAAGAAAGGATCATAGATACGGGCCAGCATCACGCCACGAGTGTCCGTACAATGCACGAAGCGCCCTTCTCCAACATAAATGCCGACATGCGTGGGTCCACTTGCATACGTGGAGAAAAAAAGCAGATTTCCCGGTTTCATATGTGCCGTGCTTACAGGAACACCGAGGCGGTATTGTGGCCAAAGGCTGTGCGGCGCGTCGATTCCTATGCGACTGAGCGCATAGGAAACAAGCCCTGCACAGTCAAATCCTGTGTCAGGGCTTGCGCCACGTTCATAAAAGGGTTTACCGATCAGACTCATAGCAATGGCAGCCAGAAATAAGCCAGGAGCTTGTTCACGAGATTGCACGAATGACCCCTCCCTTGCGACCACTGCAAGAGAATATGTCCATCAACCGGTCTCTATGCCGCCAGAGAAGTGGGTCCCTGCGTCGCGCAGTGATTCGCAATTACTCTGTCGCAATGTCCTGATCAGTTTGCTCCGCACCTGGCCGCACCATCATGAAGTGTTCATCAGGACGTTCCCAAAGCGCTAAGAGTCGTTTCGCCTCTTCTGGTTGCATCGAGCGAACCAACTCTTTTTGGTACTGGCCAAGCAAGTCCTGGACATCACTGACACCCTGTGCGTCGAGGCGCATCAAGGCGACTTTGGCACCTTTAGCGATACGGCTACGCAGCGCCTGCGCTGTCAACCCAACTTCAGGTTTCAGGCGCAGATACACCGTGCCTCCCGTCATCCCAGAGCAGATCCACGGCCCCGGGTCCCCCATCACCAGTGCACGGCCTTCAGTCATGTACTCAAACGCAAAACCTTTAATATTCGCGCGCGCGCCGATGAGACCTTGAGAATCGTCGAGTGGCTCCTTAACCTCTCCGCCAATGATGATGTCAGCGCCTGACAAACGAATGCCAGCTCGCGCATCTGCATTGCCCTGAACGATAAACAAGCCCCGTTGCGCGCCGTAAGCGAGCCCTTTGCCGACACTACCATTTACGCGCTGGCCTGCACGGTTCAGGCCTTTCATAATAATCACCTTACCGCCGATAGCCCCTTTGCCGACGCCATCTTGGGCCCCACCTTCGACCCGCAGATGGACGCCTCTCGCATTGTAGGCTGCGAAGCCATTACCTACCACGGACCCGCTCACAAGGCGAATAGAAGCGTGCTTCAGGCGACTCTGTCGTTCGCGAATCTCTGATCGCACCACCGATCCTGACAGCATACCCCCAATGACACGCTCGCCTGAGTGCACTTGATCAGCGCCGAACGACAACAATTCGTCGCCCACCGCCAGTGCAGACATCGCTTCGCGTGCCAACAAAGCAGTCAACGACTGCTCAGACACGGTACTGCGACGAACCTCGGTACGTTGGTACGTATAGGCCACGCGGCTGTGATGTCGGATCAGATCATCTAGTCCGAGACGATCCAACCCCCGCGTTTGCACCAGTCTCTCCGAGTGACCGACAAGCGCTTGCAGCGAATGCTCCCCGAGCGCCGCGACGATCTCGCGCACCTCACCTGCCACCCCTAAGAAAAACCGACTGAGCTGTTTCACGGCGGTGTCAAAATCGCGCGGCACAAACGCCTTTAAACCATGAGCTGTAGCCTGCTCGACAGTCTCGATCTGCGTCGCAATCCCGACGTGACAAGTGTCTTTATGACAGGCACGGCAACTCGTGCAACCGACAGCCACCATGGCCATCGTCCCAAATCCGACACGATTAGCCCCTAACAAGACCATTTTCACGACGTCAAGTCCCGACTTCATACCACCGTCAGCCCATATTTCTACCATATCACGCAGTCCAGCATCGAGCAATGCTTCATGTGCAAGTTTCACACCAATTTCCACAGGGAGTCCTACGTGCTTGAGAGCGTGTGCGCGTGCGGCACCCGTACCGCCATCAAACCCGCTTAGCGTGATCACGTCCGCACCGGCCTTGGCAATGCCGACTGCGATCGTGCCAATACCTGGCACAACGGGTACCTTCACGGCAATCTTGGCGCGCGCGTTCACCGTCTTTAGTTCGTCGATCATCTGCGCCAAATCTTCGATGGAATAGATGTCGTGATTGTTAGAAGGCGAAATCAGGTCCGTTCCTTGCCGTGCATTTCGAGCCGCCGCGACCTTCACAGAGACTTTGGACCCTGGCAAATGACCGCCTTCGCCAGGTTTTGCTCCTTGACCAATTTTGATTTCCAGTAAGTCTGCAGAGTTGCAAAGCTCAGCGTTGACACCAAAGCGACCTGAAGCGACCTGATGCCCCCGATGCTTCGGATACTTGCCAAGCATATCTTTGATCTCGCCGCCTTCGCCATTGAGCGAGATCATGTCAAGCTGCGCTGCCGCATGCGCGTAGGCCCGAAAGGCTGTCTCCCCCTGGGAGCCAAAAGACATCGAACTGATGAGAAAAGGAAGCGAATGATCCGCAACAGACAGATCCACATCACGCGGATGCACAGTGGAGTCTCCACATGCGACATCAAGCAAGTGACGTAGCGAAATGGGTTGCTTTTCTTCGAGCTCTTGCAGTTTTCCACTGTAGGCACTATACGCCAACGTGCCCGCCGCCACGTCTCCAGCGGACTTCCAGATACGTGGCCACAACTGATAAGGCCGCGGCAGCGCCGTCTTCTGACTACTCCGTAGCTGCTTCGCCCGTAACCGAGCTGTCTCGCAAAAGGCTGTAAAAGAAGCCCCTATCGCAGCTTGTTCGAAGAAGGACTTGATCTCTAGCAGTTGGGCAACTTCTTGTGCCAAGCCGATACCAGAAAACAGTCGATCATATCCTCTTAGCTCATGAATACCGAGTGTGGAGATCACCTTCTCGAGCCCTTTTGTCAGAGCTAAATAGGCGTTTTCAATACCTTTGTAACCATCGATCGCATGCGCAGATTCAAAGTACAGGTACGGGCACAACGCATCGGCACCGAGCCCAATCAACACGGCGATATCATGCAGACTGCGAATCGCGCCTGAGCGGACAAGCACACTCACTTGTCGCCTGGCGCTGACGCCGTCGACGCGATCGTCGCGAAGGGTTTGATGCGCCAAACTCACACACAGCGCAGGATCGAGGAAAGTCGCCCCATCGTCAAAGGAAAATCGGTCATCAAGAATGACGATAGTAGCCCCTTTAGCGACAGCATGACGCACCTCTTCATGAAGTCTAGCGAGTGCATCAGGAATGCTTTCCTCAGGTTCTATCCGGGGAAACAGTTCTGCCACATCCTCGGGACGCTGTGCAAAAAAGCGAATAACGTCTTCAAACAATTGTGTACCGACTTTGTGCGCGGTGGCACGATAGCGATCGGCTTCAGGGAGTGTGCTCCCGCCCAAAAGCAGAGGACTTTGAATCTCTAGACGCCGTTTCCCTTTGCTGCCTCCCTGTATGACCGGTCGCGTCCCGAGCACAACGCGTGTCGAAAAGTGTTCAATTTCTCGTTCGCGATCAATGGCTGGATTCGTGACGACAGCCACAGTCTCTTTGAGAAAATCCGCGACATTCTGTCGCTGCTCAGCCAAGATGGCAAGCGGGCCGTCAAACCCCAGTGAGCGAATCGGTTCAGCCCCGCTGCTGGCGTGCGCTTCCAAGATACGCGTATCTTCCAAATCCCATCCGAAGGCAGCCATTCGCGCTTCACGCGGTGCATCGTGCGCCCGACTCGGTGTCAACTGCACTTCCTCGTTCTGCGCCGGTCCTCCATACGACAGGCTACGGCCATAGCCGCGCATATCATGACGAACGCTCATACGCCTGTGAGCGATCTCCTGCGCCTGCGCGTAGCTGTACACAATGCTACCTGCATCTTCAGTCAGCTCGACGTACACCTTTTCTCCAGGAGATAGCGGTTTCGGGTCCTGCACCATGTCTGGCATCGGGACTACGCCTTGCTCCGAGCTAAATACGACGCTAGAGGCCGTCTCCACCATCCAAAGTGGCCGCAGACCGAGTGCGTCGACAGAAAACACCGCTTCTGTCCCATAGCGCGATACAATGCCTGCGGGTCCTTGCGCGAAAGGTCCAAACAGACCTCGGTTATACATGTATTGGTCTTGAAGGTGACCAGGTAGTTTTTTAATCTCATTGATAATAGGGGGAAACGTGAGCTCCATGGCTTCTAGCAAACTATAGCCGTACCGATGAAGGAGCCCTTCGAGCAAGCGATTCAAGTCTTGCGAGTCACTGGCCCCCCGGATCGGCTGGATGTCGAGCATGAGAGATTCTTCGCGCAGTCGGTGAATCGTGTTGAGTTCACCGTTGTGACCGAGAAGGGAGAACGGCTGAACCCGTTCCGACGATGTCGTCGTGTTCGTTGAGTACCGATTGTGTCCGATCGTAATCCGGCTGGCAAACTCCGAATGCCGAAAATCGTTGAAAAAAGCGCGTAACGTGCCACTGTCACCGCGCACTTTGTACACGACCGAATGGCTCGATAATGATGCCACGTGTACACCTAGTTGCTCTTCAATGGCGAGCGATAGCGCGAAACAGTTGCGTTCCGTCTGCTGTTTCCCTTGTGCAGACGACAACCAGGCAAACTGATAAAAATGTACGTCTTCCGCGCGTCCACCCGGGCCTAACACATCTGGATCGACCGCATCACACACGCTGCATAAAGGTCTAAAACCGTGCGCTTCGGCAAGTTGTGCGACCATAGGTAGCAAGGTGTCCTCATTCACTTGCATGCCCGCAGTCGCCATGATATGTCCGACCGCGAAAGATTCCTGAAATGCGAGCAATCCGCTTTGTCCCTCGGTTTCCAAACGCTGCGCCCAAATGATGCGCGGGATGTCCATTAAAATGCCGGATCCATCCCCTTCTTGCGAAACAAACCCGGCACGGTGACGCATCTGATCAAGCGCCCGCAAGACTTGCTCGACGTTATCGCGCGTGGGGGCCGACGATTTCTCGACCCAAGCGACGATCCCACACGCATCGTGCTCTTCTCTCTCTAAAAAGGCCACGTCTACCACTCCTTCTCTCGGTGCATACAAAAAAGCGGTGAAGCCCCTTCATCAGGGAACCTCTCCGCCGAGTCTTTTATCCCCACGGTGTGGCTCAGTTTGGCCTGCACCGCTTGGTCCTGTCTGGTACGCCCAGCCGGATCCCTAGGTGCACTTCCTCTGTGTTTCTACTATACTGTCACCTGAATAATAATGCAATGGTTCACCAGTTGGAAACGTCGCGCATGATCCCTTTCAGCTTCTCCCGAACCACATCAACAGCGATGGCAAAACCAATCCCATGAGAACTTTGGCTTACCGCAGTGTTGATGCCAATCACTTGACCCCGCATGTTGATCAGCGGTCCGCCTGAATTTCCGCGATTGATCGCCGCATCAGTCTGCAGTAAGTGCGGATAAGAGCGATCGCCGATTTGCATCGGTCGTTCCTTGGCGCTGACGATGCCCACAGTTACCGAATGATCGAGCCCGAGTGGGTTACCAATTGCGAGCACCCACTCACCTACCCGAACATCTTTT
This sequence comes from Bacillota bacterium, assembly GCA_026627345.1. Classification (GTDB taxonomy): domain Bacteria; phylum Bacillota; class Bacilli; order Alicyclobacillales; family SLC66; genus JAPNUJ01. Next base: position 49,920 of record JAPNUP010000179.1, on the reverse strand, counting down.
GAACGTCCGAGCTTTAAGACAGGGATACTACGTGGCAAAGTGATTTTCAAAACGGCGAGGTCGTGTTCGTAGTCGCTGCCAATCACGCGTGCAGTGATCGGCTTTTCTCGTCCCAATACCTGTACCCGAACAATGTCGGCGCCGTGAATCACATGCTCGTTGGTCAGGATATACCCCCGCGGATCAAAAATGAACCCTGTGCCAATATTCATCGCATGTGGTTCCGTGTCCGGCAGAGTCTCCCAAGGAAACCCAAGCGGACGTACGCGTGTACGACTGCGTGGCTGTTCAACCTCGATATTGACAACGGCATCCTTGTAACGGTCGACGATAGTGACAAAGTCCAGGCTACTTCCTAATTTACGAATAGGACTAGCCGCTTTGCTACTTGGAGACCCCTTTTTTGCAGGCTTTTGATTTTGGGCTTTGCCGTCACGCAAAAGAAGCCACCTCGCTTCCTGACCTGAAATAGCGGCGTACCGCATATTCCCCTTCGCGTCTGGTGGCGCGGGTGCGCCCTAAACGTCTTGTATGGTGTCAGGATATTCGTGGTGACTCTTTTCGATATGGACAAATGACCCGGGAAGCCCAAAGTTAGGCTTGCTTCGTAGGCGCCTCGGTCTTCACAGGCTCTTCGTAACCAGCTGTTCCCGGCAACTTGGGACGTTCTAGAAACTGCATGCCGCGAACGAGCTTGCGATACAGATCACGTGCGTCACGGCCCCCAATCAGTCCGTTATTGCGAATAGCAAACGGCACATCAGTACAAGTACCACAGTGATCTACACAATCCTTGATCTCGAGATCTACGTGTGGATAGTCCCGGGCAATAGCCTCATAAACGGACTGCGAGTGGAGCTCCAGATTCTTTTTACAAAAGACCACTTGAATCGGCGACGGCAAACGGATCATCTCCCAGCAATAAATGGTGCCCGCCGTTTGCGTGCACGCATTCTATCATAACACAAGTGGGTAGCCGTAACCTACATCCCCAAATGGGAATCGAGCGACGAGAGGCCTGCAGTGTACCGAACGCCGTAATTACCTCGGCGAGTCCGATAAATCTGGACCAAAGGTTGACCGCAACCTCTCAGTACTTGATCGTCCCGTACACACATCGCAACGTAATTGGCCACTGAACGCGAGTCATACAAGCGAGCTTCATACACCCAGGTCAATGGATGTCCTCCTTTGGCTAAGCGAGACGTGGTACGCTCATTATGCCCGCCAAAGGCGTGTTTATCCGACTTTTACCTCACAAAGCAGACCTGCATGCTTACGCATCTGCAGCACGCCGTCGTCAAACAGCAAATACTGCCCCCGCACTCCGATCAATACGCCAGATACCACCGGGGTCTTGTCCAGGGAAAAAGATTTTGCTTTAGGCGTGCGATCGGCCAAAACAGGATACTCGAAGGTGTGCAGTTCCCGTTCGGATAGCCAGAACGGATGCCAGCGCTCGGAGAGCGCTTCTCTCACCGTTTCAGCCATCTCCATTAAATCGACCTTGGCGCTCACGCCTTGAACAAGCTTACGCCAGTCCGTCTTGTCCGGCATCGTACGCGCGATCTCCATTTCCAGTTCGCCTGCATCTTTGCGCGTCGGGACCTGAGCCAGCAAGACGGCGCTGGTCGCGCCTTGGTCAACCCACCGTCGAAGTTGTCGACCTTTACGCGTAAGTCCCACTTTGGCTTGACTGCTGACACTCAAATAGACATAGTGCGGGATCATGCAGTGAGTTTCGCCGAAAGTGGCATCCCGGCATGTACCGAGGTGAAAATGACATTCGTGTGGCTTGACGATGCAAAGATCTGTTTGCGCCAATGACGTGACACACGGAAAACAGTACCCACCTTGATACAGTTTGTTGACCTTGCGATTACAAACAATGCAACGCTTCTCGTTCAAAAAAGTGACAGTCACGGTGTGGCCAATCCATTCGTTGACTGCCGCTTCGTCGTCACCCAAGCGAATCGTGTACTGCACAGGGTTCGCCGCACTGTGATCGAGTTCTCGCATAAATCCATGCACATCCATCGCCCCTTCAAACTAAGCAACTCCCCATTTGCACACACTATCGATGTGTCGTCAAAAGGGGGTTATTCACCATGCTGATCACGCTTGCCATCCTGCCTGCAATCATCGGCCTAGTCATCGTCTATATGCTCGATCGCCATCGCGAACCGCCCCTGTATGTCGCCGGACTGTTTATCCTGGGGGCGCTGGTCGTGCTGCCTGCAGGGCTCTTTGAGCGGACTTTGCTCGATGCCTATAGTGCCGCACCCGATATGCCTACCGGCTATTTGGCCACACTACTCACCGCTTTTTTCGTGGCGGGAGCCGTGGAAGAAACATGTAAAGGTGTGGTGTTTTGGCGGTTTGTCTACCACAAACCAGTATTTGACGAACCTTATGACGGGGTAGTGTACGCGGTGGCCATCGGACTTGGATTTGCAGCTGTCGAAAACGTCTTGTATGTAACAAGTTCCGGCATCACAACCGCTTTTGTCAGGGCGTTCACAGCAGTTCCCGGGCATGCACTGTTTGGTGTGGTGATGGGTAGCGCGTTTGCTCGCGCGAAATTCTACGGAGGTTCCTATCGCAAAGCGTTCTGGCTACCGGCGATCTTGCACGGTACATATGATGCCTTCGCGCTAGCCCAAGGCTTTGTGTCCAACATGCTTTTGATCGCGTATCTGATGTGGTTGGTGCGTTTCGCCTATTACCAAGCACTTCCTTTGCACGGCCGACAAAGCCAAGGGTCTCCACTGGCACACTGACACCGACTACCTCATATCGTGCCCGTGCGCCCCAAAAGGCTCGGGGTTCTCGGGCAAGCCTTCAAACGCCAAGAGAATACCTTCAGATGTCTTGTAAATGGCCATCTCGATCTTGTCGTCAAGCATCAGTAGATGGAACAGGTTCATGTCCGTCTTAAAATAGGGACTCATGTGTTCTTCATGTAAGCGCAGATCGACGACTCGCGCCCGATCAGTAGTTGCCAAGTCGTAGCCAGCCTGCACAGGCCATGGCCCTACTTGTGTAGCGGTAGTCGGTGTCGCTTTGCCCTTCGTCCGCACGTGCTCATATAGCAGTCTTGCAGCCTTGGATTTACGACTCTGATCGGTCAGTAGTCCGAAACGAAGCATGGTGTTCAATCCTCGCCTGAGTGCCGTGGTTATGCGCGAGAAGAAAACGCCCCCTGCGGTCAACCAACCTGATTAGGGGGCATTCTTTCACGCGGTGTTGCATAGCCTTACTCTGATAGTAGTATAACTGATCACGCGCAGAAATGGGAGTCAAAATTTGTGGACATCCGAGGAAGTTGTGCCATTCTCCTGATTTTCCGACAATTCCCGCATTTTGAGTAGGCCTACTACCTGTTTTCTACAGTCGACCAAACGTACTCAGTCAAAAGCCGTGCACCGAAACCTGTCGCCCCTTTAGGCCGATAGCCGTCTGTCTGGTCACTTTCCATCGGACCTGCCATATCCACGTGTGCCCACGCCGTCCCTTGTGGGACAAAACGGCGTAAAAACAGTGCCGCGATGATCGCTCCAGCCGAAGTGCCTCCAATATTGTTCATATCTGCATAGACACTGTCCAGTTTGCTCTCATACTCGTCTACTAGCGGCATCCGCCACAGGTAATCTCCAGACGTATCACCTGCGTCAAGCAAATCGGCGACCAGCGCGTCTTCTCCAAACACAGCGGCGTATCGCTTGCCGAGCGCACTTGCGGCGGAACCAGTGAGTGTCGCGATATCCACGATTTTTGCAGCGCCGAGTTGACCGGCATACAGTAAAGCATCTGCCAACACCAAGCGACCCTCAGCATCGGTATTGCCGACCTGTACAGATAAGCCGTTGCTATACGTAATGATTTCGCCAGGAAGCATTGCACTACTACTAGGAATGTTCTCCGCCGATGCAATGATCCCGACGACATTACAGCGAGCTTGCGACGCCACCAGCGCGTCTATGGCGCCTACGACAGCAGCCGCACCGGCCATATCGAGGCGCATGTCAGACAGATCGCGACCGCTCTTGAGACTGATACCACCTGTGTCAAAAGTGATTCCCTTACCCACTAACGCGACTAATTCTTTGGTCTCATCCCCCGCATAGCGGATGACGATCAGTCGCGGTGGATACTTGCTTCCTTTGCCTACCGTCAAAATGCCATTCATACCAGCGTCATTCAGTTGCGCCTGATCCCAAACCTCCACTTTAGCGGCAGTCGATGCAAAATGTTGAACGACAAAATCGGCCAGGACACTTGGACGAAGTCGGTTCGGCGGCTCGTTGCCAAGATCACGCGCGAGGATCGCACCGCGTGCAAGAAACTGCCCTTTGATCCTGGCAGACTCCAGGTCTTGCGCTGCATGCAGGTATACTTTCCCGAGCGCCAGCGGGTGTTTGTCTCGCTTATATTTGTCAAATGTGTAGGCGCCGAGCAACAGGCCCTCCGCGATGGCAGTGACCTCTTCGCTCTGTGCATGTATGCCTGGCAACGTGACCGATAGCGAAGCGTAGCGTTCAGCCGTCACTGCCCGAACGGCTGCACCTACAGCGTCGCGCACTCGCTCCATCGTCAGGGTGCTCGCGTCGCCGAGGCCAAGGCCGACGACCGTTTTCCCGTTTTGCTTTCTAACGGTCGTTAAGGTTCCTCTTTTTGTATGATGTTCAAGGAATAACCCTGTGGCCGCTTCAGTGGCCAGCGGACTGGTTAAAAAAACAAGCGCCGCCTCAGCCTGATCGACTGAGTCTTGTGAAAGGATAATCTCCATAGATCTGTTCCCACCCTCTTCGTTAGCCTGTATTTTTAGTATACTCTTTTTACCGAAGCCGTGAAGGAGACATGGAGCCATGCGCAATGCGCGCACACTGATTGAAAGAATGACGCTATCGAAGTCCATAGACGGAGAATTGCATACGTTTGACGTCGATCTGCATGAAGAAGCGGGACAATTCCTCGTGTACGTATACGATCCTGAAGAGGCTTTTGCATCCAATCCGTTTTACTACACGAGCTTGCAGGCGGCCAAACAGCAGTTTGAACGCTACTTGCGCTTGATTGTGGATGAGCCTGTGCGCATCGGTGAAACAGCCGCCGACTTCGGAGAACGGATCTACAATGCGTTGCACCTGACTGACTAACCCAATATCACTGGAAAGACAGGGAGGATATACTTCGAAGTTGCCTTGACAGCCTTCGCGGTAACTCCTTTTCTGCGTTTTCATTGATCGTTATCACCGGCTTATGCGCGCGTAACGCCACTAGCGGCAGCTGATTGACCGGATGCATTTCCAGTGCAGTCCCTGCAATAATGACGATCTGTGCGGTCGTCACCCAATTGAGCGCTAGCGCTAGGTGCCTGACTGGTTCACCTTCTAGTACGAGATCCGGTATCAAATCACTGCCGCAGGCTCCGCACCTACCTACGGAAAAACTGCCAGTTTCAGACTTGACCGTATGCAGCGATGCTCCTCTGCGTCCACAAGCGATGCACCGCTGATGAGCTAATGTGCCGTGCAATTCGATTACCTCACGAGTTCCCGCCTTTTTATGCAGACCGTCGACATTTTGCGTAATGACGCGAATACCTCGGCTCGCTAAAGCCATATGGGCAGCATTTGGTCGCGCCTGAAGCCAGAGAAACATCATCTCCTCGTATAGTTGCCGATACTCGTTGACGTGTCTACGGGCGTTGTCCAGTTTGAACAGATCCTTTAGAGAACGCCCTTGAAAGCCTCCGGAGATCGTCGGCAGCCCGCTTGCAGCACTAATTCCCGCACCGGTAATGGCGACCACCGTGCGCCCTGCAAACCCTCTATTTTGTGACCAGTGCGCAGTCGTAAGCGTCATGACCCGTTCCTCCCCTTGACTAACACGCGATGGATATAGTATTCTTGCCAGCAAATCAGATATACAAAATGAAGACGGAAACGAATCCCTTTATTCACTTTTCAGAGAGTTGACGGTAGGTGCGAGTCAACGGTGAACAGGTGATTGAGCATTCCTGAGTGAACGGCGAGCATAGGGCACAGCAGCCCTGAGGTAGCTAGTTCCGCGATTACGGCGTTATCGTAACGGTAGAAAACCGATGGAGCTATCTTGTCGGGAGACAAGTTAGGAACAAGGGTGGCACCGCGAGTGAACACAGACGCTCGCCCCTTTTTGCAGAGTTCGCACTGCAGACGGGCGACGTCTGTTTATTTATGGGCAGCTCGCTTCACTGCTTGCGACTCGACGAATCGGTGAGACAGGGATATATAAGAGGAGGAGGCACACACATGCATCGCATCTTGGTCACCGACCCACTATCGGAACTTGGGTTGCAGAAGCTCTTGGAAGCCACAGACATGGAAGTGGTTCAGCACATAGGGGCCACCGAAGATGAGATTTGCGCCGTCATCGCCGATTTCGACGCATTGCTGGTCCGCAGTCAAACGAAAGTCACGCCAGCGATCCTACAAGCAGGCAAACGGCTACAAGTTGTGGGCCGTGCCGGCGTCGGCGTCGATAACATCGATGTGCGCGCAGCTACGAAGGCAGGCGTTCTAGTGATCAATGCGCCAGACGGCAACACGATCACGACGGCAGAGTTTACATTTGCCATGATGCTTGCTTTGGCGAGAAACATTGCGCAAGCCCACCTCTCCCTTCATGAAGGACGTTGGGAGCGCAGTCGCTTTCAAGGCGTCGAGTTACGCGGCAAGACGATCGGTGTCGTGGGATTAGGCCGCATCGGTGCGCAAGTCGCCAAACGAGCTCAAGCATTCGGCATGGATGTCGTCGCATTCGACCCTTTCTTGACGCCTGCGCGCGCTGATAAGCTGGGTTTAAAAGCTGCAACCTTACAGGAGACCATTTCAGTCGCCGATTTTATTACTGTGCACACTCCCCTGACCAAAGAGACGCGCCATCTCATCAGCGACAAGGAATTTGCCTTGATGAAACCAGGTGTGCGTCTGCTTAACTGCGCTCGGGGTGGCATTATCGATGAGGCCGCATTAATCCGTGCGCTCGATGCAGGCATTGTGAGTGGAGTGGCGCTCGACGTCTTTGAAGAGGAACCTGCTGTCGGCAACCCACTGTTGTCCTACGATCAGGTGATTGCCACTCCCCACCTTGGCGCCTCAACTGAAGAGGCGCAGGTCAATGTCGCGATCGACGTGGCGGACGGTGTGGTCAAGTTACTACGCGGTGGGAGCTATCCGCATACCGTCAACCTCCCACCTTTACCTGCGGAGACGCAACAAGCCCTCGCCCCCTTCGTGGAACTCGCAGAGGTGCTAGGCTCTTTCGCCGCGCAACTAGTGCCAGGTGACAGTATTGTTCAAGCGCACATGCATTACGAAGGTGAAATTGCTGTGCACACGTTAGATCCGATGACGAGGTCCGCCCTCAAAGGTCTGTTGTCGCATTTCCATACCGAAGAAGTGAACATCCTAAGCGCTCGTCTCGTTGCAGACGAACTTGGTGTAGATATTACAGAAAGCAAATCCCAAAGCACATCTCATCCCTCGGCAATGCGCGTGACGCTCAAAGGTAAGACTGGTGATGTCACGGTTGCCGGCACGGTGCTAAAAGGGCATGGTATGCGCATCGAAGAGATTAACGGCTACCCGGTCGATGTGGCTCCAACCGCGACCATGCTGATGACTTGGCACCGAGATCGTCCGGGGATCATCGGCCGTGTTGGGAGCGTGCTCGGGCTAGCCGGGATTAACATCGCTTCTATGCAGGTCGGTCGGCTCGAGGAAGGTGGACAAGCGATCATGTTAATGGCGGTCGATCGTCCTGTAGCTGAAGACAGCGTGCAAGCGATACGCGATGCCATGGACATGGACCGCGTCACCTATATCGAGTTGCCTCTTGCCTGACGATCCCGAGACAGACGGTGACATGGTGCTCTCGCACCACCGTCTACGGGAAGAATAAGCGGCTAACGCCGTTATTCCGAGACAGACGGTGACATGGTGCTGAATCCAAATATGCAGCTAAACGGAGGGTGCGAAATACGCACCCTCCGTTTCTATGGATTATGCAATAGGATAATATCAATTATACAAAAATATTCCTTGGAACTATTTACTGCTTACACATCCGTGTAGTATAATAGCATCTGTAAGTGTAATTAATATATAAATAGTGAGGTGTTGTAATTGGGCAACGAACTTGGAAGGAAGATGCGCTTACTTAGACAAAGCAGAGGACTCACGCAACAAGAAGTCGGGTATCGCACAGGTATCTCGATCCCCCACATCAGTTCGCTAGAGCGCGGAGAGCGACATCCATCACTGGAATATGCGATGCGCATCGCGGAAGCACTTGGCGTAACGATCGGCATGCTCTGTGAATCGAATGCCATCACCAGCCTCCCGGATGACACCGGATATAGCAGCGGTCCCTTGCCCGGCTATCTGAAATCGTTCGTACTTAGGGAAGGCGCCCATCCTTACGTCGCCATGGCCCATCGCGTGAGCAGCCTCGACGCGTCCGACTACCAGGTCTTGAGTACAATGGTTGACATCATGGCCCAACGCAAACGGCTTCGAGGCACGATGAGCGAGTTGGAGTGAAACTGTCTGTATAAGGTTTCTTTTCAGAGCTACTATCAGACAATGCTCACATGACTGTATTTGCAGATATTCAGTATTTGCCAAGATGCGATCGAATCCCTTCCAAAACATCCATAGATGGCACCTTGACACCTGGGCACTGGGCTTCTACCATCGCACGCAATTCACTGGCGTTAACGCCGTGCGCCTCACCGAGCTGACGCAGCTCCTGCATCACAGTAATGCGATCACGAAGCGTCAAAGAAGCGTCCGTCATCCTACTAGCGTTGTCAGACGCCGGCAGACCCGATAGGTCATCAGGCAGAGAGGATGCCTCCCCTGCAGGAGACTCCTCTCTACCCCAATACGCCCATTCTTCGAAGGTCTGCAGGTCCTCAAGATTGAACTGTTTGCGCATGGCTAGCACTTCTGCCATAGCTTGTAACTGGCCTGACAAGGGTTCTGTATAAGGGGAAGTCCGCTTCCAGGTGGCAGCGTCGACATAACACATTTCAGGTGTCCTGTCCGTTCGCGCACAAGTCGCCCACGCCCCAACGACCGGACCGCGGCGCGAACCAAAGTGGTGTCGAATGACACCTTCAGACAACTGCAGCTCAACATCGTCACCGGCACAGACGACAAACGAATGCACACCTGCGTACGATGATTCGTTACGAACGATGCGAGCATAGACCTCTTGACGAACAAAGAAGTAATGGGATTTCCAACAGATGTCACCACGGAGGGGATCGAGCCCGTACTTGCGTGCGAGCAGAAGCAAGATTTGCATCTCGTCCTCGCTCGCTCCACTGGCCGCGACCTCGTGAATGAATGTTAACTCCTCTTGCGAGTACGAGCGTTTACGAAGATGGGAACGCCCACTTTGTCCGGTAGCCATAAGCCTTCATCGCTCCATTGTCTAGCGCATGAGTGTCTGTGGCCAATATATGAGGACAAAGGGGGCAATATGCGTGATTACCCAATCGGAAATGTAGATCGCTCCCGTTGCGTGAAAACGGTGAGCGTGTCATAGCCGGCGGCTTTCGCGTATGGAATCGCAATATCGTAGTCAGCGCCCACATCCTCCGGACGATGAGCATCAGAGTTCAGTAGAATAGGAACATTTGCGGCACGGCAGGCGCGAAGGAAATCGGGCGCTGGATACATTTTCCCTACAGGTTTGCGAAGGCCCGCCGTGGAGACTTCGATCACACTGTCATAGCGAGCAAAGGTTTCTGCCATACGCTCGTACCAGGATCGTAAGAAAGCTTCATTCGTTGGTTCATAACCAAACACTTTGATGACGTCTGCATGTCCGACAAAGTCAAAAAGTCGGCTCTCCACCATCTGCGTGAGAATCGAGAAATACTCGGAGTATGTCTTTTCTACATCACGATTCTCCCATTGACTTTTCATCTCAAGCAAGTCAAAGCCGAAGTCGCCCAACCAATGCACCGAGCCGATGATATAGTCGAAAGGATAAGATTCGATAAAGCGTGCCAGCTCTTTTTCGCTACCAGGAACGTAATCGAGTTCGATGCCAAACTTGACGTGGTGTCCGGCGCGCCGAGCTTCTTGAACCATCTCAAAGTACTGATCCAGATCCTCTGTTCGCCGCTCGCGGGTCCATGGATTATCGAGCAGGGATGCAGCTTGTTTGAACCGGTAAGCATGCTCGCTGACACCATATTCTGCGATTTGGCCCTGCTTGGCCTTATCGAGAAATTGTGTTAGCCATTCTACCGTATAAGGGCCCCGCTCAGTATGCGTATGATAATCGGTTAACATGTATCTTTTTCTCCTCCTCTGTTACAAAAGCAGGCTGCCCCATGCAAGGCAGCCTAGCGTTTCATCTGATCATCATATCATGAACGATACGAGGTTTAAAAGCCGGTCTTCTCTCCTGCTACATTTGAGCGCGCGCTAACAGTCGCCGATGTTGTGTCATGATACAGCGATCTGAGATGACAAATAAACCTGCCCCCAGCGCTTTCGCTTCGGCCGCAGGCGAAGTAATGCCCAGTTGCAACCAGACTCCTTTGGCTCCGATCTTAATCGCCCCGTCAATGATCGGCGCAACATCGTCTGACTTGCGAAAGACGACTACAATATCGACCGTTTCTGAAATTTCGGTTAAACTGGCGCGTGCGGGTCGCCCGAGTATAGTCCGAGCATTAGGATTCACGGGAATGATCTCGTAACCCTGAGACTGTAGGTATGAAGCCACTTGATAGCTGTCTTTACCTGGATCTTGCGATAGCCCTACGACAGCAACAGTCTTGCTGCCGGCTAAGAAATCTGCCACTTCGCGATCTGTATACCCGTTCATGGTGAGCCCCCTGTTCCCCGTGCTGTTAGCACATGCACTTCACTCCGTAGCGTCCCTTTCTGGTGCGAAAGACATACACGTAGCGAGGAAAAAGATTGGCGACCAGGAAGCCTTCTTCCCGGATCCGCGTAGCATGGCACCCGGCTTGAAATTCACTGTCATACAGCTTGCCTGTGTAAACCCAGGCCACAGGGATCACCTCCTGTCGTTCACGGCTGATCATCCGTAAGGGCTTTGTGGGTAGTATACCGGATCAACCACTCACTTGACCACGTAGCGGCAATAAAATGGTGAAGACTGTGCCTACGTTGCGCTCACTCTGCACAACAATCTCACCGTCATGTGCGCGAATCAGACCTCGTGCAATAGCCAAGCCGATTCCCGTACCACCGCGCGCGCGCGTACGCGCTTTATCTGCTTTATAAAAGCGTTCAAAGACGAATGGCAAGTCTTCTTGTGCAATTCCTTCACCTGTATCGATCACGCGAACAATGGCATGCTCAGCCCCCGTCGCAAGTTGCATAGTCACTCCACCTGTAAACGTGTGGCGTAACGCGTTATCCACAAGATTGGTCAATACTTGTTCAAGTCGATCATTGTCACCTTGAATGGTGATTTCATCGCGATCCGTATGCACGCTCAGGGAGACATCTCGTTCCATCGCCAGCCCCTGGAATTTACGTACGACACGTCGGGCGAGAGCCACTATATCAAGGTCGTCAAGCTGCATCGAAAAATGTCCGGATTCGAGCTGAGCCAGATCGAGCAATTCATTGACGAGCCTCCGCATACGAAGAGATTCGTCATGGATAATCTGAATGAATTCCATCCGTTGTTCCGGATCGTCACCAAAATCATCGAGCAATGCCTCTGCATACCCTTGCAGCATCGCGAGGGGTGTGCGCAGTTCATGCGAGACGTTAGTCACAAAGTCTTTACGTAAACGATCCAGTTTACGCTCGTCGGTCACGTCGCGCACCACTGCCAGAGTTCCACGCAGTACGGAAGGATCGTTCGGTGCATACAAAGGGGTCATGTGAGCGATCAGTGTGTGCCTGTTCCATTCAAACTCGCGTGTGGTTGCCTGTCTCGCTTCTAGTGTGTCCTTTTGCAATTGCACTAACTCTTGTGGGAGAACGATCGATGATGTTTCATCATTGGATAGCGCCCGATTGTGCTGTATTCGCTGTTTAGCGGCTGGGTTTAAGAGGGTAATCTGACCTTCAGTGTCAGTCGCGATGACCGCGTCGATCATGGCACTCAGGATGCCTGTGATCTCCTCTTTTTCCTGAGTCAACGCGTAAACAGACTTTTCGAGCTCTTGGGCCACGTGATTAAACGTATTTCCTAAGCGCCCTACTTCGTCTCGCGTGACGACGCGTACGCGCATATCAAACTGACCGCGAGCCATCTGTTCTGCTGCGAGGTTCATTTCAAGTAACGGGCGCGACAAATTTTTCAGCACCACAAAAGCCAGGCCCGTCGTCATAAGCAGCCCAACCAAAACTGCGACGGATATAAAACCACCAATTGTTCCAGCCGGGTTTCCTGCCACATCGCGCGATTCAGAGATGACAACGAATGCAGTGGTTTGACCGAATGACAAAACGACAGGAACCAACGCATACATATCCGTTAGAGGATCCGGTGATTTCATAAAAGAAGGTATGCCTTGCAAAATAATCGGTTGATTTTCGGAGAGCTGCTTTCTTTGCTCCGCACTCAGACCTTGCAGAAAATGACGCATACTGACGTTTTCTTCAGGCGGCGATACGATATCCAAGTGACTATGCAATTCTGTCACCACGTGGACGCCGATATCGTACGCAAGAACCGGATCCGGTTCTTGTTCTAGTAATTCACTGACGAGGATGGCTTGGCTCATCAGGTCTCGCCGCTGCATCGTGACCACATAAGAGTCAAAGAATTGCTCCAAATAGAGCGATAGAATAGCTAAAACGACCACCACCAGCGCGATGATCGTCAACCATAGTTTCAGTACAATACTACGCCGAATCACTACTCAGAGACCTCAAACTTATACCCTACACCCCAGACGGTGTGTATATGATGTGGGACCAGTTCAGAGGCCCGTCCAAGTTTCTCGCGCAGACGTTTGACATGCGTGTCCACGGTGCGTTGATCGCCAAAGAACTGATAATTCCAGACATCGCGAAGCAGTTCCTCGCGACTGAAGACTTTCTCGGGCCGCTGGGCAAGATAGAGCAACAGCTCAAACTCTTTTGGCGTGAGCATCACTTCCTGCTCTTCTACAATGACTTTACGCGCATCAATATTAATGAGCAGCCCAGGAAATGTAAGGAGATGCCCCATAGAAGGCTGGCTCTCTACCAAATTGACACCACTACGGCGCAATAGCGCCTTTACGCGCATAATCAGCTCGCGCGGACTAAAAGGTTTGACCACATAATCATCGGCGCCGATCTCAAACCCTTGTACACGCTGACTTTCATCACCTGCGGCCGTCAACATAATGATCGGTGTCTCTTTATATTGGCGAATTTCCGCACACACGTCTCTACCATCCATCCCAGGCAGCATCAGATCAAGGATAATCAATGAATAGCTGGTTTCCAAAGCCTTGGCCAACGCTTCGTTCCCGTCCTGTGCTTCGTCTACCTCAAAGTTGTTACGTTCTAGATACATGCGCACCAGACGGCGAATCCGGTCCTCGTCGTCTACCACGAGTACACGTTCCTTGAGAGCTTCCATCGCACAAACCTCCCTATTCAGATCCCTAGCAACCTAATAGATCTCATATCAAGAGTACACGAGAGAATAGACATTCTGCAAATTGATCAGGATCGTCTTTTACGAGGTCCCTTTTCGCGCGGCTTTTGGGCAGGCGCCGGGGGCGTCTGTAACAGTTGGACTTCGTACTCAGTAAGATGACGCCAAGTACCGGGTCGCAGTCCACGCAAAGAGAGGGGTCCGTACGCGACGCGCGTAAGCGACAGAACGGGATGGCGTACAGCTTCTAACATGCGTCTGACCTGTCGATTGCGCCCTTCGTGAATGCGGATCTCAATCTTGGTCGTCTTGCCGTCTGTACCGAGCATGACTGCCTGTGAAGGTGCTGTCATTTCCCCATCAAGCAAAACGCCGCGCTCGAGGATTGCGATCGTTTCGGCAGTCATCTGCCCCTGAACGACCGCCTGATAGGCCTTCGTGACCCCAAACCGCGGGTGCATCAGACGATTGGCCAACTCGCCATCGTTGGTCAAGATGAGCGCGCCATCTGTCTCATAGTCCAGCCGTCCAACTGGAAAGAGACGGGCTTTTACCCCCGTCACAAAATCCGTCACCTTCTTGCGGTCATAAGGGTCAGAGGTCGTTGTTACACATCCCGTAGGCTTGTACAACAAGATATACACCAGCTCCTCAGGACCGGCGATCGGTTTGCCGTCAACCACCACACGGTCTTGGGCCGTAACCTGAAAACCCATTTCCCGTATGACCTGCCCATTGACCTGAACACGTCCAGCTGCAATCCACTCTTCTGATTGACGCCGCGAGGCAACACCCGCCGAGGCAAGCATCTTTTGCAGACGCATAGGTCCCTGTACCGTGTTATTTGCCGATATCGCTACTTTCGGCGCTGACACAGCATCCTTCTTCACTGCCGTAAATCCTGCTTTTCGATTCATTTCGCCCTTTTTCATACTTTCATTGTAGCATCCATGTCACAAAAAACACAGAGGCAATAACACTGACAAGATCAGAGAGTAGGCCCACTTTTACCGCATATCGTGGATTGCGTATGCCAACACTCCCAAAATACACCGTTAGCACATACATCGTGGTATCTGTGCTCCCCTGCATCACAGACGCTATTTTGCCAAGAAAAGAATCCGGTCCATGGATTTTAAATACATCGATCACAAGCGCTAAAGAGGCAGAGCCGGAAATAGGTCTAAGTAACGCGAGTGGCAGCAACTCAGGAGGAAAATGTAAGAGGTGTAATAGTGGATCCAGTGCTCGTACAAGCATCGTCAAGGCGCCCGACGCGCGAAACACGCTGACTGCAACCATCATGGCGATCAGTTGCGGGATGAGACTGATCGCCGTACCGAATCCTTCTTTCGCGCCAGTTACAAACGAATCGTAGACGGGCACGCGGCGAGCCACGCCGGAAAGCAAAATGAAGGCCAAGGTCATCGGCAATGCCCAAGTGGATACGGTCGAGAGGACCCCCATCATCGCGTGATCCCCTCCCTTTTGACACGACGAGAACGTGCACGAAAGAGCCGATCCAGCACAATGGCAGCTGCAGTGGCCACCAAAGTTGCGACGGCGGTCGCACCGACGATGCCTGCTGGCGACGTGGAGTGAAACTCCATACGCAAGCCGATCATGGTAGCAGGTATCAGCGTCAAACTCGCGGTGTTTAGAGCCAACAGGGTGCACATGGCATCTGACGCGGTGTCCTTTTTATCATTCAGCTCCTGCAGTTCCCGCATCGCTTTTAGCCCAAGTGGGGTTGCGGCGTTCCCCAAGCCCAGAATATTGGCGCTCATGTTGGCTATCAGCGACCCCATAGCTGGGTGATCCACAGGGACGGAAGGAAACAACCATCTGGCGAACGGTCGCACCCACTTTGACACGGACGCGACTAACCCTGCGTCTTCGGCGATCTTCATCATACCGAGCCAGAAGGCGATAATGCTGATCAGACCAAAAGACACGAAAACACCGTCTTTAGCCCCATTTAAAATACCTGCAGTGACAGCTTCTATATGGCCGGTGAACCCAGCAACGACAATCCCGACGCCAAATAGCGTCACCCAAATCACGTTCATCATGGCCGACACCCCTCTCCCATTCGTCGGCATGGATGATCGTTAGCTGTACACTCAGGAGAAGATGCCCCGCAACCTTCCCCAGAAGCCTTTTGGCTCTACAGACTCCGTTGCCACAAGCTGTACCGCTCCCAGCTTCTGCCCCTTGAACCAGTACTCTACGCGACCGGCGACGGCCCCTTTTCGCACTGGTGCTGACAGGGTCTTGATTTGTGTACGTGCTTCGATCTCTGCCGTTTCATCGCGCAGGAGCGGGTAGGTCACGCTGCCGAGTGTACGCAGAGCAACATCATTTCGCACACCGTAACGGACGGCCGCCACGTAATCGCGATGCACCAATTCAGCGACATTACGTCGTTCGTAGCCTGTTAGCCCGTAGGTAAGCAGGTGCATGGAGTCTACCCAGTCATTACCATCGCGCAACACCACCAATGCCACTTGATGACCGTCTTTGGTCGCAGAGGAAGCTAAACAACGACCCGCCTTTTTGGTATAACCTGTCTTGACTCCATCCGCACCGTCCATCATCCAGAGAAGCTTATTTTTGTTGCGCATCTTGCGATCCCATTTTTGCCCCTGCCAGGGAATCGTATAGGCGCGCGTAGACACGATTTTCTTGAATTCCGGATTGTGTAACGCCGCTGCGGTAATCACGGCCATATCATGTGCCGTGGAATAATGCTCGTCATGATCGAGACCGTGCGGGTTTACAAAATGGGAATGGGTAAGCCCGAGTCCACGGACATCGCGATTCATGTGCTCGGCGAACTTCTCCGTACTTCCATCGAGAAACTCAGCAATGGTCGTCGCAGCGTCGTTACCGCTGCGCATCATAAGTGCGTAAGTCAGTGCGCGAAGCGTCTGCTTCTCGCCTGGTGCCAAGTAAATAGAAGACCCTTCTTGTCGTACTGCATTTTGTGAAGCGGTCGCAACCTGATCGAGCTTACCCGAACGCACCGCAATCCATGCCGTGATGATTTTTGTCAAACTGGCGATGCGCATGCGCTTATCAGCGTTTTTCTCGTACAGAATCCTGCCCGTATCGACATCGATGAGACACGCAGTCTCGGCAGAATTGCCCGGCGCCTGAGACACGACCTTCGGTACGGCGACTTGCGGTAGACGTGTGCGCGTGCGCGCGTCAGCGCTAAGCGGTTGCCAGATGAGTCCTACGACCATGAGTGAGCTGCATAATGTGACAACTAGGCGCTTGACACGACTGATCTCTGGTTGTCCACTTCGCTCTTTTACCCTATGCGCCACCTTGTCCATATAGAATCCCCCTTCTACTAGAAGCCGCCTGAGAAGAAAAAACAAGCGCAGCAAAGACGGCTGGCGCTTGTAAAATAGAAGCATGTGAATGAATACCTTTTACATCACGGGGTCGCCAGTATTTGCTGCCACATGCGTGCGCCCTTTGGCGTATGATTCTAGTCGATCCATGATGGCCGGCGCTAGGTCGATCAAGCGATCATACAACTGATTGCCAGACTCTGCTGACAATAACTTGACGTTCCCATGACCGACTACGAGAAAGCCCATTGGATTGATAGAAACGCCACCACCAGCGCCACCGCCAAATGGCAGGTGCTCTGGGTTCGCGGCTCCTGGGCCGAGTGATTCCCGCCGTGTGCGGTACTGACTCCCCCCCGCAGCAAAGCCAAAACCGACACGCGAGATTGGCAAGATGACGCTTCCATCTGGCGTCTCAACTGGATCGCCTATAATGGTGTTCACGTCCACCATCTCTTTCAGATTCTCCATCGCCGTTTGCATCAGGGAACCGATTGGATGCTCTTCCATTAGCATGGGCGTCCCTCCCCTTCTCAGAACGTAGTAGCCGATATAGTCTCCAGCCCGCCCACATAGCTTTACCGAGCGGACAGCGCAGTATGCAGGTGGCCTCAGTCGTCAGTGCCAAGTCACCGTAAACAGGGACGATCGAAAGCTCGGGGTGGCAATCAAAGGCGAACCAGTCTGTCAAAATGCCCATGACAAGTCCTTTGACAGTCCAACCAAGACCAGAGATTACCGCTGTATGCGCAGCATCCCCGAGTCCGATCGTAGACTCCCAGCGCAGAGACTTCATGTGAAAATCGACAATACGGGCTCTGACATCTGGAAGTAGATCCATTAAGCGGTCGAACTGCTCGATCAGACCTGGTTGCTGTTCTGCAGGAATCGGAGATTGAGACTCTGTAGGATGGGCCGTGCTTGAATCCGGCCTCCCAGAACGAAAAGTGTGTTGGATCACCCGCAAATAGTGCAGTTTGAGGGAAAATTCAAATACCTGGTTACGGTAAGATGCATGAACGGCGAGGGACAGCGGAAGTGAAAGCAACAGGATTACCAGTACAATGAGCAAAATCAGCACCAGCCATACAACCACAGGTTATCCCCCACTTCCACCCAATTGTTCGAGGGTAGAATAACCCGTAAACTAACTATTCATTCACTTATTGGAATCGGCGGGAGTTCGTTAACCGAAGGAATTCCAAAGTAGTCCATAAACTCCTTGGTTGTACCATAAAGATATGGTTTCCCAGGGCCCTCCGCTCGCCCTACCTCCTCAATCAAACCGCGCGCCATCAGGGTTCCGAGCGGTTTCTCACATTTGACACCGCGAATCTCTTCAATTTGTGACCTTGTGATAGGTTGCTTATAGGCGATGATCGCGAGCACCTCGAGGGCGGCGTTTGACAAGGTCGCAGGCGTCGGTGCAAGCGCCAGTTCTCTCAGGTACGGCGTCAGCTCCGGATGCGTCACGAGTTGCCAGGTATCTGCCATGCGCACGACCCGAAACATCCGCTGTTCTTGCGTTTGCCGCTCGAATAAACGTTCACAGGCGTATCGCACTTGGTCTGTACGTAAAGCGAACACACTGGCAATCTGACGGTCCGTAAGCCCTTCAGTGCCTGCAGCAAACAACAGTCCTTCCAAAGCTGGCAACCAATCAAGTGTTTCCAGCGGCTGATCTGATTTCGTTAACTCAGTCTCCGGTCGATCCATAAAGCTCCAAACAACCCTTCTTGGTAACAAATCACCTTGTTCATTCTCATGAGTTCAAGAATAGCCAAAAATACCGTGACGATTTCCCTTCGGCTAGGTCTTGTCAATAAGTCCGCAAAGAGGAGCCGTCCCTGTTGTAACTGCCGTTCGATCCTGCGCATGCGATCCGCAACGGTCTCGCGATCACGCACGACACTCACTTCACGTACCGGCACCACCCGTTGCAGAGCACGTTCAAATGCGGCGGTCAGCGTCTCCAAGGTAACCCCAGACAGGACGTCCGACACGGATGATTCAACACGATAAGCATCGAGGACCAGCGGCATACGCCCTACCACTTGACTTCGCCGTTGCTGCAACTCCTGCAGTTGTTGCGACACTTGTTTGTAAGCGCGATACTCCAGTAAACGCTGAGTCAACTCCCATTCAGGATCTACATATTCGGCGTCTAGATCACACTGCAACTGAACTTGCGTAGGCTCTGGGCGGGGAAGAAGAGATCTCGCTTTCAGTGCAATCAAGGTAGCCGCCATCACGATGAACTCGCTCGCGACTTCCATATGCGAGTCGAGCGAATCGTGCAAGAGAGCGAGGTATTGATCAGTCACACGGGCGATCGGAATCTCGTAGATATCAAGTTCATCGCGTTCAATCAGGTGCAGCAGCAAATCCAGTGGCCCCTCAAAAGAGTGCAGTTGCAGGCGAAACGGCTCGTCGGGCAGCTCACTCATGCGATGCCGAACCACCCGATCACGCCGTCGATAATGGCGCCAAACATCGCTTGTCCAATCGGCGTTAATAGCAAGAGAATCAAAATAAACGGTCCGATGCGTTCAAATGTGAAAAGTTTGAATTGGACTCGAGAAGGTAGCAATGAACGGAGGATCTGCCACCCATCGAGCGGTGGGATTGGAATAAGGTTAAAAATAGCCAGTGAAAGATTGATAAACACAATCCAGTTCACTGCGTTGAACACGAAAGAGCCGAGGGTAGTCGTCCAAAATGGCGCCACCGAGTGCACAATAGGCATGAGAATCAGGATGAAGATCAGTCCTGTGATCACATTCATCACAGGCCCCGCAAGGACGATCAGAATGGTCCCCAAGCGGCGATTGATCCGAATATTACGCGGGTCATACATGACTGGCTTGGCCCATCCAAAAGGCGCAATGAAAATGATCAAAAGGCCGATCACATCTAAGTGCGCGAGCGGGTTGAGCGTGACGCGTCCAGAACGCTTGGCCGTATCGTCCCCCACGAGTAGAGCCATCAAAGCATGCCCGAACTCATGCACCACAATGGCAATCACGAAACCGATCACGCGAAAAATCATATCTGGACCGAAAAAATCGAACATTGGACGCCTCCCCTTTATAATCGCCGTAAAAACAGCGGTAGCAATCGTGCGTATGGCGCATATACCGCCGGATAACGCGCGATTTCGGTTCTAGCACGCGCGCGTACCTGTGCGACGGAATCTACGATCACTGGACTCTTTTGAGCAAACAAAATAATGTTGCGTGGCGAATACGGGGACACGCCAATCGGCAGCATCCAGGTCGGTCCAATCGTCGATTGTAGGGCTTCGTACAAGCGAATAAAGTGGTCGCTATGCTCTCCCTCTGTCCTCATGATAACGTTCATGGCGAACGTCCCGCCAGGCGCCATCCGCGAAGCCGCTGCCTCAAGAAATACTGGAGACAAAAAAGTTTTTGGCGTTCTTTCCTGGTAAAAAGCATCGATGAAGATCAGATCAAACTGCGAGCGCATCCGCGGTACGTACGCACGTGCGTCCGCCTCCACATAATACACGCGATCATCAGTCGGCACGGAGAAGAACCGTTTGGCTACATCAAGCACCTCACCGTCCAGATCAACCGCCAGAATCTGCGCTTGCGGATGGCGACGATGCACGTGTGAAATCGCGGTTCCGGATCCGACGCCGACCGCCAAAAAAGACTTGACTGTTGGTCGAAAAGCGACATGCAAAGAGAACGCCTGCTGATACGGGAAATACAAACGCTCAGGATGCTTGACAACACATGCCCCTTGCCAACCCGCGTGCATGCCACCGAAACGCAGAAAGCGAACGCCGTTTCGCTCACCCACATAAAGGTCTTGATGGGCAGACTTTGCTTGATACAAGGTCTTGATCACGCCGAGTGTCACGCGCGAATAGCGCGGCTGAGATTGGCCATCTCAATGGCTGTCACGGCCGCCTCCCAGCCTTTGTTTCCTGCTTTCGTCCCTGCCCGTTCGATCGCTTGTTCAATCGTATCGGTTGTCAAAATACCAAATATCGTAGGCACCTCGGTTTGCAGGGAAACGCCTGCCACGCCTTTGGCCGCTTCTGCTGCGACATAATCAAAATGCGGCGTTGACCCACGAATCACCGCGCCTAAGGTGATGACCGCGTCATACTTACCACTTTGCGCAAGTAATTTGGCGACCAGCGGAAGCTCGAATGCACCTGGCGCGTATGCGACTGACACAGCTTCCGGGTCCACACCATGACGGGTTAGCGCGTCTTGTGCCCCTGCGAGTAGCCGCATGGAGATAAAGTCGTTAAATCTCCCTACCGCAATGGCGAAGTGTAAACCTTGACCGATTAAATGACCTTCAAACACTTGACCCATGAATGACACTCCTCAGTATCGAATCGACTACGATTGTAACATATGACCCAGCTTTGTCATCTTGGTAGACAGATAGCGCTCATTCAACGGACTACTGCTAATGATCAGTGGAACTCGTTCTACCACGTGCAGACCATGCCCGGACAACCCGCTGATCTTACGTGGATTGTTCGTCAAAAGGCGCATTTGCCCGACCCCTACATCACGCAAAATCTGGGCCCCGATACCATAATCACGCAGATCGGGAGGAAAACCCAGCGCTTGATTGGCTTCCACCGTATCCAGCCCTTGGCGTTGCAAATGATAGGCGCGAATCTTGTTCAGCAAACCAATACCTCTGCCTTCCTGACGCAAATAGACAAGCACACCCGAACCGTTTTTCGCAATCGCTTCTAGCGCAGTGTGTAACTGCGGCCCGCAATCGCATAGACAGGAGCCAAACACGTCACCTGTCAGACATTCGGAGTGCATCCGTACAAGTGTCGGCTCATCAGGGTGAATCTCTCCCATGACAAGTGCCACATGCTCCTTGTTATCCAGGGCATTCGTATAACCAATCAGTTTGAACGTCCCGTACTCAGTCGGCAATTCAGTCTCGGCAGCGCGAAAGACAAACGTCTCGCTGGCTTTGCGATAAGCGATCAGATCGGCAATGGTGATCATGAGTAGGTCGTGTTCCACAGCCAGCTCTTGCAGGTCTGGCACCCGCGCCATCGTTCCGTCGGGCTTTAGTACCTCGCAAATGACACCGGCTGCGGCCGCCCCGCAAAGCTTCGCCAGATCCACAGCCGCTTCAGTGTGACCAGCACGTCTCAGTACGCCCCCACTTTTGGCGATCAGCGGAAAAACGTGCCCCGGCTTTTTAAAATCTTCAGGTCGACTGTCACTGTCAATCAGCGCTTGGATAGTGGCCGCGCGCTCGACTGCGGAGATGCCGGTCCCAGTAGAGACGTGATCAACAGAAATGGTAAAGGCCGTCGCGTGGGTTTCAGTGTTATGTTCCACCATCGGATGCAGTTGCAGCGCCTGCGCGCGGCTCTCTTCGAGCGGTACGCACACAAGACCGCGCCCATGTGTAATCATGAAATTAATCACGTCAGGCGTGGCATACTCTGCCAAGGCAACGAAATCGCCCTCATTTTCTCGATCTTCATCGTCGACGACTATGATGGCAGACCCTTTTTTCAGTGTTTCTATCGCCGCTTCTATCGTTGCAAACACAGTGTTTCGCCCCTTCCTAATAACCAAGATCCCGCAAGCGAAGCGCCGTCAGCCCACGCTCCTCGCCAGGAACCTGAGGTGTCAGCAGCTTCTCCACATACTTTGCGAGGACGTCTACCTCCAAGTTTACAGCCTGGCCTTTTCTCGCCGTGCCAAGCGTCGTGGCATTGGCCGAGTGCGGAATCAGCGATACCTGAAAGCGATCCGCTTCGCAGGTCATCACCGTCAAACTGACCCCATCGACGGTAATCGAACCTTTGTCTACAATGTAACGTGTCAGGTCGGGCTTAGTGGTAATGGTATAGATGGTGCCCATCCCGGTGTTCTGAACGCCTGTAATAACTCCTGTGCCATCTACATGCCCCGCTACGATGTGCCCGCCAAATCGGTCTTGTACGGACATGGCACGTTCCAGATTCATGCGATCGCCAGGGCGGGCGCGTGACAGTGTCGAACGGGCTAATGTCTCAGCCACCATATCTACCGCAAAAGAGCCATTGTAAAGCCCTGTGACTGTGAGACACACACCACTGACTGCGATACTGTCCCCTATACGGGCATCGCCAAGCACCTGTTTGGCCGCAATCACCAATCGAGCTCCATCATGCACACGCTCGACTTGCAAAAGGGTGCCTACTTCTTCTATTAATCCTGTAAACACCTAGAGCCTCCCTCTTGGTCCGCGGCATAGACAGGCTTTGCAACGGTAAGCGTATCTTGTCCGATCTGACTGATCTGACAGTGAGCAAGCCTGATACCCACTCCAAGCTCTGCGCCGAGTACTTTGACCCCACCGCCAAGCAACACTGGCGCGTGAAACAGCCAGAGAAGATCGACCAGTTGCGCTTGCAAAAAACGGGTAGCAAGCGTCTGACCACCCTCTAACAAAAGATCGAGAATCCCCTCCTGGCCGAGCCTTGTCAAAACATCAGCGAGTGGCAAATGGCCGTCATCCGCAGTGGCAAAGCGCAGGACCCGTGCACCGCGTTCGTTAAGCAAAGCCTCGGCCTTGGCACTAGCCTCTTGCCCGCATAAAAGCCACGTCGGCGCGCTTCGGTCGCGCAAAATCTGCGCTTCTACAGGCGTCCGCAACTGACTGTCAAAAACGATGCGCACCGGATTTTTTCCGATCCCATCAGCTAAGCGCGTGGTTAGCAACGGATCATCCGCGAGAACGGTACCCACGCCAACAGCGATCCCATCGACCTGATCGCGAAGTCGATGCACTGCGTCGCGCGCCGGTACTCCCGTGAGATAAGGCTCGGCACCCGGGTTTGAAGACGCGATAAAGCCGTCCATAGACATCGCCGATTTAAAGGTCACATGGGCACGTCCGGTCTTACGATAGTGTAGATACGGTCTGTTATCTTCCTGCGCGACTTCAGCCAAAAGGCCAACTGATACCATAATTCCCGCTGCTCGCAGGCGCGCAATGCCAAGGCCAGCCACGGCAGGGTTGGGATCTTCTAGTGCCACATACACAGCACCCACGCCGCTTGCGATAAGCGCATCCGCGCACGGTGGCGTGCGTCCAAAATGTGCACACGGTTCTAGTGTGACGTACACCGTAGCTCCTTTGGCAAGCGGCCCGGCCATCTGCAAAGCATGTACCTCCGCATGCGGCGTTCCCGCTTTCAGATGCGCCCCCATACCGACGACCCGGTCTCCTTGCACGATCACCGCACCGACGATCGGATTAGGACTGGTGCGCCCCT
Source organism: Bacillota bacterium (assembly GCA_026627345.1). Lineage (GTDB taxonomy): Bacteria > Bacillota > Bacilli > Alicyclobacillales > SLC66 > JAPNUJ01. The sequence goes on along the minus strand of JAPNUP010000179.1, from coordinate 25,623 downwards.
TGGCTGCGCGCGCGAGCGTTAAAGCCAGCCGCATATACTCTTCATGTGACAAACTGCGCCCCTCCTGCCCCAACCAACAATAAAAAGCGCCCTGAACAAGGCAGGGCGCGAAATAAGCAAGCAAAAACCAAGGTCGTCAGACTCCGATCTGACACCTGCTGTGGTTCTTGCCTCCCTCTTTCATCCGGACTATACCGTCGGTACTGGATTTTCACCAGTTCATGCAATTGCTCGTGGACTTGGCGCGCTGCGCGTCACCACCGATCGGGAATTGGCCATGCGGCCTCACCCTGCCCTGAAGGAGAAACGTACGATGCAGTTATAGAAACAGTATACAGACGCGACTGTAGCGTTGTAAAGTTACGATAAAAAAGGCCCCACCCGGGGGCCCGTTGCGGTGCTCCTTGACTAACGAGCAAAGGCCCCTTGCGGCATGCGCCGCCCACGAAAGTATTTAGACACATACGGCCAAATCGGCCCGACGAATCCAGCGACACCTCGAAACATGCCAAAAAAGCGCGCGATCCTTGGGATCCAAGCTATTACAGTCAGCACGATAGGTCCTCCTCAAACGCGAGTTGGTCCTGTTACTATATGCTGTCTGCGCGCCCTTGTAGCGGCACGTGCCTATGCGTCCTGCAGAAAAGGTATATCCAACGCGACGAGATCATTCAGTGTCTCTCGGCGAATCACAAGACGCGCTGTCCCATTGTGTACAAATACGACGGCGGGCCGCGCGATGCGATTGTAATTACTGGCCATGGCATAATTATAAGCGCCAGTGCAAGATACTGCTAGGATATCACCAGGTTGGGAAACAGGCAGTACAGCGTCCCAAATGAGCATATCCCCACTCTCACAGCATTTACCGGCGATCGACACCGTCTCTTGTTCGACACTCAGCATGCGGTTTGCGATACAGGCTTCGTACTTGGCGCCATAAAGAGCGAGGCGAGGATTATCCGTCATCCCGCCATCGACGGCAACGTACGTTCGCACCTCAGGAATCTGTTTGCGGCTTCCGACCCGATAGAGGGTAGTACCGGCTGCTGCCACGATGCTCCGGCCTGGCTCGAGCATCAGCGTAGGCATAGTCACACCAGCTTTTGCAAAAGCCGCCTCGGTCACATCCAGAATCCCAGCGACGGCTTTGGCAATCGGAGGCATCATATCTGCTTGCGTATAGCGCACGCCAAGACCTCCACCGAGGTTCAGTACCGATAAAGCCAGACCAAATTTGGTCTTTAAATGGACGGTTGTGTCAGCCATCCGCAGGGCGGCGGCGCGAAAACCATCCACATCAAAGATCTGTGAGCCAATGTGGGAGTGCAGGCCCACAAGGCGTAGCGCGTGTTCTCGCTGGATGAGATCCACCGCTTGATCGACTTGGCCACTAAACAGGTCAAAACCAAACTTCGAGTCCTGCTGACCTGTCGTAATGTACTCGTGCGTATGCGCATCAACGCCTGGCGCAATGCGAAGCAAGATATCCATCGTTGCGTCGTACTCGTTCAGCACGTCTGATAACAGGCTGATCTCGTAGAAGTTATCCACAACAATCATGGCTACACCTGCGCGAACCGCCATCTCTAATTCCTCGCGGGTCTTGTTATTACCGTGCATAAAAATCCGGTCTGCCGGAAAACCGGCTCGCTGTGCAGTATAGAGTTCACCTGCCGATACCACATCAAGCCATAGTCCTTCTTGTTGCGCAATCTGACAGATCGCGATCGCCGAGAACGCTTTGCAGGCATACGCAATTCGATGTGGCATGTTGCGCCCTTTAAAGGGCTCCATATACGCTCTCATCTGGGATCGAATGAGTTCTTCATCATAGACAATAAGTGGGGTTCCAAACCGCTCTATGAGCTCCGTCGTGTTCACGCCTCCGATGGAGAGTTCTCCGCCTGGCGTTATTCTACTCGTACCTTGAAGAAACATTCGCTCGCCTCACTTCATGTGCAAGTAGAGGGAGCATAGCATTCATTGAGGGTGGTAGCAAGGCGCTAGGGGATCCAATTCGATAATCAGTTTGAGCGCTTCCGTTGTTATGGGACAGCCGTGGTTGACGTCATCTCGTCCCTTCATTTTACCAATATCGCCGATCCCTATAAGCAAAGGTTTGTGGTATCTGCGAAGAATATCTACTGTGTCACCATACACCATTTTTCGCTTCGAGCGAAACCGGAAGCCGTGTTTATTGACTCCCGCATCAACGATGTGCCCGTGACAATCAACAGAAAAATCCACCTTCGCACCTCTCGTATGCTGCGTATTGCTGGCGACTGCAAGCACCCCGATAATGCGAAGCGTCCGACTTTTCATGAGTACTTCAATGGCAGCTTCGCCGCGCCCTTTTCCACCGACGCCATTGTCATCGAGCATGACGACCACCGGGTCGTGAAGCGCTGTGTGAATAAGGGACCCGATCTCGGCCCCAGACAGCGGCGTGGGGTTGCCTGCCGAACGCGATATCACCCGCGCCCCGACGCGGGTGGCCGCAGTCTCGAGCGCGGTTCGGGCGATCTGATCGCCGTCTGTCACAAGAATCACGCGCGGTTTGACATCTATTGGCTCCATGCTTGTCACCCCCGTGGCCGAAACACCAACGACGCCAGAAAGCCGAATAAGATGGCGGCAGAGATGCCCGCGCTGGTGACTTCAAAAATACCGGTAATGAGACCAAGCAAACCGTACTGCGACGTCTCGGCCATGGCGCCATGGACCAAAGCGTTGCCAAACGACGTAATCGGTATGGTGGCGCCTGCCCCAGCGAACTTAATCAATGGGTCGTATAGACCCAGGCCATCAAGCACTGCGCCCGCGACGACAAGCACAGTCATCACGTGCCCTGGCGTCATTTTCGTCAAATCCATCAGTAATTGCCCGACTACACAGATGAGACCCCCTACGACAAAGGCGGCGATAAAGATCCCTATACCTGACATCCCGTGCCTCCAATCTGGAAAACTCTGGCTTTTATACAGCTCTACTTCGATTTAGTCCACATGTTCGAAGGTGACTGCATGCGCGATACAAGGAATAGTCTCGCCTTGACCCGCTGAGATGACTGACAGCAACGCACCTGTGGCGACTACCAGTAGCCTTTGCCACTCCCCAGATTTTACGCGAGGCAGAAGGTGGGCAAATGTCACACATGCACAACAGCCAGGGCCACTACCACCACTGAATACTTCTGCCTGATCGGGCGAGTACATCAAAATACCACAGTCCATAAATTTGTCACCGAGGTCGATCCCGCGCTTTTCGAGTAAATCTTTGGCGATTGGGTGCCCCACTCGTGCCAAATCACCAGAAACAATCGCGTCATAATCATCTGGCGAAAGTCCGGTGTCGCTCATATGCTGAAAGATCGTATCGGCCGCCGCAGGCGCCATGGCCGCTCCCATCTCCCAAGGAGATTTCACGCCGAGATCCACGACTTTGCCGATTGTTGCATAGCGAATGCCAATGGACGATTGTCCCTGACCGACAACGATAGCCCCTGCCCCCGTAACCGTACAATGGGCCGTGGGAGGTTTTTGCGCCCCATATTCTGTAGGCGTACGAAAGATGCGTTCCGCTGCACTGTTATGACTACCAGTAGAGGCCAAAACGTAGCGAGACGCGCCACTATCCACCAGAAGACTCGCCAGTGCCACACTCTCCATTGAAGTGGCACAGGCAGAATATACGCCAAGAAGCGGTCTAGCTGCCGTACGGGCGGCAAAGTTAGAAGTGATATTTTGCGGTAACAAATCACCGGATACGGTGACATCGATATCTGCCATCACAAGCCCGGACTCATCCACCGCTTTTTGCTGTGCGAGTTCCAAAAGCTTTAGCTCAGCTTTTTCCCATGTTTTCTCACCGACATAGGGGTCATCCTGAACGATATCAAAGGCTTTACCGAGTGGACCCGCCCCTTCCTTGGGGCCTACCGCAGTACCTGCCGACAGGACTTTTGGCAAAGAGTCAAACGACCACGTTTGCTTTCCTACGCGTCTATTTTCTGCCATCACGACACCACCAGGTAGCGTACCAATCCGACGAAAAAGGCAGCTACGACGCCAAAGACAATCACAGGCCCGGCGACGCGAAACATATTGGTACCGACGCCCATCACATACCCTTCACTTTTGTGCTCTAACGCGGCTGACGTAATCGAGTTTGCAAATCCAGTTACAGGTACCGCTGATCCCGCACCTGCCCACTGACCGAAAACGTCGTATACGCCGAACCCAGTGAGCAAAGTCGCAATGAAGATCATTACGGCTACGGTTGGATTTCCTGCCGTCTTCTCCGAGAAGTGAAAAAGATGAACAAACGTTTCCTGTACACCCTGCCCGATAAGACAGACGGTGCCACCGGTCAAAAAGGCGCGCACGGCATTTGCAAACCAGGGTTTCGTCGGCTGCCGACCACTCAGATACGACTGATACTTCGCCTGAGAAACATTGGGTTTCATACTCAAAAAGGCCCACCTCCAGAAGTTCATCCAGCGGTTTTTTCAAACCCGCGTGACTGCACGAAGCAGCATTAGGATGACCCAACAGAGATGGGATTATGACACTGATATCGGGAGGTAAAACCCCTTACCTTATTTCAATGTGGCCCGAATTGTCTGCAAAATCCGCTTTTCCAACCGAGAGACTTGCACCTGTGAAATATGTAACATCTCGGCGACTTCCGACTGCGTCTTGTCTTTGAAGAAACGCATGTACACGATCAGTCTTTCGCGCTCTGGCAAGCGCGAAAGCGCGTCATGAAGCGCCAGTTTATCAAACCACTTATCCTGTTCTGCATCCGCGATTTGATCCATCAAATAGATCGGATCGCCGTCGTTTTCAAAGACCGTCTCGTGAATGGATGCAGGGACTCGCATGGCCTCTTGAGCCAGCACTACTTCTGCTGGCTCCACACCGAGCGCTTGCGCTACCTCATTAATCTGGGGCTGCCTTCCGAATTCCTTAGCCAAGCGGTCTCTTGTGTAACGAATCTGTCTGGCCATCTCCTTCACAGAGCGGCTGACCTTGACGGTATTGTCGTCTCGTAAAAAACGCTGGATCTCACCGATGATCATCGGTACGGCGTACGTCGAAAATTTGACATCGTAACTCAGATCAAACTTGTCGATTGCCTTCATTAACCCAATACAGCCGATCTGAAATAAGTCGTCCGGTTCATAACCGCGACCTAAAAACCGCTGGACGACCGCCCAAACCAATCGTTGATTGGCGATCACGAGCTCGTCGCGAGCGGATAAATCTCCCCCCTGACTGAGCTCAATTAGAGTGCGGACTCGATCGTCCGTCAACTTCGGCAACTCTCGCGCCGTTCCTTGCTCCATCGTCTCACACCTCGTTGCCGGCTGCGACCTGCTGGGCCGCCATTCGCTTGACCAGTCGAAGGCGGGTACCCATCCCTACTTCGGAAGTGACTTCAAACTCGTCGACGAAGGATTCCATAATCGTAAATCCCATGCCTGAACGCTCCAATTCAGGACGCGACGTAAACAAAGGCTGGCGCACGGTTTCTAAATCATCAATGCCTACACCATGATCTTCCACTACGAGCTCCATTCTATCACCCAATATCTTGCAATGCAAAAAGACATCTCCAATTAAATCAGGGTATCCATGAATGATTGCGTTGGTCACTGCCTCTGAAACCACGGTCTTGATTTCCGTCAACTCTTCCATCGTGGGATTCAACTGAGAAACAAACGCAGCGACAGCCACTCGAGCGAAGGCCTCATTTTCAGACAAGGCGGTGAAGGTAATGGACATTTCGTTGGGGCGTTTCACAGAGCTTCCTCCTTTAGAGCGTGAACCGCATCTTCACGCTTTCTGTAGACCGTCATAATTTTACGAATACCAGATATTTCAAATAGCTTGGAAACGGTCGGCGAGACATTGGCGATTGCCATTTGCCCACCTTGAGCTTTCAGTTTTCGATATCTTCCTAGAATAACGCCAAGTCCAGAGCTGTCCATAAACGTGAGATCGGCTAGGTCGAGAACCAGGCGCTTTGCCCCTGATTTTTCCATCTCTCGATCGAGAATCGTCCGGACTGTATCCGCCTCATGATCATCCAGTTCTCCGCTGAGTGACGCGATGAGCATCGAACCCCGATGCGCTGACTCCAATTTTACCTTCATGTCTCGCTCCGTCCCCCCGCGCAACTGCGTTCTCAAAGCGGGCTTATCCGCTTTCCCCTCTCATTTCGAGCAAGCTAAAGGAGAATCCTGCAAGGAGCCAAAACTAGTGGGATTTCGAGGGAATTCGCCACCTTTCACAAATTCCTAACATGAACGATCGCGCCACCAGCTTACGGGAAGACTAGCGGCCACGTTGTGCTTCCAATAGTATGATATACTAATATACAATCACGATTTCGAGAAGAGGTCAGATATGACTAAGGAACACCCACAAACGCTTGGGGCCAAGATTCGCGCTTTGCGTGTCGCCAAAGGTCTCACTCAGGGAGAACTGGCGCAAGGAGATGTCACTCCTGGCTTGATCAGTCAGATTGAATCGGATCGTGTCGCACCGTCGCTTCGTGTGGCTGCGATGATCGCTAAGCAGCTAGGCGTCAGCGAAGACTATTTGGTCCCTGATATGGAGGAAAGAAGCAGACAAAGCCAGGCTCTAAGGGACATCAGAGAAAGACTGCATGCAGGTGACGGCGCCCAGGCAGAGCAAATGATCTGTGACTTGCAAAGATCAGACATTCTCTATGTACAGGCCCTTGAATTGCGGCTCGAGTTTGCTTTTGCGCGCGAATTACAGGGCTTTGTCGATCAGGCGCTCACGATCTATGAGGAAGTGGCCTTAGACGCGATGATCGCGCGCGATCATCTGGTTGGTGCGAATTGTTCCAATCGACAAGGCGATTACTATGAGCGTATTGGGCAACTATCGCGCGCATTTTATTGTTATAGCCAGGGTCTTGATCACTTGAGCAAAATGACTACCCCCCCTACTTCCCTCCTTGTTTATACGTATCGAAGTATGGCTATCTGTGCCTATCGCATGGGCGACAGCACCACTGCCGTGCCACTGGCCACTGAATGCTATCAATTATTGCAGGACTCAGTACAACACCAAGACTTTGCGGAAATCTGCCATTTTTTAAGCGTCTTGTTGATGGACGTAGGGGATAAGGAAAACGCTCTCAAATTCGCAAGCCTAGCAGTTCGCCTATATCGCGTCCTAGGTCGCTCGGAGGCGCTGACTGACGCGATGATGAACGAGGTGATCGTGCATCGCTCGCTTGGTAATTTTAGGGATGCTATGAAATCGATCTCGGCCCTCATTACTGATTACTATGACCAAGGCCGACTCACCCGACTCACCAATGCCTGGACAGAACGTGCCTTATGTGAAGTCGGACGCGGGATGAATGACGATGCCGAACGCAGTCTTGAACGTTGTTTCTCCTGGGCCGAGCCCGATACTCCTGAGTACGCGGAAGCACTACGCGTACGTGCCCAATTGCAGTGGTTAAAAGGAGATCGTGAAACAGCATTACTCAGCTATGAGGAGGCGCTCGGTACGCTATTGAAGCACCACCTGATCTCGGAGAGCCGCGAATTACTTCAGACACTGATCGACCGGTACCGCGAGATCCGTGACCACAAAAACTACCAAGCATGTCTCAAGAAAAAGGTCCAACTAGAAACCAAGAGGAACCGCCAGTTGCGCACCTTGGCCCTGTCCACTGCAACTAGATAAGTGACAAAATGACAGACGTCCACGACCAGCGGTCGGGACGTCTGTCATTTTGTCATCTAGTGCCTTTACCTTATCGACCTGCGCCGAGAAGTAGCGTCTTTCTCATTGCCCTGCCCAGCATCTCAAGCAAGGAGATACGATCGACTGCAGAGGTGGTATAGACCGGGTACTCAGCTACTACAGCGCCATTTGCCACGATTTTCACCACGCCTGCTCGCTCGCCTTTACGCACGGGTGCCGCCAGCGGCCTGATCTCCGTCACTGCCTGACCAATCACCCGGTGATCCACACGACTCGCGAGTAGATAAGCCGTACGCGTTGTAGCGACCGGCACTGTAGGCGTCTGCCCTCGGGAAACAGGCGCTTGCGTGATGATCTGCCCTTTGGCATACACCACTTTCGCCTCATAGTGACTAAATGCGTAATTCATCATCTCAGTGACTTCTGCATTTCGGACCTTGGATGTCGGTTCACCAAGCACAACGGCAATCATGCGTAGGTTACCGCGCTTCGCAGAAGCGGCCAGACAGTACTTTGCCTCTGCCGTAAAGCCCGTCTTTAGGCCATCCATGCCCGGATAAAAACGTATCAGTTTGTTCGTGTTGACAAGCCAAAAGGGCTTAGTGGAGGTTTTGCGTAGATGGTCACTGTACAAGCCCGTATATGTAGTGACCTGATCATGCCTGAGTAACTCTCTGGATAAAACGGCCAGATCGTAAGCACTCGAATAATGGTTAGCTATGGGCAGACCATTAACATTGGAAAAATGGGTATCTTTCAAGTGTAACTCCGCGGCGCGTTTGTTCATGAGCGCGACAAATTGCGCTTCGGAGCCTGCGATGTGCTCGGCGACAGCGACGGCGGCGTCATTAGCGGAGCCCACTGCGATGCCTTTTAGCATCTCTGCGAGCGACATCTTCTCCCCTGGCTCCAAAAAGATCTGCGATCCACCCATACTCGCCGCAAAATCTGAGGTGCGAACGGGATCTTGGAGCGTCACCTGATGGCGATCGAGGGCTTCAAAGGCAAGCAGCATGGTCGCAATTTTGGTGACGCTTGCAATGGGCAAGTGCGCGTGTTCGTTTTTGGCAAAAAGCACCGTTCCAGTCGCCGCATCCATCAGCACAGCCGCTTTCGCCTCGCGCGCAAGTGCAGGCGACTGCGGCGTGCTGACCGAAGGTTCCGGCTGCAGCTTAGCTGCGTAAGCTGTTGGCGCTGTTGACACAATCGGAGAGAGCAACAGGAGGCTGGCGGCGAAAGCAAGCACTGCCCCTCGCATTTTGCGGGCTGATCTCGTAAATGGCAAACACAACTCCTCCTTACCGCAAAGTAACAGCAGGTATCTTGGAGGTAGTGTGTTCTGAGCGAAGATTCCTATGCAAATGCAGCCAACCAAGACTGAAGATCGGTCTCATTCCCGTCTTCGTCGACCCGGCCGTAGAAAAGCGGCAATGGCGCAACCGGCTGATCGGAGAATGTAAAGGCGGACTGTATCAAGCCCTGCACGCGTTCTACATGATCTAGGTGCGATACATGCAAGAAGGCAATCGGGTCCCCTTTTTGCACGTGGTCACCGCGTCGACGAGCCAACACAATGCCGACTTTCTGATCGATCGGAGCCCCTAGATAAGCGCGTCCTGCGCCTAGATCCATGGCGCCTTGGCCAATTGTGAGAGCGTTAATCGCAGCTACTACACCTGTCTGCGGTGCCGGTACGGGGATTTTCTGTGCAGTTTCTGGAAGCGATGGGCCAGTTGGAGTCGTCTCGCCACCTTGTGCCTCGATCCAGTCCATACACACCTGCCAGGCTTGCCCGCTATGGTAGGCCTGACGTACGCGACGCACCGCCTCGTCGAGTGAAATGTCGTGTGCTAGTCGCACCATCTCCGCTGCCAAAGCCACAGACACGGCCAACAGGTCTTTCGGTCCCTGACCCCGCAGCGTATCGATGGCTTCTTTCACTTCAAGCGCATTCCCAATCGCCATGCCAAGTGGCTCATTCATATCAGTGGTCACAGCGACCACGCGTCTGTTTAACTGGCGTCCGATGCCCGTCATCGCTTTAGACAAAATGGCGGCATCCTCGGGTGTACGCATAAAAGCGCCCGCACCCATTTTGACATCGAGAACAATATTCTTAGCACCTGCTGCGATTTTTTTGCTCATAATTGATGAAGCGATCAGCGGAATCGATGGTACCGTGCCTGTCACGTCGCGCAATGCGTATAATTTTTTGTCAGCCGGCGCGAGATTGGCTGTCTGCCCGGCAATGACGAGGCCCACGCGCTTTACCTGAGCCATGAAACGCTCTAGTGAAAGGTCTGTCTGAAACCCTGGGATGGACTCTAATTTATCGATCGTTCCACCCGTGTGGGCCAACCCGCGCCCGGACATTTTAGCGACTTTTACCCCGCACGCGGCCGCCAGTGGGCCCACAATCAAGGAAGTCTTATCTCCGACGCCTCCACTGCTATGCTTATCTGCAGACAGCGAACCAAGCCCCGACAGATCAACTTGATCACCGCTTTCTGCCATGATTCTCGTCAAATCTGCGGTTTCGCGCTCAGACATTCCCCGCAGGCACACCGCCATGAGCCAGGCGGCCATTTGGTAGTCTGCGATTTCTCCGGTGAGATAACCTGTGAGGAACCACTGCAGCTCATCACTGGTCCACTCTCCCCCATCGCGCTTCGTTGCAATCACGTCCGCTGGTTTCATAAAGTGGTTCCTCCCAGTTGCGCATAAAAGTCTTCGCCTTCCCGCCACTCAATGCCGAGGTGACGGGCAATTGTCGCCCCTAGATCGGCATAGGTATCACGCCTCCCGATCGCGGTAAGTGACCTCATCCACTTTCCGTACGCCAAAAGTGGTACACCTTCGCGACTATGATCAGTAGAAGGGGTCGTCGGGTCACAACCATGATCCGCTGTAATCAGGAGTAAATCATCCTCTTGCAAGGCGTTCAAGATGTCGGGAAACGACTGGTCAAACGCCTCGATCGCTTTAGCAAAGCCGATCGGATCATTGCGATGTCCATACAAGGAATCAAAATCGACTAGATTCGTAAAAATAAGCGCAGGTCCGACTTGTGCTTTCATCACCTTGATGGTTTGCACGACACCGTCAGCGTTGTTAGCGGTATGCACGCCTTGCGTGATGCCTTGTCCTGCATAGATGTCCTCAATTTTGCCGATCCCAATTACAGATACCCCACTGTCCGACAGCGCCGTAAGCAGCGTAGGACCAAAGTCGCGCGAGTAGTCCCGACGATTAGCCGTTCTTGTATACGCGCCTGGCACTCCGACAAAAGGACGAGCGATCACACGGCCTACAGCGTGCGGACCGCTCAGCAATCCACGTGCAATCTCGCACATCCGATAAAGCTCGTCGACCGGGATAACCTTTTCATGAGCGGCGATTTGAAAGACACTGTCAGCGGACGTATACACAATCGGCTGGCCGGTCTGTACGTGCTGTTCTCCGAGTTCCTGTAGAATTACGGTTCCACTCGCTGGCCTGTTGCCAAGTGTACTGCGCCCAATAGCCGCTTCAAAAGGCCTCATAATCTCCGCCGGAAAACCGTTCGGATAAGTCGGCAGCGGCTCTCGTAGCGTTACGCCGACAAATTCCAGATGACCATTGGTCGTGTCTTTTCCGGCTGATTGAGGCACCATGTACCCGTATGCGCCGGCAACCTGCGCCGGTTCCTGCTCTGTGACACCGAGAATGTTCGTGATGCGCCCCAGGCCGAGTCGCGCTAGGTTTGGTACATGCAAGCCACCTGCTGCTGCAGCGGTGTGGCCAAGTGTGTTGGCCCCTTCATCGCCATATGCAGCCGCGTCGGGTGCTTGTCCAACCCCGACTGAATCGAGAACAATAAGGATGACACGACGATGATTCACATCTGACAACTCCTCTTCGCCTTGTAGGCGCCATTTTCTCCTATGCTATCATGCACGTGGGTGAGTCCTCGCATAGACGTCCTGAAGACGCGTACGCGTCACATGTGTATAAATCTGTGTTGTAGAGATATCTGCATGTCCCAGCATCTCCTGTACGGCTCGCAGGTCAGCGCCATTGTCTAACAGATGAGTGGCAAACGAGTGCCGTAGTGTATGTGGCGTAATATGCCCGGTAATTCCAGCTGCTAACGCATATTTTTTGATGATCTTCCAAAAGCCCTGACGCGTCAGCCGATCGCCTAGGTGATTGACAAACAACGCCGGCTCCCTCTGCTCTCGCAACATACCAGTTCGCGCAGACAAGAGATACGTTTCGATGGCTTTGCGCGCCATCTGACCGAGCGGAATGATTCGTTCCTTAGCACCTTTGCCATAACACTGCAAATAGGATGCCGTTAGGTTCACATCAGGTACGTCGAGCATGACCAGTTCAGAAACCCGAATGCCTGTGGCATAGAGGAGTTCCAGCATCGCCCGATCGCGCAGTCCTGCAGGTTGCGCAGGATCAGGTATAGTCAATAAACGATCGACCTCTTCCGTCGTCAGCACTGCCGGCAACCTACGATCAGCCTTCGGTGTATCCAAGTGCAGGGCCGGGTCTCGCTCGATGAATCGTTCACGAGTCAAGAACGCGTAAAAGGCGCGAATACTGGCCAGATTGCGCGTCAGCGTCGCAGTAGCCCGCCCCTTCTTGCGAAGATCCTGAAGGTACAAGACGATACTCGTTCGAGAAGTCTGCGACCAGTCGCTCATGCCTTTCTCCCGCACGAATGCCTGATAAGCAGCCAAATCTCGCTGATATGCCTGTCGCGTATTGTCTGCAAGCGCCTGTTCCACAGAGACGTAGTGCATAAACGCTTCGAGTGCGTGGTCCACGCCAACCTCTCCTTCATCCCCGCCTCTAGATATCCATTCAAGGACCTGCGACAAATAACGTCGCCCACTCATGCCACAACGGTGTGACATGGCCCACATCGGCGACATCGACAAGTAGGGTCTGCGTCACATGAAAGGTGAGCAGACCCAGGGCAACGGTCATCACAGCAAAAACGGCGACATAGATCCATCGATTAACCAAGCGAGAGCCCTCCAGACCTATACGGGACAAGGATCGTTGCGCCCGAGTATATGCCATGGAGGGAGCATATAGACCTATGCGCCTTGGAGCACAGTGTCGAGTGCAGTGTAAGGAAGTGACAATCCTTTGGCCACAGCCTCATAGGTCACGTGCCCTGCGAGGACATTGACGCCTTTGGCGAGCGCCGCATTGTCCCTTACAGCACTGACATAGCCTTTGCCGGCGAGCTGGAGCATATAAGGGAGCGTGACGTTTGTCAACGCCAGTGTGGATGTGCGCGGAACGGCGCCTGGCATATTAGCCACGGCATAGTGGATGACGCCATACTTTTCATACGTAGGATGACTATGTGTCGTCACCCGATCGATGGTTTCAATCGACCCGCCTTGATCAATCGCGACATCTACGATGACCGAGCCTTTCGACATCTGCTCGACCATCTTCTCGCTTACTAACTTAGGTGCGCGCGACCCTGGAATCAACACAGCGCCGACCAATAGGTCTGCCGTACGCACGGCTTGCTCAATATTGAACTCGTTAGACATCAGCGTCCTGACACGTCCTCCAAAAAGATCGTCCAAGGCCCGTAGTCGATCTGGATTCAGATCGATAATGGTTACATCAGCACCGGTGCCAAGAGCCATCTTCGCTGCGTTCATGCCGACGATCCCACCGCCGACAATCACCACGCTACCTGGCAATACGCCTGGCACCCCACCTAAGACGATGCCTTTTCCACCCTGTGGTTTCTCCAGAAACTGCGCGCCGATCTGAATCGACATGCGCCCTGCCACTTCGCTCATCGGTGTCAGAAGTGGGAGCGAGCGATCCGGTAACTGGATTGTCTCGTACGCGATCGCCACGACCTGCTTGTCCATGAGCGCCTGCGTCAACGCGAGTTCCGGCGCCAAGTGAAGGTACGTAAACAAAATTAGGTTTGGCCGAAAATAGCCGTACTCAGACGGCAGTGGCTCCTTGACCTTCACGATCATGTCTGCCCGTTCCCAAACGTCTGCTGCTTTTGTGACAAGCGTAGCACCCGCCGACTGATAATCTTCATCGTGAAATCCACTGCCGCTTCCGGCCTCCGTTTCCACTAATACCGTGTGGCCTGCCCGAATGAGCGTTCGGGCGCCGCCTGGCGTAAGAGCGACGCGATTTTCATTGTCTTTGAGTTCTTTTGGTAAGCCGATGATCACAATGGAGTCCCCCTATGAAATCGCTACAATCATTTGCGGTAAGCGCTGACACTCGACAGTTTCATGACAGCCTCGCGACTGTCTGGCTGAATCGGGTCCTCGAGCGCCAATTTATTCACCGATGTGTACCCGCATGAACGACACCGATGTTCCACCATATAACCCTTCTTGCTATGTATGTAAACGGATACGGGGTCCATCACACCCCCACAATCTGCTGCCCGATCTCCAGGTTTCTTGTCGACATGTTGACTGCTAAGACAGTTTGGGCAGTGATTGCGACACCCCACCACAAGCGGCTGAACTAACGTTTGACACACACTGCAGACAAACGACTCATTCCTTACAGTAAAGCGTTTCATTAGCCATCCCCTATCCTAACGCCAGCAAGCGAGCGACAGGAGGCGATAACGTCCCTTCCACCCACATGGCCGCGATAGAGAGCGCAAGTGCGAACAAAAAGGCACCATGAAAGGTGAACCACCAGCGCGCCTCAACCTGACGCAGCGACAGCCTGCGCAGTCTTCGCGCATGTGCATACCCGACAGAGCAAGCGAGGACAAGTCCCCCTCCCGTGAGTATATTCCATGGCACAAGCGCAAGCAAATCAAATCCCGCACCCCGCCACCCAAACTGCACAAAAAGCTCACTGATACAAAGGCCGACAGATGCCCCACGGACAAAACAGACGCCAGTGAGAAGCAACCCGCCGATCGGTAGAAGCGGCAACTGAGACGCCAGCCAAACGATCAATAACAGCACACAGGCAAACGCCAGTTCTGTGCGCGCACTCGTTACTGCGCTCGCAGTGTTCTGCAGGAGAGGTACCGCCTGATCAAATCCACGCGCAACCATTTCTGCCAAACTACTAGGGAACCAAACGATCGACACCGCACCACAAAAAACGCCAGTGACAAAAAGGGCTGCAAAAAAGACCGGAATACGCATAGAAGTGCTTCCAGGAGACTGTGCAGGCGAGCGAAACCGAGCAGTAGCAAAGCGCGCGGCCATGAGCATCCCCCCTGCCAGAGGCTATGCGCTACGACCCCAAGTTAGAAGAAGCGCGAGCTACCCTTTCGGCAGTTGATCGCCCAGAAATGCCACGAGAGCCAGCAGGGTTTTGGCATCCACTATGTCCCCGGTTGCGATTAGTGTCGATATTTCTTCTTTGCTGACACGTTCACAGTCGACAAACTCATCATCGTCAGGATGTGCTTCGCCTGCCACCAAATCAGTGGCCAGGAACAGATGCAGAACCTCATTGGAAAAACCAGGCGTCGTGAAAAAAGTGAACAACTTTTTGACCTTACCGGCTTTATAACCGGTTTCCTCCGCGAGTTCACGCACAGCGGCGGACTTTGGATCCTCCCCCGGCTCTAATTTCCCCGCCGGTATCTCCCACAGCCGCGCTTGCACCGGATAACGATACTGCGACACTAACAAGACATCGTCTTCAATGATTGCGAGAACAGCCACTGCGCCTGGATGCAGGACGACTTCTCGATCGGTCTCCTTGCCATTTGGTAAACGGACACGGTCTTTGCGCAAGTGAACAATCTTACCTTCATAAAGGGTTTGCCGACTGATTGTGAATTCGATCGATGGATCCGACACAAGTCACGCTCCTCTTTCTTGTCATGACCATGGAGCCCCTGGCATAGATTCATGGACAAGGGGTGTGATCATCGTGAAGATAACCTATCAACCAACCAGCCTCACGGTCTCTGGTTCTGCCAAAGAAGTCGCATGGCATCTGTCTAGTCTGTGTCAAGAAGACGGTGGCCAAACACCACTCAAAGTCGCGTTGGCCAGCCGTCTGGCAGATCCGCACATCCAATCCTTCTCCGTACAAGATGTGCGACCGTCCAACCCACCTGCGCATGCGTAGTGTCGACGACAGGCGTAAGCCTTATTTAGACCTTTACCGATTTGGCGCATTGACGCACGATTTGCAGCATCAGTTCAGCGGCAGTCACCAAATCATCGGTGGCGATCCACTCGTCGAGCGTGTGAATTTGCTGGTACCCGATCGCTAAGTTGGCCACAGGTATGCCTTTACCTGCAATCACATTGGCGTCACTGCCTCCACCCGTCGATCCGAAGTGTGGCGTAATGCCGAGACTGTTCATCGCCTCCTCGACGATCAGGCGCAGTGGCGTGCCAGGATGTAGCGTGAGTCCAGGGTAGCTGTCTTGCCACTCGAGATCGACAGTCACGCCATGCCGAGCGGCTGTTTCTTCAAACACTCGCGACATCGCTGCACGCTGCATAGCGAGTTCGTCGGGGGACAAACTGCGGGCTTCCGCAAAGATTTCGACGCGGTCACAAACAATATTTGTCGCTTGTCCACCGGAAATTTTGCCAATGTTAGCCGTGGTTTGCGCATTGATACGGCCGAGCGGTAGCTGCGTAATAGCCTCTGCCGCCACGACGATCGCACTGATCCCTTTCTCAGGTGCCACGCCCGCATGCGCCGAACGCCCATGGACCACCGCTTTGAGTTTGGCTTGCGCCGGACCTTGTGCGACCGCGAAGCCGAGCGCGCCGCTCGAGTCAAACGCAAAGCCGAACTCTGCCTTCAGCTTCGAAGTGTCAAGCGCCTTGGCTCCGAGCAGTCCGACTTCTTCGCAAACAGTGAACACGATTTCCAGCGGGGGTCTGGTTTCTTCCGTCGCTGACAGCACACCTAACATGTGTAATAGTCCTGCGATTCCCGCTTTATCATCTGCGCCAAGCACCGTTGTGCCGTCACTGCGAATACGATCGCCTTCGCGAATAGGATTGATACCCATGGCCGGCGTCACAGTGTCCATATGCGCCATCATGAGGACCGTCGCGAACCGTTCGTCACCCGGAACACGCACGATCAAATTTCCGCAATCTCCGCCGAGTGCAACCCCCGCGTCATCTTCCTCCACCTCAAATCCGAGCTCTTCGGCGACTCCGCGAATATACGCTGCGACGTGCCCTTCTTGTCGTGATGGACTGCCGATAGAAACAAGCGTCATAAATTCCGCTATCAAGTTCTCCGGATCCACACCTGTTCTACGTGGTTGCATCGTCTTGCACTCTCCCTTGTGTATTACAGCGGCATATTGCCATGTTTACGCGAGACCCGAACGACTTTTTTATGCGCGAGCACATGTAGGGCATCGAGCAACTTAGCACGCGTCTCTCGCGGATCAATGACATCGTCTATCATACCAGCCTGCGCTGCAATATAGGGGTTGGCAAATTTTTCTTTGTATTCTGCAATCTTTTGCGCACGAACGACATCCGGATCGGCACTTTGCGCAATTTCACGTGCAAAAATGACGTTCGCCGCGCCTTCTGACCCCATGACGGCTACTTCGGCGATAGGCCACGCCAATACGAGATCGGCTCCAATCGCTTTGGAATTGAGAGCCACGTATGCGCCCCCGTACGCTTTACGCAAAATGACGGTGATCTTCGGCACGGTCGCTTCCGAATAAGCGTATAAAATTTTGGCGCCATGTCGGATAATGCCTCGGTGTTCCTGAGAAACCCCGGGTATGAATCCTGTGACATCTTCAAAAGTAATGAGCGGAATGGAAAAGGAATCACAAAATCGGATAAAGCGAGAAATCTTGTCCGAAGAGTCGATATCAAGACCGCCAGCGAGAAACTTAGGTTGATTGGCAATGATCCCCACCGTGTGACCTCCCATGCGGGCAAGGCCAACGACTGCATTACGGGCAAAGTGCGGAGAGACCTGCAAGAAATCGGAAAAGTCTACGATGCGTTTGATCACGTCAATCACGTCGTAGACCTTGGTGCTGTCTGTCGGCACAAGACTTACGATTTCCTCATCCGGCTCTCGTCGCTCATCGGGCGCCAGCACGGGCGGCTGCTCTTCGTGGTGACTCGGCAGGTAGGTGAGTAGCGTGCGAACATCTGCCAAAACCTGTTCCTCACTCGGCGCAATGAAGTGTGCAACGCCGCTCACAGTAGAATGAATTTTCGCTCCACCAAGGTTTTCCGAGGAGATATCTTCTCCAGTGACAGACTGAATGACCTTGGGTCCCGTAATAAACATCTGACTGGTCTTTTCCACCATGAAGATAAAGTCTGTAATCGCAGGACTGTACACAGCGCCACCCGCGCAAGGGCCCATAATGACTGATATCTGCGGCACGACGCCGCTGTAAATGGCATTGCGGTAAAAGACATGACCGTATCCGTCAAGCGACACGACCCCTTCTTGAATCCGCGCGCCGCCTGAGTCGTTTAGCCCAATAATTGGCGCGCCGTTTTGTGCGGCGAGATCCATAATGCGCGCGATTTTTTGGCCGTGCATTTCTCCGAGTGCGCCGCCGAAGACCGTAAAGTCCTGCGCGAAAACATAGACGGTGCGCCCTGCTATCTCACCCCAGCCAGTGACAACGCCTTCTGCCGGAGCATCCATTTGATCCATGCCAAAGTGAGAACCTCTGTGTTCAATGAAAGCCCCAATTTCGCGAAAGGTACCTGCGTCCAAGAGCATCTCGATGCGTTCTCGAGCGGTGTACTTCCCTTTTTCATGTTGTGCGAGGATCCTACGGTCGCCACCGCCGCGCTCGATGCGCGCTTTGCGATCCTCAAGATCAGTGATCCTATCATCCACGTGGCTAACCCCTCTTACTGTTGGTCAATCGATTCCACCTGACAAAACTCCAGCAAAACACCGTTTGTGCTTTGCGGATGCACAAATGCTACTTGCGTACCATGCGCCCCTTTGCGCGGCTGCTCGTCGATCAGGCGCAAACCAGCTTCGCGAGCCCGCATGAGCCATGCAGCTACATCATCTACCCGGTAAGCAATGTGGTGTAAGCCTTGCCCTCGTTTGTCGATAAATCGCGCCACAGAGCTGTCATCATGCGTTGGCTCGATAAGTTCCAATCGCGTGGCTCCAGTCTCGACAAAAGCGACGCGAATTTTCTGTTCAGGGAGATCTTCAAAGCCCACCAACGAATAACCGAGAAAGTCTGTGTAAAGCGCACGCGCCTGATCGATCGACGTGACAGCGAGCCCTACGTGATCGATCTGCTCCGGAGGCGTAAAAGGTGCACTCGACACATGACCGCGCACATGCAAACGGATGTAATCCGCCATCTGTGCAATCGTACTTCCAGGCGTGAAGACAGCAGCGATGCCTAGTTCCTGCAAGGCGCGCGCATCATCGGCTGGAATGACGCCGCCACCGATCACGAGAATGTCGGTTGCTCCTTCTTTGCCAAGCGCTTCCATGACCGCTGGAAAGAGCGCCATATGCGCCCCAGATAGGGATGAAAGGCCAATACAATCGACGTCTTCTTGAATCGCAGCCGCCACGATTTGCTCAGGCGTCTGACGCAAGCCTGTGTATACAACTTCCATGCCCGCGTCGCGCAGTCCTTGTGCGACAATCAGCGCGCCGCGGTCATGCCCGTCGAGCCCCGGTTTTGCGACCAAGACGCGAATCGGGCGAGTCGAAGCTCCCTGGTTCATGGGCATATTGCCCTCCTTTATACTGGCCGATACTCGCCAAATACGGCGCGCATCACATCGCAAATCTCGCCTAAAGTCGCGTACGTTCGCACGGCTTCAATAATCGGGGGCATCAGATTGTCGTCCCCGCTTGCTGCAGTATGTAGCGCCTTAAGCGCCGCATCCACTGCCTCTTGGTCCCGCGAGGCGCGTACATCTGCCAGCCGTGCGCAAGCTTCTTGCTCAAGTTCAGGACCCACGCGCAGCAGTTCTGGCTCCGGCTCGTGCTCTAGCGCATAAGAATTGACTCCGATGACGATGTCTTCTTGTCTTTCAATGCGCAGTTGCGTCTCATACGCGGCGCGTTGAATCTCTCTTTGCATATACCCTTGTTCCACCGCAGTCACTGCACCACCAAGGCTTGCGATGATCTCCATGTACGCGAGCGCCTCTTGCTCGATGGCATCTGTCAACGCCTCTACATAGTACGAGCCACCTAATGGATCCACCACATCAGCTGCTCCGCTTTCAAAAGCGATGATCTGCTGTGTACGAAGGGCAATTCTGGCCGATTCTTCCGTAGGCAATGCGAGCGCCTCGTCACGCGAATTGGTATGGAGACTTTGCGTGCCACCAAGCGCCGCTGCGAGCGCTTGCACGGTGACGCGTACAATATTGTTGTCAGGCTGCTGCGCCGTCAGTGTCGAACCACCTGTCTGGGTGTGAAAGCGAAGTTGCCAAGATTTCGGGTTTTGCGCGCCATACGTATCACGCATAATGCGGGCCCACATTCTGCGCGCCGCGCGAAACTTGGCAATCTCTTCAAAGAACTGATTGTGCGCGTTGAAAAAGAAAGATAATCGCGGTGCAAAGTCGTCCACAGCGAGACCAGCCGCCAACGCCGCATCCACATAAGCCCGGGCATTGGCAAGCGTGAAAGCGACTTCTTGCACAGCTGTGCTGCCAGCTTCCCGCATGTGATAACCGCTGATACTGATCGTGTTGAAGGACGGCAAATTTTGCGCGCAAAATGAAAAAATGTCTGTGATCAGCCGCATCGACGCCTGCGGTGGATAAATGTACGTACCGCGGGCTACGTATTCTTTCAAAATGTCATTTTGAATCGTCCCTGACAGTTTGGCCATCGGAACGCCTTGCTTTTCACCGACTGCGATGTACATAGCCAGCAAAACGGATGCAGGCGCGTTGATGGTCATAGACGTACTGACCTGATCCAGCGGGATGCCTGAAAAAAGCGTCTCCATATCACGGAGCGACGAGATCGAAACCCCGACTTTGCCCACTTCCCCGCGTGCAAAAGGATGGTCCGCATCGTAGCCAATCTGTGTCGGCAAATCAAACGCTGTGGACAAACCTGTCTGACCTTGCTCAAGTAGGTAGCGAAACCGGGCGTTGGTCTGCGTGGCACTGCCAAAACCCGCATACTGGCGCATCGTCCACAAACGGCCTCGGTACATCGTCGGTTGAATCCCTCGCGTATAGGGAAACTGTCCTGGTTCACCCAATTTATCTACAGCTTCTTCAATCGTTAGCGCACTCTCAGGCCCATATACCCGTTCAATCGGGATGCCGGAAGAAGTGGCAAACTCCGCCTTGCGCTCACTATGTCGCGCTTGCATGTCGCCTCATCACCTCGCCGTGCGAATCCCACTCCGTATCGCTCTCTTCTCTGAGCCCAAGTATAGCATATTGGAAGCGGGATCACTGTGGCTCAAGTTGGTCTCTTGCTTTGTGCCTGCCTGATTCGTTACTCTACTAATAAAGGTATCCTGTAAGATTTCAACTGGGAAGCGGAGGCCAACACATGGCAGACATGCGTCATCGCGATGGAAAACTCAAGGTCATGCACACGATTATCGGCGATTTCGGTCGGGTGCTTCGACAAATCGCCGAGCTTGACGAGATTGAATCAATCTTGACTGGCACCATAGCCCCATCCAAAAGTTATCGGGAGTCCCTGACGTTTCAGTATTTCACGGATAATGGACTTAAGTTACTCGCGAAAACGACCACAGCCGTACAAGAGATCTTCATCGTCACCTCTGTACCAGATCTTCTTCTCGATGAGCTTCAAAAGATGGGCTATGTAGAGGCACAGCGCGAGGACGTGAAGCATGGGGCTGGACGTAAGTCGCGCAGACGTACTAGCCGCTCGGCGCGCGAAACAGAGGGTCAGCAAAGCACAGCGGATCGGGCCGGGCACCGCCAAGGAAAGAGTACACAAGGAGCCGTAAAACCGGGCACGACACCAGCTGGTGAGGCAGATCCGCTAACATTGGGCCAGCATCTGAATCCCGAAGCGATCGCAGCGCTCATGCGCGTAAAAGAAGAGGCGACACCCAAAATGCGTGCAGAGTTGCAGGCAAAGACCCCTTCTGGGCAAAAGGCAGCGCCGCTGCGATCACCCTCTAAGCAGATGAGGAGTGACCGCGCGCCCGCCGGGTCAGAGCCCGAAGATTTTGCCTCTTTGCTAAACCCGGAAGATGAAGAAGAATCCTTCCTGGATTTATTAAACAAGTCAAAACTAGACCCCAAGTTTTTCAAATAAGCGAATGACCACGTGTTCCGTGCGCCTGCGACAGCGTCTCTATCAGTGCTTTCACTGTAGAGACGGGTCGCCTACACGCGAAGCCCACGCACACATAAGCATTGACCCCGCCATCCGCTGGTGGCACTTGCGACGACGTGAATGGCGCAATTTCGGCAAGTTGGGACACCCACTCGTCTGTGCGCAGCAGTACGGCCACGTGCGGTCCGCCGTAGGTTCGCGCCGTACGGATCAACTCGTCGAGTCCCTCATCAACCCTGTTTGCAGCCGCGAGTACCACTGTGATCGGCGGCGACAACGCGACTTGCAGCGCCATGAGAAAGTGGGAGAAACCCGTCGGATATCGGCTCGCAATCGCATAGCAGTTGGCAATCTGTCGATCGCGCCAGCTTGTGATCGACTCATCATCGGTCAGCACCGCTAAGCGACTCAGTACATGAGCCCATACCGAATTACCAGACGGCATCGCTCCGTCATCATACTCTTTGGGTCTAGCCAACAGTTCCTCGGCATCACTGCCGTAATAAAAATAACCCCCTTTTCTTTCATCCGCGAAGAGCCTTTGAACAATCCGAGTCATTTCGAGGACCCTAGATAGATACTTTGGGGCCAATGTCGTATCGTAGAGATTCAACAAAGCATAAGCTAGATAGGCGTAATCCTCTAAGTAGCCTAGGTATTTGGCTTCGCCATCTCGATAGCGAGCCAATAACCGTCCATCTTCCCTTGTTAATGTCTGATCGATGAACGTCAGCGCACGCTCGGCAGCCTCGCGATAGTCATCATTGTCAAGCACGCGCGCAGCTTTGGCGAGAGCTGCAATCATCAAAGCGTTCCAGCTCGTGAGAATCTTGTCATCCTTGTAGGGGGGAACGCGACGCGCTCTCGCTAAATACAGTTTGTCCCGACAGGCCTTTAATCGGATAAAATCCGGTTTGTATTGTGGATTTTGTACATCCTCCAAAGGCCATGATGTACCTTCTCGACCCCCAAGTAGATTCAAGATCGTCCGTCCCTCAAAATTGCCTGAGGCGCTCACCCCAAATAGGCTTCCAAACCACGTGGCATCATGGGTCCCCAAAATCTCTGCCAATTCACCCGGGCTAAAGAGGTAGAATTTCCCCTCTTCTCCTTCAGAATCTGCATCTTGCGCGCTATAGAAGGCTCCTTCGGCAGACGTCATCTCCCGTTTGATGTAGACAAAAATCTCGTCTGCAACACGAGCGAAAAAGGGATCTTGGCTATACACATAAGCATCGAGAAATGCTTCTGCCAGCAAAGCATTGTCATAGAGCATTTTCTCAAAATGTGGAACCAGCCATTTTTCATCTGTTGAATAACGGGCAAACCCAAAGCCGACGTGATCCCAAAGACCCCCACGATACATCGACGTAAGCGTGTGCAAGGCCATTTGCGCCAGCGAGTCTTCCCCCGTAAGCTGGGCTTGCCGGATAAGAAACGAGAGATTATGCGGTGAGGGAAACTTCGGAGCGCCGCCAAATCCCCCGTACACGCTGTCAAACTGCTTGCGGTAGTACTCGCTGGCGCGTTCGCAAAGTGTCAACGAAGGTTCGTTTTTATCTGCCAGTTCGGACGACACACGGTCCGCGACCAAACCGCCCTGAAGCTGTCGTGCAATCTCGTCGCCTGCTTCCTCGGCTTTCGCGCGATCTTCAGTCCACACTTGGTCTAGTCGTTGCAAGAGTTCTACCAAACCTAAGCGCCCATATTGCCGACGCTTAGGAAAGTACGTTCCGGCAAAAAACGGCTTTTTGTCGGGTGTCATCACAATGGTCAGAGGCCACCCGCCTTGTCCGGTCATCGCCTGACAGACACTCATGTAGATATGATCAACGTCGGGTCGCTCTTCTCGGTCAACTTTGATGGCGACAAAGTGCTGATTCAAGTAGCCGGCTACCTCTTCATCCTCAAACGATTCGCGTTCCATAACGTGACACCAGTGACAGGTCGGTAAAGTACTCCACTTTCAGCGTATATAGCTATTCGTAGCCCCGCAGGGCTACGAATAGCCGATGGAGAGGAATACAGCCTTCGATTCGCGGGCGGCCTTTTGGAACGCCTCTGGTCCCCATGGGTACCAGTCGACTGGGTTGTGTGCGTGTTGGAGCAGGTAGGGGGATTTCTCGTGGATAAGACGATTGGTGTGTTTTTGGTCGTTGTCAGTGCTCATAACGGAAATTCATCCTTTCTGGATGGTTTTTCCGCTAGTATACACCCTTGAGACGAAAAGTATTGATGCGGGCACATGCGTGTCGCGCGTGTTATGGTTTAAAGACGTTGGTGTTTTTTTAACGCATTTCCGTATATTCATTCACTCTGTAGGTACGGTCGATCTTGCGTTTTCGCACCCATTACTGCAATAGCAAGTCTGGTAACGGCTTTCGTAGACTTACAATTTTATGTATGCTGTACAAAAAGGAGTGAGCACCTTGTTCGTGGTCAACGTTGAAGCCGCCATATACAAAGATGACAGGTGGTTGGTAATACGAAGAAGCCTGAAGGAATCACATGCTGCAGGCATGGTTTCGTTAGTAGGCGGTACAGTGGAACATGAAGGAAATCAGAGTGATATCTTGGAACGTACTCTTCGACGGGAAATTGTAGAAGAGATTGGCATTGAAGTATCTGATGTCATTCATTATGTCCACAGCACATCGTTTGTGGCGGATGACGGTGACAATGTTGTTGACGTGGTTTTTCTCTGCGAATACCTGAATGGTGAAGCGGTTTGTAAGAGTCCTGATGAAGTAGACGCTGTACTCTGGCTCCCCATTGAGCAAGTTCTCCGAGACGATGCAACTCCGCCGTGGACGAAGGAAAGTCTGAAACTTGCCTATGCCATGAGGAAAAGACTTGGGAGCTAAATAACTTCTCTCCATACCCTTTGTACTGTAGCTTCATTCCCATCGACTGATACCAAGAAGACATCGGGATTGCTCAATCTAGCCCATTCATCGAACCCAAATTGTGCATCGAAATGTCTGAGCAACAAAGTCATTAAATTTCCGTGGGTAACAACGGCGTTGCATGTGGATTCAGTTGAGACAAAATCATTTATGGCACGAACAGCACGTTCCATGGCATGCTTACTGGACTCTCCTCCGTCAAATGACAAATCGAAGTCATCGAACGTCTGCCGAAGACAGTGCAACCAGTTATCCATATTTGAGTCACTCAAAACTCGTTCCGACAAACGGTTATCGACCGTAAGTGGAATATTGTTCCGTTGAACAAACGGAGCGACACTTTGCTGAGCACGCAAATAAGGACTGCAAATGACTCGCTCAATTCCTATTTCTTGAAGAAAAGTGGCAAGTAACTCCGCTTGTTCAAATCCTTTGGCAGTCAACGGCGCATCCTCCGACTGACCTGCCGCTTCACAATGACGAATAACATAAATTTGCATTAACATCCCCCCAGTACACGACGTTTTGCTTCTGTCGTTCTTCGACCCGATTGCGCAAGAACTGCGGTGCTGGCTCTCTGTATAATAATGCACCAGTCTAGCGGTAGGGACTATGGCAGTTTCGCTGGTTTAGGTCAAGAACGGCTCAGATAACAAGCGTTTCTCTAAGATAATTTTCGATTCTCC
>JAPNUP010000159.1 GCA_026627345.1 Bacillota bacterium | reverse complement strand
ATCGTTGACAAACAGCGGGTCAAGTAGCTTATGGGGTTAGGAGTGTGAGGTCAATGGCCAAGAGGGATAAACCAACGCATTTGCAACTACTAAACGGCAGTGCAGGCAGCCGGAAGAAACGGGATCCAGATCATGGCGCGTTACCGGAGGCGATCATCAACTCGATGTGCGAACGCATTCTGGCGGATGCACAGACCCATCGTCGCTTGTCTTCAAAAATTCACTCATTTCCACCTGCTTCAGAGGATGAGACGGAAGACATCTGGATGTTTGTAGCAGAGGATACCACACCGATCAAAACGTCCGGTGGAGATTTGACTTTGCACGAATTCTTGGAAGGCATACGCGGTGGTGCCGAGATCCACGTGCATCGTGACGAAATCATTCCTGGCTTGTTGATACTTGTGGCGGAACAAATAGCATTCAGTGTCGATCCATCTCCTGGGATATGGTGGGTGGTGTCTGGATTGGTGTAGGAGTGTCCAAGCAGCCTCGCTGAAGCAATCTGGGGGGCTGAGAGATACATAATTATCTCCTTACTGGTATCTATGGCCGTGACAAGAAGGCTGCACCCCAAGTTGTCGGGTGCAGCCGCAGACAGGTCTTAGTTGACAGGAACCGTGTTGCACACCGTCGTGTATCCGGGAACAAGCAGGAAAAACAGGACGAAGATGATCAAAAACACGACTGCCCAACGGGTGTATCCGCCAAATGTGCCGCCATCCATACGCGCACCTCCTATCCCCGTGTTTTCAGGAGTGCCCCCTAGTAGCCTTCTCCTGCGCCGTAGCCGCTGTAACCCGGTACAAGCAGGAAGAACAGGACGAAGATGATGAGAAACACGACCGCCCAGCGCGTGTACCCTCCAAAACATCCACCCATAATCCCCGTTCCCCTCCTTCTCCTGCGGC
Organism: Bacillota bacterium; assembly: GCA_026627345.1. GTDB lineage: Bacteria > Bacillota > Bacilli > Alicyclobacillales > SLC66 > JAPNUJ01. Next base: position 664 of record JAPNUP010000159.1, on the reverse strand, counting down.
TACTCAATGATATGTCGATGGACAAGTGGTGTTGTGGGTCTATATCCCTTTGTTGGCCTACCGTGGCAAGTGTCTAACCTGCGCGATTCGCCTCGTCTGGCACACGAGGCGAATCGCGTGCATGTATTGGCAAGGCGTGTAGGTCGTAGAGAGATGGGGTTGGCGATGGGGCTTAGATTGTTGCTTCTATATGCCGCGATGAGGCGCACGGCGGCGAAGGCAGGGCACCTCTTGCGGTGGCGCAGGCGCACCAAGCGAAAGTCAGTAAAAGGGACGCAGCGCGATGCAAGGAAACGCCAAGCGTCGAGCCGTCAAAAAAACAGGAAGGTTGCCGCGACCAAAGGAAAAGAATCCAGTCGGAGCAAGGGGCATACAAGCGTTTCAGAAAAGCAGACGCCGAACGGGCTCAAAAAGCGGCACGTTCCCCCTGGGAAGCGCCGTTCGCCGCGCGGCGCGATGGACAAATATAAGCGAATAGGCCGATCTATGACGAGCACAGGAGGACAGACAAAAGAAAGCACCTGTTGTTCGCAGCGTTCGCTGAAAACAAAAGGGGCTTTCCGTTCAGACAAGGCATACGACGTCGCTTATTCTAGGCAGTGGGGCGAGAGCATCATGTTTACACCTACCAAAACCAAAGTCCCCACAAGGCGTAGATGATCAG
>JAPNUP010000164.1 GCA_026627345.1 Bacillota bacterium | reverse complement strand
AACCTCCCCGTCGATGTGGACTCTTGGGGGAGATCAGCCTGTTATCCCCGGGGTAGCTTTTATCCGTTGAGCGATGGCCCTTCCACTCGGTGCCACCGGGTCACTAAGCCCGACTTTCGTCCCTGCTCGACCTGTCCGTCTCGCAGTCAAGCTCCCTTTTGCCTTTACACGCTTCGCGCGATTTCCATCCGCGCTGAGGGAACCTTTGGGCGCCTCCGTTACTCTTTAGGAGGCGACCGCCCCAGTCAAACTGTCCACCTGACACTGTCCCCGCACCCGTTTCAGGGCACTAGGTTAGAAAACAGGCATTCCAAGGGTGGTATCCCAACGTCGACTCCACACAACCTGGCGGTCATGCTTCTACGTCTCCCACCTATCCTGTACATGAAATACCCGTCTTCCATATCAAGTTACAGTCAAGCTCCACGGGGTCTTTCCGTCTAGCCGCGGGTAACCTGCATCTTCACAGGTATTACAATTTCACCGGGTCTCTCGTTGAGACAGCGCCCAAGTCGTTACGCCATTCGTGCGGGTCAGAACTTACCTGACAAGGAATTTCGCTACCTTAGGACCGTTATAGTTACGGCCGCCGTTTACTGGGGCTTCAATTCAGAGCTTCGCCTAAAGGCTTACCCCTCCTCTTAACCTTCCAGCACCGGGCAGGCGTCAGCCCCTATACGTCGCCTTTCGGCTTTGCAGAGACCTGTGTTTTTGCTAAACAGGCGCTTGGACCTTTTCACTGCGGCTCATGTTCCCATGAGCGCCCCTTCTCCCGAAGTTACGGGGCCATGTTGCAGAGTTCCTTAACGAGAGTTCTCCCGCGCGCCTGAGGATTCTCTCCTCGCCTACCTGTGTCGGTTTACGGTACGGGCACTGTGTTACTCCCTAGAGGCTTTTCTTGGCAGTGTGTGTCCCAGAGCTTCGCTACTATGCTTCGCTCCCCATCCACGCTCAGAGTTACCGCCACGCGGATTTCCCTGCGTGACCCCCTCGCGTGTTAGACGGCCTCTTCCAGTCGGCCGCTCTCCTGACACTCCTGCGTCCCCCCGTCGGTCAAACGCTTCACAGTGGTACGGGATTCTCCACCCGTTGTCCGTCGCGTACGCCTTTCGGCCTCCGCTTAGGTCCCGACTTACCCTGGGCGGACGAGCCTTCCCCAGGAAACCTTAGGCTTTCGGCGGACCAGATTCTCACTGGTCTTTTCGCTACTCATACCGGCATTCTCACTTCTGTGCGCTCCACCAGACTTCACAATCTGACTTCTCCGCCCACAGAACGCTCCCCTACCCCACACTTGCGTGTAGCCAAAGCTTCGGCGGTCCGTTTAGCCCCGTTACATTTTCCGCGCAGCGTCACTCGACCAGTGAGCTATTACGCACTCTTTCAATGGTGGCTGCTTCTAAGCCAACATCCTGGTTGTCTGTGCACCGCCACATCGTTTCCCACTTAACGGACACTTGGGGGCCTTAGCTGTTGGTCCGGGCTGTTTCCCTCTTGACTATGGATCTTAGCACTCATAGTCTGACTGCCGAAGATACGCACGCGGCATTCGGAGTTTGACTGGGTTCGGTAACCTTATGCAGGCCCCTAGCCCAATCCGTCGCTCTACCTCCGCGGCCCTGCCTTCGACGCTCGCCCTAAAGCGATTTCGGGGAGAACCAGCTATCTCCGTGTTCGATTGGAATTTCTCCCCTACCCCCACCTCATCCCCTGACTTTTCAACGTCAGTGGGTTCGGGCCTCCATAGCGTGTTACCGCCACTTCACCCTGGACAGGGGTAGATCACACGGTTTCGGGTCGTCGACGACCAACTCTCGCCCTCTTCAGACGCGCTTTCGCTGTGGCTCCGGTCTCTCAACCTTAACCTCGCTGGCCATCGACACTCGCCGGTTCATTCTACAAAAGGCACGCCGTCACACCCCTGGTCCCTTGCGGGCCACGGTGCTCCGACTGCTTGTAGGCACACGGTTTCAGGTTCTCTTTCACTCCGCTCCCGCGGTGCTTTTCACCTTTCCCTCACGGTACTTCTGCACTATCGGTCGTCAAGCGTATTGAGTCTTAGGAGGTGGTCCTCCCGGATTCAAACGGGATTTCTCGTGTCCCGCCCTACTTGGGGTCCTGACAAGTCTGCTGCACAACGTGTCGGATACGGGGCTCTCACCCGCTTTGGCCGGCCTTCCCATGCCGTTCTCCTACATTGTTCCGCCAAACCCGACTCCCTGCATGGAGTCGCTCTCAGGCCCCGCTACCCTCTGTACGCAACGCACGCAGGCTTACACGTACACAGTTTGGACTCTTCCCGGTTCGCTCGCCGCTACTTCGGGAATCACGGTTGTTTTCTTTTCCTCGAGGTACTGAGATGTTTCAGTTCCCTCGGTGCCCTCCTGACCGCCTATGGATTCAGCGGCCGGTCTCTTGCCATCACGCAAGAGGGGTTCCCCCATTCGGAGACCCTCGGATCACAGCCTGCGTACGGCTCCCCGAGGCATTTCGGTGTTCGCCCCGTCCTTCTTCGGCACTTGACGCCCAGGCATCCTCCGTGCGCCCTTCATTACTTATCCGGCGCTGCGGCTGCAGATCCGCGTCGTATCTCTTCGTTGCCGCGGTCGCGCGCTCGGTCACGCACAAAAAAGTGCGCTCCCTCGTTTGCTTCCTTGGCGCCTCGACCTACGAGCGGCTCTTTGCCTCGCTCACCCGGTTGCCTTCTAGGGGCTCCCAGGGATCGCTGGTTGCTACTACCTTCGCTACGAGTCGCTGCCCATTGCCTGCGGCTCGGGCGGCTCGGCTCTGCTAAGGGCATAAAATGACCAGAGCATAGTCGCTGCCCATTGCCTTCGGCTCGGGCGGCTCGGCTGGGCTAAGGACAAGAGATGTCCAGAGCAGAGTCGTGCCCCTTGCCTGCGGCTCGGGCACTCGTGTGAGGTAGAGTTTCCTTTTTTTCGTTGCTGTCCATGATAGACTATCCGGTTGTCAAGGAACATTGAGAAACCACAACACCCACCGTCGCGACCAAAGTCACAGCAGTGAGGGGTGTGAATCCCTCAAAACTAAATCCGTATCGAAGCCCACTCTGTCGCCAGAGTGTGTCGGACGCGCGTCCGTGCTGCGTGTACTGCTCTTGTGTGGGGTTGCACCCTGCACATCTTCCTTAGAAAGGAGGTGATCCAGCCGCACCTTCCGATACGGCTACCTTGTTACGACTTCACCCCAATCGCGAATCCCACCTTCGGCGGCTGGCTCCCTTGCGGGTTACCTCACCGACTTCGGGTGTTACCCACTCTCGT
>JAPNUP010000048.1 GCA_026627345.1 Bacillota bacterium | reverse complement strand
CCGGTTATTTCGCAGGCAGTCGGCGTACCGATGTATGCGCACGTCGCCCGGCACGCACGGCGCAAGACCAATCCACCAAACGACTCCTGGGTAGCGTTTAGCCAAGACCCTCGTGGATATAAAAAGTGGCCCACCTTCATGGTAGGACTGTGGCAGACACACGTATATGTACAATTCGGTGTGATCTATGAATCTGCCCAAAAGGCAGTTCTCGGGCAAGCTGTGCAAACACTGGATTTGGCGCAGTTGCGAGAGAAACTACCTGTCGGCACGCGAGTCTATGGCGATTACATGGTTCCGGGCGGTAACAGTTTGGCCGCATTGTCAGACGAACAACTGCGGGCACTCGCGCAGCGGGTGCAGGAGGTGAAAAAGGCAGACCTACTTTTCGGGGTGGAATGGCCCCGTGAAACGGTGCTGGCCATGTCACCGAACGCATTTGAAGCGAATTTGATCGAGCGTTGTCGTCAGCTCGCAGTCTTGTATCCTCTTGCCATGGGGAAAGAAGGAGCGACGTTGTCATGACCATAGCGCAGCGATCAGATCGCCGCGGCGATCTGGAGACATGATGGCAACGCGGACGATTCACCTTCTTCATACGAATGATGTGCATAGTGAGCTTCAGGCGTTTGGCAAACTCGTGACGCCGTTTCGAGATTTGCGTAATGGACTACTCGCAACAGGCGCGAGCGTGCTGTGTTTTGACATCGGCGATCATGTCGATATCTCACATCCCATCAGTGCGGCTACCAGCGGCAAAGTTAACGTGGAGATGCTACAAAATGCCGGATATGACGCTTGGGTGCCTGGCAACAATGAGTCACTGATGCTTGCACCTCATCGTTTGGCAGCACTGCGCGAACAGTCGCAGATTCCGCTTTTATGCGCCAATGTCCAAGGATGCGTTTCTCACCTCCTGTACGAAGTCGGTGGGGTCACGCTTGGCGTTTTCGGCGTGACTGTCTATTTTCCTCTCCTTCACGACTGTCTACACTCCGGTGTGACAGAACCGATCGCAGCGGCTTGGCGTGTAACGCAGATGTTGCGCGCCAAGGGAGCGGATGTCGTTGTCATGCTTTCGCACCTTGGATTTGCTGCAGATCAGGCGCTGGCAGACGGACTCGCTGTCGATGTGATCTTAGGGGGACATTCGCATCATTTTCTCTCGGAAGCTGTACAACGCAGCAACACCTGGATTTGCCAGGCGGGTAAGTATGCGCAGGCATTTGGGCATACGGTCTTGCACCTCGAGCAGGATGGTGGACGAGTGAGCGTACGGGATGTGTCCTCTACGCTTATCTACAGTGCACCGAGTGAGGTTATGGACCGTGGTATTAGCGGAGTGTTGATGCGTGAGGCTAAGGCTGCACAGGCGTGGCTGGATGAGACGATCGTTCAGATCGCACAGCCGCTCCCGCACTCTGTGCTTGGAGAATCGGTGCTGGCAAACATCCTTTGCGATGAACTGCGTACGTCGACGGGCAGCGATCTCGCATTGATCAATGGCGGCATTATTGCCGGGTGCTTGCGTCAAGGGGAGCTGCGTCGTCGCGATCTACTCGCCAATTGCCCAAGCCCGATGCGGGCAGTCGTGTGCGTGTTGTCCGGTCGCGAGATTTTGCAGATCGTGTCGGAGGCATGGTACGGGGAGCTGGCCGAGCGTCGAGGGTTTGGTTTCGGTTTTCGTGGTTATCTGATCGGACTGCTACATCTGTCAGGTGGGCACGTGACGTTGAGCGGAGAGGACAGCGAGACGGGTGTTACGATCAAACATCTTGTCATTGCCGATCAACCCTTGGCGCTGACTAGGTCGTACCGCGTGGCGATTTGTGAATTCGTGGCGTTGTCGCATGTGCGCTCTGTCTTAGGTGACCTACAGTATGCCTACTATCCGGAGATGCTGCGCGACGTGTACGCGCGTGGATTATCGAAGGCACAGGCAGTGGCGCAGGGGAGGACACGCCGCTACCGCTTGCAGCCAGGGGTGCTGTCGCACCACCGTCTACGAGAAGAATAAGCGGCTCCGCCGTTATTCTGAGGAGGAATTGTCTATGGGGTTGCCGCGGGTGAACACAGAAGGGATTTTGGCGGAACTTGCTAACCTGTATCCAGATGCCCACTGCGCACTTGATCATAGGAATCCCTATGAGTTGTTGGTGGCAACGATCCTCTCTGCGCAGTGCACTGACAAGCGCGTCAATGAAGTCACGCCCCGTCTTTTCGCCGCGTACCCTACGCCCGAACAAATGGCGGCAGCACCGGTCGAAGCGGTGGAGCGTTTGATTTGCGAGTGTGGCCTCTATAAGACCAAGGCCAAAAATATCGTCGCGACCAGCCGAATACTCGCCGAGCAATACGCGAGTGAGGTGCCTTCACAAATGGATGCTTTGGTGGCGCTCCCAGGCGTCGGGCGCAAGACGGCCAATGTCGTGCTATCCAATGCGTTTGGCGTACCTGCGATCGCAGTTGACACACATGTCCAACGCGTATCCAATCGCCTCGGCCTGGCGGCTGCTGAACAAGTGGAAGAAACAGAGCGACAATTGATGCGCCGGATACCGCGCGAGCAGTGGAGTGCAGCGCACCACTGGCTGATCTACCACGGCCGCCAAGTCTGTGCCGCACGTAGTCCGAGTTGCACGAATTGCACTCTGAGTTCTTTTTGCCGTCATCATAAGACTAGCCTGAAAAAGAAGTGATCGGTCGGCACTAAGCATCCATCATCCCTCGCCTTCTACATCGAGCCAAACGCCTATTTTCGTTCACCGTATACGCAAAACTGTGCAAGAACGCCGCATACTGCCAGTGTCCTTGGGCATATTGACCCTAGGGACACTACGAATAGCGGGCAGGTGACAGGTGTGAATATAGGCCGAGTATTTCGCTTGCTGACAGTAGATGACTCGATCACCGATGAACAGTTTGAGTTGTTGCCAGAAGCGGTATGGTTGAACCGAGAACGAGAGGCTAGGCCGGATACGCACGTGTTGCGGGGAAAAGGCACTTGGCGCATGCGAGCGCTGGAAGTTCGTTTTGGCGAGCGGTATGTGCCTTCCGCATATGCCTCGGACGCACAGATTCCTGAACGTACGGCCGCAGAAAATGCGAAGCGCTACGACCTCGCCCGAGAAGACCAGGAACAGGGTTTGGCGGGCATGTCCGGTCAAGCGGGAGATGCGCAAGCTGGCGTCGACTATAGCGTCGATGAGCCAGAGGCGAATGCCACAGAGGCACAAGGGGCTTCCAAAACTGGCACAAAAGGTACCGTGTCTGTCTACTACGGAAGAAAGCGCGTGCGCCCGTATTCCTTCGCCTTCTTGCGCGAACGCGCACTGGCGACAGGGACTCCGAAAAACAAGAAAACCTGGACTGGCGCGCTTCCGCGCTTAATCCAACCTGATCTGGCGAGTAATCGACTGATTCTCGAGCGGCTCTTTTTTCTGCCCAAAAACGCGGACATCGTCATCCGTGATTTTCGAGTAGGCGGCAAGCACACGGTTCAGGCGATTGCGGTGTTCGTCGATGGTTTGGCGGACAAGATGGTGATCAATAATCACATTCTCGAGCCGCTGATGTTGCTGTCGAGCTTGGAGACGACGCTCCCTACCACTGGGCTTGTCAACTGGATCAAAGATGCGCTGGTTCCCGGCAATCAGGTGATGGAATATAACACGTGGAAAGAGGCCACAGAGAATATTCTCGCCGGCAGTACGGTCGTCTTTATGGAAGGCGCCAGCAAAGTGTTGGCCGTGGAGACGAAAGGCTGGGAACATCGCACCGTTTCTCAAGCGACTACCGAAAATGTGGTGCGCGGACCCCACGACGCCTTTACAGAAAGCTTTCGCGCTAATACCGGTCTGATCCGTGCGCGTCTTCGCTCGACCCGACTGGTCACGGAGATCATGCAAGTCGGCGAGATCGCGAGCACCGATGTGGCGGTCATGTACCTAGACGGTGTAGCCAATCCACAACTGATTGCAGAAGTAAAACGCCGATTGAAAGCGATTAAGGTAGATTACCTCGCGGACAGCGGTATGCTTGAACAGTTTCTCGAGGACAGTCCGCGCGCATTCCTCCCACAGTTTTTGTCCACAGAGCGACCGGATCGCGTGGCGTATGGGATCAATGAAGGCCAAGTGGCCATCTTCCTCGGCCAAAGTCCGTTTGCCATTTTGTGTCCAGTCATGTTTTGGTCGCTTTTGCAAACCTCCGAGGACGCGTACTTGCGCTGGCCATATGGGACTTTCATCCGCAGTATTCGCTTTATCTCGTTTCTCTTCGGCCTATTGCTTCCTGGCCTGTACATCGCTGTCACCAACTTTCATCCCGAGATGATCCCGACAGACCTCATGTTGGCGATTGCCGCGTCACGCGAGCGTGTGCCGTTTCCTGTGATTGTGGAGGTGCTCGTGATGGAGTTTGCCATCGAGTTGATCCGCGAGGCAGGGATTCGGATTCCCACTGTGATCGGACCGACCATCGGGATCGTCGGCGCTTTGATTCTCGGTCAAGCAGCAGTCGCAGCCGGTATCATCAGTCCACTGCTCATCATTGTCGTCGCGGTGACTGCACTGTGCTCATTTACGATGCCTAACTACAATCTGTCGTTTTCCATTCGCATTTTGCGCTTTGGATTTATCGCGGCTGCCGCCACATTCGGCTTTTACGGCATTATTCTTGGCTGGATGCTCTTGATGATGCACATGGTTACGCTACGCAGCTTTGGTGTGCCGATCATGTCTCCGATTGCGCCAAGGCGAAAATCCGCACCAGACTCCCTTTTTCGAGGCCCTGTCTTTAAGATGGACGAGCGGCCGCAAACGTACTGGCCGTTGCGCCCGCGCAGACAGCAAAACGTTACGCGCCCTTGGAGCCCTACAGTAAGGGATTCCCAAGAGGCCAAGCGCAGTCGCAACAAAGGCGCGGCACAAACGTAAGAAAGGGCGATGGGGATGGCGATCAGCGCACGAGGAGAAAAAGTCAAGCGGCGGATGCGTACTGACAGTGGCGTGAAAATGAGCGAGGTGTCCGGTCGCAACACAGGAGGTGGCATTCGCACAGGACACGCCGGTGTAGCTGAGTGGACAGTACTGTTGACCATCTATATGGCTACAGACGTATTTCTCAGTTACCCATCGAGAGTGGCTCAAGAGGCGGCGGAGGCAGCATGGATGGTGCCTCTGATCTCAGGCGCGATCGCAGCCCTTGCTTATGTCGCGATTCACTGGATGATGAAAGGCCACCCGACAGAGAGCCTTCTCGATATCGTGGAACGAGCGCTCACACCGGTTGGCAGTATCGTCGTCGGGCTGATCGGTTTTGCGTATTTTGTACTCCAGACGGCGCTCGTGATGCGCGAGTTTACCGAGACGGTCGTGGCCACCGTCTTGCCTGAGACGCCGGCGGCAGTGGTGACGATCTTGTTTCTCATGATTGTCATGTACTACGCCTATAAGGGATTAGAAGGAATGACCCGAGTCGCTATCTTGATATCCGCCTTTTTAGTGATCGGGTTTGGACTTCTGTTGATCCTTCCGCTCACTTGGTTTCACTCCTATCTGTTGACACCGATCTTGGGTAAAGGACTCGGTGCGGTGGCCTTAAACGGGTTGACGAATACGAGCATGTTTGCAGGTGTGTTTATCTTGGCTGTGATGCGATCCAGTGTTCGCAATCAGCGGCACACACTGCGCATTGGTTTGATTAGCACACTGGCGAGTGCGCTGATTATGTCCGTGGTGCTACTCCTTTTTGTAGGGACGTTTGCTGTCGCCGTCACTGGCAAAGTGCCATTTCCCATGTATCAACTGGCGCGGCTCATCTACGTAGGTCGCTTCGTTCAACGGGTCGAATCGCTTTACGTCTTTATTTGGACGGCCGCTGCCATCATGAAGATGGGGCTCGGATTGTGGATTGCCGCTTATCTCTATGCGCGCGCTTTTCACATGCCAACGATGCGGCCTTTGATTCTGCCTATGGGGATGATGCTCTTTGTCCTATCTTTCTTGCCCCCGGACTTCACGACGGTGATTCAATTGTCAGGAGAATTGCTAGAGCGCTTTGGCTGGGCCGTGACGATTGCCCTTCCTGTGATCGCCTTGCTGGTGGCAACGATCGTTGCCTCGATCCGGCGACGTGCGCACGGTGAAGGAGAAAAGGACGACCCTAAAGACGACCATGGTTTTACAGAGCGAGGAGGTGCAGGCGCTCAGTGAGCATTTTTCAGTTTCTCCTAGTGATGATCGTGCCTGCCATGATTTCTGTCTACGCATGGAACTTCGCCATTTGGCTTTGGCGAAGTGGGAATCGGCTAGGCGGTGTGGGTGGATTTCTACTGACTTTGGTTTCAGGTGGAGGGTCTCTCGGGTATTTCGTTTTTAAATTACTGATATGACTGCAAGGGGTGGCAACTACTGCTACCCATTTTCTATTCTTTCGGCGGATTCGGTTCCGGGGTAATCGGTGGCTGAGGACAAGGGACCGAGAATGGCGGCTTGACTTGCTCTCTTAATAATTGGCTCACCGTGACAAATTGATATCCCTCTTTCGTTAAGCGAGCGAGAATAATACGAAGCGCCTCGACGGTCTGTTGCCGGTTGCCGCCACCGTCATGAAAGAGAACGATGTCGCCGGGATCTGCATGATGGACGACGACGTTGACGATTTTTTGAATACCTGGCTCTGTCCAATCCTTGGTGTCGACATCCCAAGTCCATAAAATCAACCTGTGTTTCGTTTGCCTCGCTACCCACAAGGTTTGATCGGTGATGCGGCCTCCCGGCGGACGCAGTAAAGACGCCTGTTTACCGGTCGCCTTCAATATCGCTTGATCGCACTTTTGTATCTCGATTGGAGACATCGCGGTAAGCTGAGGATGGGTAAATGTGTGGTTGCCCAGTTCATGCCCTTTGTTCGCCATTTCACGTAGAACTTGAGGAAACTGGACAGCGTATTCGCCTACAACAAAAAATGTGGCCTTGGCGTGATATGCATCCAAGGCCGACAGGATGTCTCTGGTATATGTGGGGTGTGGACCATCGTCAAACGTGATAGCGATATGCTTTTGATTGGTTTCTACGGAATAGACAGCTAGCCCTTTACTACGTTTTTCCCAGTATAGACTGCCACGTAGCGGTTTCCCGGCAGCTGAGGCAGGGAATAACTGATAGGTAGCGAGAGCGATCCCCATGAGAATGGCCACGCCAAGCCGTTTGCGCGCATACACCTACACGTTAGCCCCTTTCGCAATCGTCACCATCTGGGTTAGTATGCGTCATTTACAGGGGAATGTTGCGCGAAATGGCGCAACGTCGGATAATGTCCATACGCAGATGAGGAGCGATCTGATTTGACAGAGGTACACATTTATACAGACGGCGCATGCAGTGGCAACCCTGGACCGGGGGGCTGGGCGGCGATTTTAGTCGCAGGCACTCGCGAAAAGGAACTTTCAGGCGGGGAAAAGCACACGACGAATCAGCGGATGGAGATCAAGGCGGCGGTGGAAGGGTTATTGGCCTTGACGCGGCCGTGCGATGTTGTTCTTTACAGTGACTCCGCCTATCTGGTCAACTGCATGCAACAGAAGTGGTATGCGAAGTGGCAACGCTCCGGGTGGATCAACAGTCAAGGTCAGCCCGTTAAAAATCAGGATCTCTGGGAGCTTCTGCTACAGGCAGTGGGGGAGCATACTGTCCGCTTTGACAAAGTGAAAGGCCACAGCGGGCACACGTATAACGAACGCTGCGATGAGCTCGCGCGACAGGCGGTCAAAAGCTTGTGACGCCGACATCCATCACAGCTCTGCGGGTGCACCAATTGGCGCAGGAGGTGGGGCTGCCTCTCGTCGGCTGTGCACCTGCCTCGGCCATGCCGGAACTACTGCCGACACTAGAGCTGTACTACGCGCAAGGGCGCGCCTCCGGATTTGAGCACCCTGTGGCGAGTGAACGTGTGGCACCGCAAGAACTGCTGCCAGGCGCACGCGCTTTGATTGCGGTGGCACTTCCGTATCGCACGTCGGAGACGACCAGCATTCGACGCCCAAAAGGACAGCGCGGGCTTACCTCTACGTACATCTGGGGCGAAGACTATCACCGCGTCCTGCATGATAAGCTGACTCTTCTATCTGAGCGACTCAGCCAGGCGGTCAAAGGTGATGTGCGGACCGTCACTTGTGTCGATACGTCTCCACTGCTCGATCGGGCGGTCGCTGTCAAAGCGGGGCTTGGGTGGATCGGCAAGAATAGCTGTCTGATCACGGAAGCGTACGGCTCGTGGGTGTTTCTCGGTGCTCTGCTTACAGATCTTGAGATCACAGAGATGACCGAAACAGAGGCGTTCGCTAGCGACGCGTCAGCACTCGCGCCCCTTCATCTGGACGCATGTGGTGACTGCACCCTTTGCCTAACGGCTTGCCCCACAGGAGCGCTGCGAGAACCGTATGTATTGGACTCTCAATCATGCCTTTCGTATCTCACTCAAGCCAAAGGGACTTTTCCGGAGCCCTATCGCGCAGCGCTCGGCAAGCGACTCTGGGGCTGTGACACTTGTCAGACGGTATGCCCCCACAACAAGGTATCTTTACTTGGCGATGAGCCTCGCTTCGCGCCGGCGGCCGAGCTTGCTTATCCTGAGTTGCGCGACGTGTTGCGCCTTTCAAGGCGCGCGCTCATGAAAAGGTATGGACATACCGCCGGAGCTTGGCGAGGCGCCACCGTGTGGAAGCGCAACGCGCTCATTGCACTTGGCAACATGCGCGATCATGCTGCTGTCGAGGACATCGTGCCATACCTCGAAGATCCGCGGCCAGAGTTGCGTTCGAGTGCGGCTTGGGCACTCGAACGCATCGATCCGATGCACACGCGAGAGTTTGTGTACAGTGCTTGGCAGAAGGAACTAGACAAACAGACCAAGGCCGAGATGGCTTGGGCAGCAGCGCATGTCGGCGACGCTACGACCGCTCGCGACGGGTGACTTGGCGCGCGAAAGTGACGAGAAACCGTTCGCGCTCATCTTCCAGTGCGATAGCGTCACGAAAGGCATCGACTGTTTTGCGCGCCTGTGCTTCACTTTCCTCTGGACCGTCGTAATGCGTGCGCAGCAACCGCCAAAGCCTGTGTGGAAACACCAACAATGCTTCGAGTAGCAGATATTCGCCTTGCGTAAGGGGTCGTACGCGGTTGTAGGCGAGCAACGGGGCGATGGCAATCTCACTTGTCCACGTTCCATGCGCTTGCATAGCGCGTCGAATCAGATGCGCCAGATCAAGCGTACGTGGTCCAAACGCTGTGCGATCGAAGTCAATGAGCTGTGCGTATCCGGTCGGATGCAAGATGATGTTACGGCGCGTGACATCCAGATGACAAAGCCCTGGGTCTTGTACGGCTATGCTGAGATCGCGTTCCGTTTCCGGCAATTTCAGTAGCGCCAAGGCGTCTGCCGCTTGTTGGTTGGCTTTTGGCAACTGCCGCAAGGCGAGCTCATCGAAATCGTCGAGTGCAGACGCCTGCTCTAATTGATTCTGCACATGCACGAGATCCTGTTTGCGAGCCAGTAAGTGATCGAACACCGCAAAGGCAGACGGGGGCTCCTGTCCTTTTGGTGTAAAGCGACGTGATACGTCATGAAAGCGCGCCGTGGCACGCGCTGCAGCGCCGACTTGGCGTGTAGAGGCGAACTGTGCCCGATGGCCGGGTAACCATTCAGACAAGGTGTACCGTTGTCCTGCCTCTTGCAGATATGGGTCGCCTGATCTGCGACGGATCATGCGCGCGACATGAGTAAAGCCGAGCCCGTATACTTCATCGAGTGCGTCCGCGATAAAACGCAGGCGCGCCGGGGAGAGTGCGGTTTCCTTTAGTGCGTAGACTTGTCCTCGATCAGTAGTGACCCGCCACACCGTATCAACGATCTCCGTCTCGACGATCCGACAGTCGAGCGTTTCGCGTACCTGCTCGGCAGCCGCCTGAAGGGGTGCAGGTAATGCCGATAAAGGTTGCGCGGTAGCGGCAGATGAACGCAGGGCTGGCGGGATCGTGATAGATCGGGTATGGCTGCCCTGCGAAAGCCCTGTCGAAGCGGTCAATGTACGCGTAGGCGCGGAAGAACTTTGTTTTCTTCGCGGTCGCGTGCGTGGTCGCGGTTTGGTGGACGGTTTCCTTTGCGTTTTTTTAGCGACAAAGTATTTTTGCGCCACCCGCTTGGCTGTGCCGGACGATGCTTGCGGTACGCGCGGTGCGGGAGGAGGATCGGTCGGACTATCAAACAGGTCGTGTATGGAGAAACCGCGGCCCGACCGGCTCTGGCCCTTGGTAGGTGTACGTGTTACGCGCAGCGGTGCGTCTGATTCCTCATCCTCCGTGTCTGACGAATCCTCATCTTCATCCGCATCAGGTTGAACGGGTCTGCGTTTTCGTGGATGCGATGGTTGGTTACCTAATAAAGCCGGCGGTTTGGTCAATTCGTCCCAAATGTCTTTAAGCCAAGACGGTACAGGCCGCTTATCCACGAAATCATCTCCTTGTGGCACTTCTGGCTGTCACAGTATATGTGGGCAGGTCGGTTATCTGTTCGTCGAGGCAACACGGCCTTCTCTGGTGCATAGGCTCAGAGATGGAGGTGGGCCTGTGAAGGAGATTGTGAAAAGTACGAGAGCTTGGTTCGAGCGCCGCAATCAGGCGTGGTTGGAAGCGGATGATCTAGCGGATTTGCACACAGAATCAGGTATCCAGCCAGCCGTTCAAGAGATGCTGCGCCGACGTGCGATGCACGAACGACGTGGGGCCCGAGAGCGCAAAATCATCAGCGACGTCGATGTTGAGGTCTTGCCGCTTTCACCGGAGGATGAGGGGTTTGCGCGCGTTCGCGTCTATGAACACACGCGCTTTCTCTATGAAATCAGAGACCACGTAGAACACGAGCAGCGCGAGATGGTGCATGAACTTCTATGGCGGCGCGGACGCAAACCGGTGTTGCAGATGCACGACCACATCAGAGAGATTAGTGACGACCATCTGTACACGACTGATGCAGACGCGCGCTCCTTTGTTTTGACACAGCAAGAAGCCGACGCACACTATCGCGGCGCGTACAATCGAACGCTTGCATACCGGTATGCGGAGCAGTGGTGGAACAGCCACAACCCGCAGTATCAGTATATGGGCGTCGATTGCACCAATTTTGTATCGCAAGTGATGCATGCAGGTGGGCTACCTATGGTAGGAGGGGGCAGGCGAGACGCTGGTTGGTGGTATCGCAGTGGCCAAGCGCCGACGTGGAGTTATTCGTGGGCTGTCGCCCATTCGCTAGCCACTTTTTTGAGCAGTCCGCAAAACCCTTTTCGAGCGCGCGTTGTACAGAGCCCACAAGAGTTGACGATCGGGGATGTGATCGCGTACGATTGGACGCATTCAGGTCGTTATGGGCATAACACAGTCGTAGTAGGACATGACGCTAACGGGATGCCGCTGGTCAACGCGCATACAGTGGACAGTCACCAACGCTTTTACTCCTACGAAGACAGCTACGCTTATACGCCGAACACGCAGTATCTATTTATTCACTTTCTGGATTGAGAGGCGAATCTTTTATGCATGTGGTGATGTTTGAGCCACTGATCCCACCGAATACCGGTAACGTCGCCCGAACTTGTGCGGCCACGGACACAGTGCTACATCTGGTTAAACCGCTTGGATTCTCGATCGATGACGCCGCAGTGAGACGGGCCGGCCTCGATTATTGGCATCTGGTGGATCTCCGCCTGCACGACAGCTTGCGTGAGGTGATCGCTGAGGCAGAGGCGGTCAATGCCCGCTGTTTTTTCTTCACCAAGTTCGGGGAAAAGCGCTATACGGAGATCGCTTATCAACCGAATGATTACCTAGTGTTTGGTAAAGAAACGACTGGGCTTCCGGATTGGGTGCATCAGGAGTACCCGGAACAAGGACTGCGGCTACCGATGGGGGAAGCCATGCGCTCCTTAAACTTATCGAACACCGTTGCCATCGGTCTTTACGAGGCACTGCGCCAAATGGACTTTCCAGGTCTGGCGTAGTCGCCTCTCGTGCGCCCGATAGTGCTCAAAGCGCCGGGGACACAAACCCGTGTATCAAGGAACGTTCAAGCTGCGGTGACAAACTCAGGAGATCGTATTCCTTGTCCATGAAAAGATAATGTAGCGCCGTATTGCTGACAGCCCCAAAAATAGACCAAGACACCGTGTCTGGCGCCTCCACCATCAGTTCTCCTGAGGCGACGCCAGCGTCTATGATCTCGCGTATCGCGTGTACGAAATGGACGAGCATACGGCGAAATTCGCGCTGTCTGCCCTCCTCCCCCCACGCTTCCCTCAAGATGATGATGCAAAAATCGCGGTTCGCCCTGAAAAACGCCAACAGTTCCCGAATCACAACGCGCAGGCGTTGTTCGGCCTTCGCATCCGCCGGAATGCGCGCCAGCACTTGTTCGTGCAAAAGCTTCGTTCCTTCCTCGACGAGAAAGACAAACAAGTCTTCCTTACTTTTGAAGTGGTAGTAGACCGTTCCTTTAGCCACTCCGGCACGTGCCGCAATCTCATCCATCGTCGCTTTTTCAAATCCATATTCGGAAAAAACGTCGATGGCAGCTTGAAAGATACGCCGTGTTCGACTGGATGCCATGACCTTCCCCCCTACTCTTGTTCGCAACGCTAGCACATTTTCCACCTGATCGCTAGTAACAACTCGGGAACCATACGAGGAATTTGGTTTCGATGAATAAAATCACTTTTCTGGAGGAAGATAAACCCTGAATCGTCAGTTAGCATCACTGTGTGAAATGGGGTGTATAGGCATGAAGACCAGGGTTACCTGGCTTACGGCAATGACGCTGATGGGCGCAGTGCTAGGTGGCTGCGGAAGTATTCCTGCCGCTGATCCATCGGGAATTATGACCGTGCATTCGGGCTCACAAACAGCCGACGTGTATCTGGACGCAGGGTACAACACCACCAATCAGTGGAACAACTTCGATGGGTATGCCCACGGACGGCTGATGGTCACGATCCCGGTTGGATACACGGTTCGCTTGCACGTCACCAACGATGGCGGGATTCCATACGCGCTGGGCGTTTATGACGAGGTTGGCAACCTCGCTTTTAAGGGGGCAGGCAATTCGATACAAGATCTCGCCTGGAATCCATCGCTCGGTATTTTGCCAGGTGACTCTGCGACGTTCACCTTTACGGCGAGTCGCGTGGGTACATACCGCATGGCCAACTATCTGTACCATTTCCCAGCGCATAACCCGGCCAATGTCCCACTTGGTATGTGGGATACGCTGCGCGTCGTGTCGTCGGGCAGTCCGAACGTCTCTGTGCTGTAAGCGTCGACAAGACCAACGAGAATGCAGGTGAATGGTGTGGAGACAACAGGAAAAACACAGTGGAGTAAAGGGCTGTTGATCACAGTCCTGGCTGTCGTATTTGTGGTGGGATCGCTTGTTTTGTTTGGTCGCTACTGGATGGCTGGGCTCATGGACCAGTCGCAAAAGGCAGCGGCAGGCAAGGTGCATGTCTTTCAGTTCGACTATTACTATGAACCGCGCCACATCACATGGCGCGTAGGCGACCGTGTCACTATTGCACTGCGCAATATGAGTGACACGCACTGGCATGAGATGGTGATTGGCCAAGGGCACGTGAATGTGCCCAGTGCATTTGGACCGATTGCGACAGATTTCACTCGAGACTTTTGGGACGGCGTCCCGGTCACAATCAGCGATGCGCGACATGTGGACAATCTGGTGCTTAACAAAGCGGTAGCGACCTTTGTCGGGCCGAAGCCTAATGTGGTCACGGGCGGCGATTTCAGTCCGACCCTGCAACCGGGCGGGTCGATTAACCTGACTTTCACAGTCCCGAACAAACCTGGCGAGTGGGAATACGGGTGTTTTGTGCAACAGTACATGCACTATATGGCTGGGATGCAAGGCCGTATCACGATACTGCCAGCGCAGTAGACTGGCGCGTAAATGGAGACCAGGAGGTGCAAGAATGGGCGACATCATTGGCTTTGTAGTCGCTTGGATCGTCGTTGCCGTGCTCGGTGAATGGGGCGTGAGCGTGCTCAAACAGCACAGTCTGTACTACTACACGATCACGACGCAAGGGCTGGATGGAGAAAATGCATTCGGGTTCATTATCACTTTACTGGTACCTGTGTTTGCTTTCATCGTGGTGATGCTGCTCTATAATATGATTCGCTTTGGCTCCTTGAAGCTACAAGCACAGCGCAGCCCGAAGCAGTTCTACAACAACAAGGTGTTTGTCAGTGTATGGATCGTGATCAGTATCCTTCTCAATCTTCTTTTTTTCGTTCATCCCACCGCGTCCGCAATTGAACAGATGTTCAATTCGGAAGAGGCTCGGTACAATCGCCACGACTTGATTGTCAATGTCACAGCCAGACAGTGGCAGTGGTTGTTTTCCTATCCCCAGTACGGCATTACGCAGGCTCAGGATGCCAATGGCAACAGCGTGTTGTACTTGCCCAACGATCGCACGATCAAGTTTGTACTTCGTTCGTACGATCCGTTTCACACCTATGACCCTAATGCGGGTGTGGTCCACAGTTTCTGGGTGCCAGCGTTTGGTATGAAACAAGACATCATACCCGGCGAAACGCGCTACTTGTATATTCACACCAATAAGATCACCTCGTACAGCGTGAATCCGATGGTGCGCGTGCAATGCGCGGAAGTCTGCGGGCCAGGTCACCCCTTTATGGAAGCCCCGGTCTCTGTCGTATCGAATGCAGATTTCCAAGCCTGGGTGGCGCAGCAGAAGAAGTTACAGTCTTAGGACGAGGATGAGGAGGGACTCTGCGTGAGTTCGATCGTATCGGATCTAAAAGGAGACGGTTCCACCGTAATGAGCGGTCGAAAGATGATGCCGCCGGTTGTCAGGGGCCTGCTCTGGGCGCTCATCGCCTTTTTGATATTCAACACACTGATCAGTGAAGTGTTCGATCGCATGCCTTATCACCCGTTTGTCACGCGCGCTTCCGTCACTGTAGGGTGGCTGGCAGCGGTTTGCGCTTGGTTGCTCGGCGTAGGGGTCTGGGAAGGGGTGGTGAAACCCGCTTTCGGACGCGAGACGCACTGGGAGACCCCAACTGATTGGCGTAAGTACTTCATGTACAGCACTGATCATCGGGTGATTGGCATGCAGTACATTTTCTCGTCGTTCGGCGGCTTTTTGATCGCTGGTTTTGCGGCGATGCTGATGCGCCTAGAATTGTTGAACCGTAACTTGTGGGTATTCAGCAATCCCGGCGCCTACCTGTCAACCGTGGGCATTCATGGAACGGTGATGATGTTCTCCGTTGGGACGGTAGGGCTTGTCGGTGGCTTTGGCAATTACCTCATTCCACTGATGATCGGCTCCAACAAATCAGCCTTTCCACGACTGTCAGGGATCAGTCAGTGGCTTGTACCAGCCGGGATCGCGACGGTCGTGCTCAGCCCACTTTTAGGGCAATGGACGACTGGCTGGCGTGGCTACCAACCGCTTGCTGGACAGGATCCCGCTGGTATCGTGTTTTATTATCTCGGCGTGTTCGCGCTCACCACATCCTCACTGATGGTCGCGATCAATCTGACAGCGACCATTTTATTCAAACGCGCTCCCGGCCTTACTTGGAACCGCATTCCGATGTTCGCCTGGGGGATGCTCACTGTCAGTCTGCTGAATCTGATCTGGCTACCAGAGATTCAGATGACCTTTTTGCTGGGATTGCTTGGCGCGATTATTCCGCTGCCTTTCTTTACACAGGTTGGGAGTCCACTGACGTACCTAGAAGTCTTTTGGCTGTTTGGACACCCAGAGGTGTACATCGTCGTGGTGCCAGCTTTCGCGCTGTGGCAGGAAATCTTGCCGGTGATGGGGCAAAAGACACTCTTCGCGCGGCAGTGGGGTGTCATTGGCCTAGTGTTTGTGATGATTCTCAGCGGGATGGTCTGGGCGCATCATATGTTCACCAATATGAGCAACGGACAGATGCTCCCATTTTCTTTCTTTACGGAGATTATCTCGATTCCGACTGGGTTTGCTTACCTGGTGGCCATAGGCACCATGTGGAGAGCACGACTGCGCTTGACGACCCCCACACTGCTTGTGTTGATGAGTCTGTTCAATTTCTTGATCGGTGGAGTGACCGGCGTCATGCTGGCCGATCCTGTGGTCAATCTTCAGTTGCACGACTCATTTTTCGTCATCGCGCATTTTCACTACACAATTATCGGCGCCATGATTTTCTCGTGGTTCGCCGCCTTTTACTACTGGCTGCCGAAGTTCTCAGGACGCATGTACAACGAGCGTGTAGGCAAGACTCTGGCCGTCTGGATTTTCATCGCGTTTAACGCTGCGTTTTTCCAGATGTTTCTGCTCGGTTTGCACGGCATGAATCGCTGGGTGCCGGTCTACCCCGGTTACTTGCAGCCGATGAACTTTGAAGTCTCCATTTTCGCGATTTTGCTCGGCATTGGTTTTGTTCTGCACCTCATTCACATTGCGTGGATGTGGCATCACGGGCCGCTTTTGAACGACCGCAATCCATGGCGTTCTAAGACACTCGAGTGGCAAGCGGCATCTCCGCCTGGTGCAGTCAACTTTGAGAAGATTCCGCACGTCGTACGCAGTTTTTACGACTACAGTGATGAACGCATGGCCGTCGAGGAACCAGCAGGCGAACGCTGAAGAAAGGATGATGCGAAGTGGTAGAAATGATCGGGAACCTGACGCCACGCGAATTGCGACAGAATCGCTTTGCCTTACTGTTGTTCGTGACATCTCAACTCGTGCCGATTTTTGTCATGATTAATATCCGTTTCATGTTGGCGGATACCTATGTGTCGGCGCGTGTGGATCCTTTGGTCGGAGGCTTGTTGCCCACGCTTCTCCTGTTGATCGCGGGGGTGGTTGCATGGGGCGCCGTGCCAGCAGTTAAGACCGGGACGGCCGCTCGCGTTAAAAGTCGACTGTTGCTGGCTGGCGTGATTGGCGTGATCGGATTCATCACACAGATCTGGCCGCTGTTCAGCCATGCTTATGACGCACTATCGCCCTTTGGCGAAGTCCATCTCGTGTCCGTCGGTGTAGGTGGGTTCTACACCTTACTAGCGTTGATCGTGTTGTGGAGCGTGGGCGTACGTCTAGGCAAAGGTTCGCCTCTGCGCGCCCACTACTGGGGTGTGGAAGCAACGGCGTGGATGTTCAGTTTGAATGCCGTAGGATGGCTTGCCCTGTATATCGCGTTGTTCTGGTTGTAATCGCAGGAGGTGATGGTATGGGCGGGTTTTGGCCAAAAGTTCCGTTTTATATTCCGTATAGCCCGGGGATGCCCGGCTGGTGGGACTTGGTTTGGTGGATCTTTCAGATTGTCGTCATGTCAGCCTTATTGTTCGCGCTGCACAAGGTGGGGTTGCGGGAGGATCGCGAGCCGCACGATGATCAGCCAGAGGTGACTGGACGCGCACAAACAGGAAGCGTAAGCCATCGCACGAAATCGCGCAAAATGTAGGCGGATAGGGGGGATATGAATGAAATCAGTGCGTTTCCTAACCGTGGGGATAGGATTTTGCGTTATGCTCAGTGTCGTTGGGTGTTCGACGTACCCGGTGGCAGATCCGGTCAATTTGAAAAATGGTCGTACGCAGAACAACGCGGCCTTGAATAATAGTGCACTTGTCGACACCGCTTTTGTCACGCGCGAGGATCTCGGTCGGTACATCGAAAACTCGATTCCGGAGGTTGCACATGCAGAGGTGCTCGTTCGCTCAAAAGCCGTATTTGTCGGCGTGATGATGCGTCCGTCTCCCGCACAGTCCAAGACGTTGGCAGCGACAGCGGAAAGTCATGCATTAGCGAATAATACGACGCACCATCCCAAAATGCAGACGAGAGTCTCCACCGTTCCTGTGCCGAAAGCGGTCGTGGCCAAAGTCAGTCAGGCAGTCCGCCACATCGTCCCTGACGCAAAGGGTGTGTATGTCACTGGTGACCAGACACTTTCCACACATTTTCACATGTTTTCGTCGGACCGGGCGACTGACCGAGATACGGGGAGCGATATGATTCTGGATGATATCTCTCGGGTCTTTCCTGGGTACTCTTAACGTACTCTTAGACTCTTGGCGAACGGCCGTGTGGCATCGAAAGCGGATGCTCACGGCCGTTTATGCGTTATAATTGTCAGTATCATAGGTTGAACATGGGGTGACACAGTGGATCAGCAACAGCAAAGTAAGAGGCTTGCAGGTGAGGCGGCAGCGAAGCTGGTTAAAGACGGTATGAAGGTAGGACTCGGAACGGGCTCGACGATTTATTTCACGATCATGCGGTTGATTGAGCGCGTGCATGAAGAAGGTTTGCGCATACAGTGTATTCCCACCTCCGAGAGCACACGGGAACTCGCTGAAAGAGGCGGGATTCCGATGACCTCCTTTGCCTCTGTAGACCACCTGGACCTGGTCTTGGATGGTGCGGATGAGGTGGATCCACAACTGAATCTGATCAAAGGTGGCGGAGGCGCGTTGTTGCGCGAGAAGCTGGTGGCGCTAGCTGGAGACTCGTTCATCATAGTGGCAGACGCATCCAAGCAAGTGGAGCAGTTAGGCGAGTTTCCGTTACCGGTGGAAATGGTGCCTTTTGCCTATGAGACGACTTTGCGCCGTATGCAGGCCATCGGCCTCTCGCCACAGTTGCGTATGCAGGACAATCAACCCTTTATCACTGACAACGGAAACCTGATTGCGACCTGCCACTGCGGCCGCATCCTCGATCCGGCCGCGCTTCACAATCAACTCAAAGCGATCACTGGTGTCGTCGAGACAGGGCTGTTCGTGGGAATGGCGGAGTCTGCGATTGTTTCCGACGGGCGCATCGTCTGGGAGGTGACGCGATGAGCGAAGGGCAAGCATGCGATCTGTTTACGGATGATCGGCTCTTTCGCATGCGCGACGACAAGCCT
Organism: Bacillota bacterium; assembly: GCA_026627345.1. Classification (GTDB taxonomy): domain Bacteria; phylum Bacillota; class Bacilli; order Alicyclobacillales; family SLC66; genus JAPNUJ01. The sequence continues at coordinate 10,374 of JAPNUP010000048.1, read as the reverse complement.
CTTTATGCGACGATGGCGCTCATACTGCCGGAGCTGCCGACACAGGTGGAAATAGCAGCGGCTCTGGAGATCGTAGGCAGGGTCGCATTCGCTTCTTTGTTTGTGCCGGAAGATCCGGCTCACGCCTGGTTCTCCGATCAGGTGCAACCAGACAGGGTCAATATCGTCATCGCGTCCTCGCCGCAGCGATTGCCCAAAGGTTTGCCACGTGAAGTCGCGCATCAGCTAGGGGCCAAGGTGCAGGGGCACGGCTTTTGTGGAGAAATCGCGGATGCGTATGGGGTGTCGCTGTATGCGATTGTCGGGGCAGATGAGCAAAGTTTACTGCAGACAGTGCGCGCGCTTGTAACCGATGCAGGTGGGCCGGATTCGCCGCAGACAGCGGTTGCAAGGGCGTACTCGGCAGCACAAAGGCAGGGCCCCAAGATGACCTCTTCTTTGCATGAGATCACCCTAGTTCCTGGGCTTTATCAAGTGTCGCAAGACGGAGAACACAGCTTGTGCGGGCGGATTCAGGTCGCTTCGACAGAGCGCGCCGCGTGGCAGGCCAGCGTCCGCGTCCTCGCGCTTTTGTGTCAGCACGCTAGTGCGCTGCAGTTTCCGCTCACCGATGTGCCAGGTGTGGATCGCTCCACAGAAGCATTTAAAGTTGACGTACGAGCGGATCAAGGTGCAGACACAGCTATACATATGGCTTTATCAGATCATAGCCTGACCGTCTCGTTGTCGGGTAGCTACGAAGAGGCACAGCGTCTGGCCCTACACGCTTGGCTAGCACCGCTGCCTATGCGCGAATCAGTGCCGTGGCGTCAACGACTGGTGGATTTGACGGGGGAAGCACCGGATCTGGCGCAAGCTGTATGGCAGAACTACAGGGATAGCCTCTATGAGAAGCCCCTTGCCGAGGAATTGGCGACTCCCACAGATGAGACGGTTTTTGTGTGGGAGGACGAAGGAGAGGTTGCGCAACTTCGCACATGTCTTGCGGAGGCGCTGCAGCAGATGACGGCGATGGCGCAATCAGAGCCTGTTGCCGGTGAAGCTTGGCAAATGGAAGTGTTCACCTCAGCTTCCTCGGCGACGGCTCGAACCCTCGAAGATCTGGCGCAAAGTCTCGCGGCAACGTCTGGGCTCGCGGTCACAGTCGTCGCTCGGCCAACGCACAAATCAGGCGTTCAGTGGCTGATGTCAGACGTGATCCCCGCGCTAGCAGGTGTATCAGGGATCACGTCTGTGCAACTCTCAGCGCGCCGCTTCTATGGCGCCAAGGCGGACAGCGCGGTAGATCGCCCGATTCGTTACCTCCAAGAACTGTATCCCGGAGATGCCTTGCTAGCGCATGCGTTACATATCGAGGAGCACGACGTGTGGCTTTCTCTGCGTGACGAGGGCCCGATGTTCCTCACCGAAGTGTATGGCGATAGTGACGAGCTTAGAGGTACATGGTCATTTGAAGGATGGAGTGCGTCGCGACCCTATCTTCCAGACTGTGCAACGGGCAGACAGGTGGAAGTCCCAGTAGCCGGTGTGCGCCTGAAGCGTGGTCGCAAAGTAGCGGCAGAGTGGCCAGTTGCGACCGATGCTGAGCGCATGTGGACTTGGTATAGTCATGCGGTTTTACCTGTTCTGAAGGAAAAAGCAGTCACGCATGCAGATGGACGCAAATTCGATCGTCTCGAGATTCACGCCTGGTTAGATGCACAAGACGTACAACTGATCGAGCAAGAGCATGCGTCGGTCGGAGAGGCTTTAGCGGAAGATCTGTATTTCAATACTTTGGATGCGCTCCGTCAATTTGGGGTAGAGTCAGGAGACTCGGCATGGTCTCGCCCAGGAACGGTTGTCCCTTTTATTCATGAGCGATCAGGGACAGGGCCTAGCGCAAAAGTCATTGTGCACGGCCTTGCACCAACTGCAGATGTGCGTCTGAACTCGCGACCTAGCGATGCAGCGAAGTCGCTTCGCGTCACGGCTGCCAGATGGTGTCAGACCAGTTGGCAATTGTCGTTGGCCGGGGATGGCTTTGCCGAGCAGGAGCGCACCACGCTTGCACAGTGGCTCGCCTCGCCTGCGGTGTGTGAGCCTTTGCCCCAGGTAACGACGGCTCCAGTGGATGTGGAAACCGCGTTATATCCGGATGAAGTGGCGGCGATGATGGAGATTCTGCCTCAGACTTGTGTGCTCGAGCATTCGTATGCCGGACTGCCGATCTGGTTTGGAGAGTGTTATGAGCAACTGAGTGGCTATACGACGTCTGTTCACAAGCAGGCGTTATGGAAACCTACGCTTTTTGTCAATGCTCGGCATCATGCTAACGAAGTCTCGAGCACCCCGGCGGCCCTTATGCTCTTGCAATCGTTCCTCTCAGGCGCGCGCTCTTTGGAGAGGATCAATGTCGCTGTGATCCCATTACAAAATGTCGATGGCGCTACCACGCACGCAGCCCTTTGCGCGGAGCATCCGACCTGGATGCACCATGCCGCGCGCTACAATGCTTGTGGAGACGAGTTTGCGCGCGATTACTTTGACCCAGCCTCACCCTATGGTGAGAGTCGCACCTATGGTCGCGTATTTGATCGCTGGTGTCCTGATGTCGTCCTCGATGATCACGGGATTCCCTCCCATGAGTGGGTACAACCTTTTGCGGGATTTGGTAGTCCGCCGTCGTTTCCCGTGTCGTACTGGATTCCACAGGCCAGAATGTACACGATATGGCGCCGTCTCGCAGATGCAGACGAAGTCCGCAAAGCATACCAAGGCAATTTGGAGGCGCATGTCGCTTCTTATATTCAAGCAGATGAAGCCGTCAAGTCGGCCAATGATCGCATGCTGGCGCGCTACCGGCGGTACGGACACGACTTCGATCCCACGTATTTCCCACTGACCCTGACCGATGGCGCTTTGACGTTCGCGCATATTGTCACTGCGAGCCTCACTTCGCGCAGTGCAATCGCACGTTATCCGCAAAGTGTCACGGCCGAAGTGGTGACCGAGACAGACGACGAAACGGTGACTGGACAAGAACTGACGAAGCGCGTCAAGGCGCACCGGCTTGTCCACGAGGCTTTGCTGGACTGGCTGACCGAGACTGTGCAACCGCTGGAGCTTTCGCGTATAGAGGAAAGTGGGGGGACGGTGACACTGCGGTTGACGCGCCCGCGTCCGCTGCAACCAAGCTCGCGCGAGAAAGAGGTATGACCACCTGCGGGATGTCAAGAGGCGAGTTCCACAACTTTTGTCGATTTCGGGCAACGCGGCGCGAAAATTCGCATAAGCATAGTAGTACGCCAGCGCTGACCGACGGGTCAAAGGGGGAACACACTTGGATATCTTGGATCGTTTGGTCGCCCACCGCGCGCGCGAGGCAGGACTAAGTTGGGAGGGCACGTTTGCCGACTACATCGACATCGTGCGCCATCAGCCGAGTGTTGCCGCTACAGCGCATGCCCGTATTTACGACATGATTGCCGCAGCTGGAATTGATGAAGATCAACACGGACAAAAACGGTATCACTTCTTCGATGGCGAACTTTTCGGGCTAGATACGCCACTCGAGCGTTTGATTGAGGAATACTTTCACTCCGCCGCGCGTCGGCTCGACGTTCGCAAGCGTATCTTGCTACTCATGGGCCCTGTCAGTGGGGGCAAATCAACGATCGTTACCCTCCTAAAAAAAGGGTTGGAACGTTACTCGCGGACCGACCGCGGAGCCTTGTATGGCATTAAAGGCTGCCCGATGCATGAAGAGCCCCTGCATCTCGTACCCATAGAACTGCGTGGGGAAATCGAAGCCGAGCTTGGCGTGCGTATCGAAGGCAATCTCTGTCCGTCTTGCCGGATGCGTCTGGAGACGGAGTATGGCGGGCGGATGGAAAGTGTACAGGTTGAGCGCGTATTGCTGTCGGAAGACGATCGCGTTGGGATCGGAACGTTTAGCCCGTCGGATCCGAAGTCCCAGGACATCGCTGATCTGACAGGCAGCATCGACTTTGCCACCATCTCAGAATTTGGCTCAGAAAGTGATCCACGGGCCTACCGCTTCGATGGCGAATTGAACAAAGCCAACAGAGGTCTGATGGAATTTCAAGAAATGTTGAAATGTGACGAAAAGTTTCTCTGGCACCTGCTCTCTTTGACGCAAGAAGGTAACTTTAAAGCTGGACGATTCGCGCTGATATCAGCGGATGAATTGGTCATCGCGCACACCAACGAAACAGAGTACCGCACGTTCGTCTCCAATCGGCGCAATGAAGCCTTACAATCACGGATGATCGTGATGCCGATCCCTTACAACTTGAGAGTGTCTGACGAAGTCCATATCTACTCGAAGCTTGTCAAACAAAGTGATCTGCGAGACGTGCATATCGCGCCGCATGCGCTTTGGACGGCAGCGATCTTTTCTGTGCTCACGCGGCTCAAAGAGTCGAAGAAACAAGGCATGGATCTATTGAAAAAGTTGAATCTGTACGATGGGCAGACTGTCGAAGGTTTCAAGGACAAAGATGTGCAAGAGTTGCGCGCTGAGGCCCCAGATGAGGGGATGAGTGGGATCGACCCACGCTACGTGATCAACCGCATCTCAAGTGCCTTGATCCGCCGCGATACCTCGTGTATCAATGCCCTCGATGTGCTGCGCGCGATCAAAGACGGACTGGATCAGCACGCGTCGATCAGTAAGGAAGATCGTGAGCGGCTGCTTAACTTTGTGGCTATCGCACGCAAAGAGTACGACGAACTGGCGAAAAAAGAGGTGCAAAAGGCGTTTGTCTACTCCTATGAGGAGTCGGCCAAAACGCTTCTGGATAACTATCTCGACAACGTCGAAGCGTACTGTAACTGGCAAAAGATGAAAGACCCGGTTACAGGCGAAGAGATGGATCCGGATGAGAAATTGATGCGCTCGATCGAGGAGCAGATCGGCATCTCGGAGAATGCCAAGAAAGCGTTCCGTGAGGAGATTCTCATCCGCATTTCGACTTACGCAAGGCGCGGCAAACGGTTCGACTATAGTTCGCATGAACGCCTGCGCGAAGCGATTGAGAAAAAGTTGTTCGCTGACCTCAAAGACGTGGTGAAGATTACGACATCGACCAAAACGCCTGACGGCAATCAGTTGAAGAAGGTCAACGAAGTCAGTCGCCGCTTGATCGAGGAGTACGGATACTGCCCATCGTGCGCCAATGAGCTATTGCAGTACACCGGCAGCCTGCTCAACCGTTAGTGATGAGTAGGTTTGCAGGTAGTGCAACGAGGGCACGGCGCCGGGTGGGGTGCCGTGCCCTCGTTTCGTCAAGTGTAGGCCACACAGAGCAGCGGTTGTCGCAGCCGCTGACTTTCGCCTGCGAAGTGGCCCATGCCTAGGTGTACAATACAGAGAGTGGCTCGCTGTCGTTCGAGGGGGGATCCTGCAGTGCCTGGGGTGATGGTCGTCGGGAGTGTCAACATGGATATAGTCTCACGTGTGGAGCATTTTCCTGCGCGAGGTGAGACGATTGCAGCGCGTGATACAGTCTTCATTCTGGGCGGAAAAGGGGCTAATCAGGCCACTGCTGCCGTTCGCTGTGGCGCTGCAGTCCGTATGATCGGCGCAGTGGGGGACGATGTGTTTGGACAGGCCTTGGCAGCCTCCCTTCATAACGATGGGATAGACATCTCGGGGCTTGTGGTCAAGCAAGGGGTAACCAGCGGATGTGCGATTATCACGGTCGACGAGCTTGGGCAAAACAGCATCGTGGTTTCATCAGGGGCGAACGGCAATCTTGAGGAAAGCGATCTACAGGCTGAATACTTTACAGGCTTTGACGTGTTACTCTTGCAAAATGAAGTGCCTTGGAGCGTCACGAAACGGGCCTTGCAGTCGGCAAAGGATCGCGGTATGACAATTTTGTACAACCCGTCGCCGGTCATTTTTGTAGATTCAGTACGGGCTATCTTATCGCAAATAGACTATCTATTTGTCAATGAACACGAGGCAGCGTCTTTGAGCGGTTGCCATGTGAGTTCACCGCAATCAGCGGCCCAGGTGGCGACTGTCCTGCGCAAGCTAGGTGCTCGGGCGGTCGTCGTGACGCTCGGAGACCAAGGCGCGGTCTTGCAGACTGAGCATGCACAGACGTATCACGTTCCTGCGCAGTGTGTGAACGTAGTTGACACCACTGCCGCGGGCGACACGATGATTGGGGCCTTTGTCGCGAGACATCTTGCCGGCCACTCGATGCTCGACGCGCTTGTGTGGGCGTCCGCTGCTGCAGCCCTATGCGTCTCACGTAGCGGGGCACAGTCATCGATTCCGACTTTTGCGCAGATCACAACCTTTCTCTCGCAAACTTCTGCCCCGCCTGTACAACTTATATAGGCATGCGCGTATACATAAAAGTGTATCGCATACCCCTTGGCTGAGAAATGGAGGTGAAGAGTCGGTGATTCTCACGCTGATCATTGTTCTCGTTGCGCTTTTGTATGCTGCTTTCATCACTCCTACTTATTGGCTCAAAGTTGAACGATCCAGTGCCCCACTGCGTACGGGGGTTAAGATTTTGCAAATCAGTGATATTCACATCGAACGCAATAGGATCAAGCCGGAACGACTCGCTCGTCTGATCCGAAAAGAGCGTCCGACATTGATCTGTTTGACTGGAGATTTTGTCGACTATGAAGACTCCATCCGTCTATTGCCCGCTTTCTTGCATCCACTCAGACAATCAGGCGTCCCGATTTATGCGGTGCTCGGTAACCACGACTACTTTTTGTCTGATGTCTCTGGGCTGCTGGAGGTGCTGCAGAATAATGGGGTAGTGGTGTTGCGCAACCAAGTGCGACAGGTACATGGCGTACAGCTGGTAGGCATTGACGACTTTTGCTCGCGACATCATGATCTGGCCGTGTTGCAGGATTTGGATCCGACCCGGCCCATTATTGTCATCACACACGACCCAACTATTGTCCTCTATCTGCGACACCGCTATGACTATCTGATGGCTGGTCATTTGCACGGCAAGCAGTTTGCGGTCCCCTGGTTATTTAAGGTAAAGGATTTTGGTCCGCTCGCCCGCGCAGGGATCTATAAGGGACGGCACCGGTCCGCCCAGGGACTCTATTATATCTCTAAGGGGATCGGGCAATCGGGGTTTAACGCACGCTTTTTGGTACGGAGTGAAGTCACCATTCATCAGTTCTAAGTGGTCACGCACATCTTCTGCAGGTGCGCAGCGAGCAAATTTGCTTGCGGCGTGCCTTTTTCCCTTGTCCGCGCGCAACGTGGACCCTGCGCTCGCATACATATGACTCTAAGTATCTGGATTCTCACTCGACACGAAACAGATGAAGGAAGCGGCTCGCCAGCACCAAGATCAGAATACTCACGAAAGGAGTCCTTCGGCATGTTTACGCTCAGTCAAGATGATTGGAGCCTGCACCGTAAGGGGCAGCAGGACCAAGCACGACATCAGGAGAAGGTTCGCGAAGCAATTCGGCAGAATTTGCCGGACCTCATCAGTGAAGAGAGCATTATCATGACGGATGGTCGACAAGTCGTGAAGGTGCCGATCCGTTCTCTCGATGAGTATCGTTTTCGCTACAACTACAACAAGAGTCAGCAGGCCGGGCAAGGCCAAGGGCAATCGTCTGTAGGCGACGTTGTGGCCAGAGATCCGAACGGAGGCCAAAAGGCACCGGGTCAAGGAGACGGGGCCGGCGATCAGCCTGGACTAGACTATTACGAGGCGGAGGTTCCTGTCGACGAAATCCAGGCAATTTTGTTCGCGGACTTGGAGTTGCCCTACCTTGAGCAAAAGGCACCAGACAACGTGGTGGTACCCGACGTCACTTTTACAGACGTTCGCAAAAAAGGCCTCCAAAGCAACATCGACAAAAAGCGCACGATCATGGAAACGCTTAAGCGCAACGCCATTCACGGCGCACCTGGCATACACCACATCTCCACTGACGACCTTCGCTATCGTACGTGGGAAGACATCGAGCGTCCGCACTCTCAGGCTGTCGTCATCGCTATGATGGATACGTCCGGATCCATGGGTAGGTCATAATGTACTAATGAAAGGTGGACAAGCCGGACGAGCGTGACGAGCTACAAATCCTGCAATCTCAGGCTTGGCGGTCCCGGTTAAGGACAACCCAGTTGAAGGACAAGCCTAAAAACCAGTCGGCGATTGGGTGGACAAGTTACGGCGACTAGGTAAGCGAGGGATCCCTCGCTTACCTAGTCGCCGATGAATTATTTGTTAGGAACGGGCACAAATCCTTATCTGGAAAGGTGGACAGAGGGGTATTTCGCAATAGAGAAGCAATCTGTGAATTGCGGCATCGGCAACTAGGTAAAAAAGGTCGGCGAATAGGCTAACGAAAGAAAGGCTGTTACGAGACTGGGCTGTTGCTTGATAGAGAGTCCATTGCCGCAAGGGTTTCGGTGCGATGATAATACGCGGAGGGATACGCACGCGTGGATGAATACTTGTACCAGGGGTGTAGGTGGAGGTAAACGTGAAGATGGAGAATCTGATAGTCGTTTACCTTGAGGACACCGTGTACGTGGACGGAAATCGGAAATTTTGGACGAGCTCCGGGGATTCTTAAATAAAGGGGACGGGCATACGGATAAAGTAAGCCGGAAAATGTCAGAGGTGACGCGGATGTCGGAAATCGGACGTGGGCGCACAACAGACGAATCGTCTGACTTGAGAAGTTTTTATCAAGAGTTCAAAAAGCGGACGGCTGACCAGAAATCATTTGAGGAGACATACATACGCCAGACCTATCTGATTCGAAGGGACTTGGCAAAACGTTTTAACCTTTTGTCAACAAAGCTGCCGGGATTTAAAACGCGCTTTATCAATCTCATTCTGGAGCAGGCTCTTGACGAGATTGAAGGAGGCGGGAAAGACAGTCGGACCGCCGAGATGCAGCATTCTCCCGCTAGGGGACGAGAACTGAGCAAGGAGGAACTTTTGCAACTAGTGGAAATGGTTCTCGAGGGATCGGGGTGTGAACCTGATCTAAAGGAGAATGTAATCAAATTTGTTTTGCAGGCAGCTCTTTTGGATGATGCTAAACAAACATCGTTTTGGGATGGTAGTTGCTATCGGTCACCGGTTCAGAATCAGGGTCGCGGCAAAAAGAAATTCGAAACCGTTGAGGAATGTGCTCGCTCCCTCGCTCAACATGGAATACGCGTGGCGAAGCGCGCTACCAGATCATCGAAGGGCGAGATATTAGATACTGGGGAGCAGAGAGACGAAACCGACATCACCGGTCAACTGTGATTCTGATCATGGGTAAATAGATGTGAATAGTGCGATTTAAAAAGGCGTGGAATATGGAAGATGTGGGAAGACGAGTGGGGGTCGAGATCTGCGGTCATCGGTCATTTGAAAGAGTCTGAAAGCCAGCGTGGGTATTTTAACCACTCGATCATTATCCTCATCATTTGGGATGGTTGTCCCAAGGCGCATCGTGCAAGCATGGTAGCGTATCTTCAACGCATATGTTACCTGCACCTCAACAGAAAGGCATCATTGTTGCTACACAACCGAACGGTTCGAAGAGTGCAACCAATTTGAGTACCACCATCGCCTGGCAGGTTGGCAATCACGTCTATGGACTTCAAGAAACCGGAAATCCTTTACCGGCGTCAACAACTGTCCTTGGCGGTACGAACACTAGGTCCACTGTCGAAGTATCCACCAGAGTACAAGTGTCCGCAGTCCCGAATACGGCGGCTGAAGGACAAAACGTGACGATTCATGTTCGACTCCTCACTGCCACGGGGCAAGGTGCAGCGAATCAGATGTTTGGAAGTGCCCCGAAAATTTCAAACAATAAATGTTGACGCGTAATGAATTTGGATATATAAATATGTTGTAAGGAAAACGCATAGAGAATTTGAATGTGAGTGTTGGAGGGAGTGTATATTGTGAAAAAAGAATCAAGTGGATCATTGGTGTTGATGATTATCCCCGCGATTATCATGTTTTTCTGCTGCGGACTGCCCGTTTTATTGGCAGGGGCAGGTCTCACAGCCATTGGTGCATTTTTTGTTGGAGCGAAAGACTGGCTTATCGGCGGTGTAATTTTGATACTGGGCATCGTATTTATCATCCGTTCGCTGCGAAAAAAGGAAAGCAATTGCCAAGATGACTGTTGTTCACCGAAAAACTTAACAGAGAGGAAGTAATCAAATGGAACCGTTGCAAAGAAATGATGAAATCCAAACTGAATTGTATGCTAAATTTTTCCACGGACTATCGAATGCTACGCGATTCAAGATGACTGAGCTTTTGTTAGAGGGCGAAAAAAGTGTAAGTGAATTGGTCGAAGCTGTGAGTGTGTCCCAAGGGCAAGTTTCTAATCACTTGGCGT
>JAPNUP010000031.1 GCA_026627345.1 Bacillota bacterium | reverse complement strand
CGGTGTAGAGATACACCTTCCCTTCGGGGCACGATAGACAGGTGGTGCATGGTTGTCGTCAGCTCGTGTCGTGAGATGTTGGGTTAAGTCCCGCAACGAGCGCAACCCTTGATCTGTGTTACCAGCGCGTAGAGGCGGGGACTCACAGATGACTGCCGGTGACAAACCGGAGGAAGGCGGGGATGACGTCAAATCATCATGCCCCTTATGTCCTGGGCAACACACGTGCTACAATGGGCGGTACAACGGGAAGCGAAGCTGCGAAGTGGAGCGAACCCCGAAAAGCCGTTCGTAGTTCGGATTGTAGGCTGCAACTCGCCTGCATGAAGCCGGAATTGCTAGTAATCGCGGATCAGCATGCCGCGGTGAATACGTTCCCGGGCCTTGTACACACCGCCCGTCACACCACGAGAGTGGGTAACACCCGAAGTCGGTGAGGTAACCCGCAAGGGAGCCAGCCGCCGAAGGTGGGATTCGCGATTGGGGTGAAGTCGTAACAAGGTAGCCGTATCGGAAGGTGCGGCTGGATCACCTCCTTTCTAAGGAATACCGTGTGCCGCGAAGCACACAAAAGCAGTACGGTACGAAGGTACCAACCCTCAAGTGGTTGAGGTGGGCAGGCAACTGCCAGACTTGGATACGGGTTTAGTTTTGAGGGATTCACCTCAGCAACAGGTTCACACCTGAAGCGAAGTGAAGCACTCACCGCTCCTTGACAACTGGATAGCGAATCATGACATCTACAACAACAAGGTCACGCAGCAGTGGTACTTTTGTACTACCGCGATGCGAAGCGAGCCCAGCACTTGTGCAAAGCGAAGCGAGCATGTGGTGGTACTTACACACTACGCGAGGGCCGAGGCAAAGAGACGCAAGCAGGTCGAGGAACGGAAGGGAGCGACTGAGGGAGGTGTACCGTCAGGTACATGACCGAGGGAGCGACCGACGTGACGAAGAGATGCGCCGCGTATCTGCAGCCGCAGGATAAGATAGGAAGGGCGCACGGAGGATGCCTAGGCGCCAAGTGCCGAAGAAGGACGGGGCGAACACCGAAATGCCTCGGGGAGCCGTACGCAGGCAATGATCCGAGGGTATCCGAATGGGGGAACCCCTCTTCCGTGATGGGAAGAGACCGTATACTGAATACATAGGTATACGGAGGGCACCGAGGGAACTGAAACATCTCAGTACCTCGAGGAAGAGAAAACAAGCGTGATTCCCGAAGTAGCGGCGAGCGAACCGGGAAGAGTCCAAACTATTGTACGTGTAAGCCTGCAAGCGTTGCGTACAGAGGGTAGCGGGGCATTGGAGCGAGTTCTTGCAGGGACTCGGGCAGATGATGGACAGTGTAGGAGAACGGCATGGGAAGGCCGGTCGCAGAGGGTGAGAGCCCCGTATCCGACACGCTGTGCACAGTGTTTACAATGACCCCAAGTAGGGCGGGACACGAGGAATCCCGTTTGAATCTGGGAGGACCACCTTCTAAGACTAAATACGCTTGGCGACCGATAGTGCAGAAGTACCGTGAGGGAAAGGTGAAAAGCACCGCGGGAGCGGAGTGAAAGAGAACCTGAAACCGTGTGCCTACAAGCAGTCGGAGCATCTATAGGGTGTGACGGCGTGCCTTTTGTAGAATGAACCGGCGAGTGTCGATGGCAAGCGAGGTTAAGGCTGAGAGGCCGGAGCCGAAGCGAAAGCGCGTCTGAAGAGGGCGGAAGTTTGTCGTCGACGACCCGAAACCGTGTGATCTACCCCTGTCCAGGGTGAAGTGGCGGTAACACGCTATGGAGGCCCGAACCCACTGACGTTGAAAAGTCAGGGGATGAGGTGGGGGTAGGGGAGAAATTCCAATCGAACACGG
>JAPNUP010000020.1 GCA_026627345.1 Bacillota bacterium | reverse complement strand
GCTGTGCGACACTAACGAGGGCCGTTCGCGCCGCCGCTCGTGCTATACTTTTCGTATCAAGAGGCGAGGGGAAATGGGTATGCTGCGGCGTGATCAACTAGGACGAGAGGTAGAAATGCCTGAGCATCCAGAACGGATCATCTCTTTGTGCCCGTCTTTGACGGAGACGCTCTTTGCCCTCGGCGTTGGCGATCGTGTGGTCGGACGCACACGCCACTGTATACATCCACAAGGCCAGGTCAAGCGCGCACAGAATGTAGGCGGCACCAAGGATGTGCATGAAGAGGTGATTGCCAGTCTGAATCCAGATCTCATTTTGTGTGAAAAAGAGGAAAATACTAAAGAAATCGTAGACAGTCTCAGTACAAAGTATCCTGTGTATGTGGTGGATGTGCACACGGTGGAGGACGCCTTGACGATGGTGGCCGACCTCGGCGTGGTCGTTGACGCGCGCGACGAAGCACAGCGACTGGTACAAGAGATTCGCACCGAACTGCAAGACCTGCCAACCGATCGACCTCGTACCATGGCTTATCTGATCTGGAAAGACCCCTATATGGCGGCGGGTGGAGACACTTATCTGGACAGTCTGCTCACCCGCGCCGGGTTCGTCAACGTGTTCGGTCACAGCGAGAGTCGCTATCCGCAGATCGCGATAGCGCAGTTGCAGGCCTTGTCGCCGGATGTGGTCTTTCTGTCGAGTGAGCCGTACCCGTTCAAGGAAGCGCATCGCGCCAACTTGCAGTCACTGTTGCCTGATGCACAGGTCAAGCTCATCGATGGCGAAATCTGTTGGAACGGGGCACGGATGCGCTACGCCGTCTCCGTCTTGCGAAGGGTGCAAAAGGAGCTCGAAGGCATCAGCCATTGACGATATCGCCGCCATTGACGTGCAGGATCTGTCCCGACATATAAGACGAATCGTCACTCGCTAGGTAGACGTAAGCTGGGGCGAGTTCAAATGGTTGACCAGCGCGTTTCATCGGTGTATCAGTGCCGAAAGTCGCCGACTGTTTCGGGTCAAATGTGGAGACGATCAGCGGTGTCCAGATCGGACCGGGCGCGACGCCATTGACACGAATGCCTTGGCCGACAAGTTGTTCGGATAGTGAACGTGTAAAGGTGACGATGGCGCCTTTGGTCGCTGAGTA
>JAPNUP010000181.1 GCA_026627345.1 Bacillota bacterium | reverse complement strand
GGGCCTCCCCGCATCCGAATGCCCGCCGCATTGCGGGACAAGAACGTAAGCTCACGCATCAAGAAGCCCAGCAAGCGTTTTATCCACAGCATGTCGAGGCAGGCACCTTTCCTCCCGTGGTGTTTGGCACAAAAAAACGGTGGTTGGATCGGTTCAAGACTCTCGATGACCCCCTCGCCGAACAGAAACGCCAGCAGGCGTGGCGGGAAGAATGGGACGAGAGCCGGAATGGTCGGCTGTCAGCGCGTGGGGATCGAACCAAAAGAGGCAATCCCCTCCTGCGCGTCCGCGCAGGAACCGACCATTGGATCTTAGAAATCTCTCTCGATTGCCTCAAACCGGGCAACCCCGACGCCCAAGTCCCTCGGTATGAGAAACTGGAGATCCCGCTCTATATTGCGCGGACGGTGTCCAAGACAACGGGCCCAGTCAATGGCCGTGATTATGAGGGGCTGCTGCGTCGGGTGCTCGCCTCCGGCGACCCCTATCAAGTCGACATGCTCCGACGTCAAGGACGGTATCAGGTCCGCGTGACCGTCGAAGAAGTCCCCGCGCCCATCCAGACCGATCCGCGTCATGGCTGGGTGGGAGTGGATACCAACAGCACCTTTTTGGCGCTCTGTCACGTGTTGCCGAACGGCAACGCCTGCGCCTTCGCGACGATCGGGGACCCCCGTCTCTTCGATGTCCGATCGACCCAACGCGACGCGTTGGTGGGAGGTCTCGCGGTCGAGACCGTTCAGTGGGCTAAGGCGCGTGGAGCGGGACTGGTCGTGGAAGACTTGCAGTTCATCCATGATCGGGATGTGAGCGCCAAGTTTAACCGCGTGACGCACCAGTTTAATGACCGGGCCTTGCTGACAGCGGTCGAACGACAGGCCGCGCGGGAAGGCGTCGCCTTGCGGAAAGTCAAACCGGCTTATACCTCGATTATCGGGCGGTTTAAGTATCAGCCGCAATACGGGATGAGCGTGCATCACGCCGCGGCCCTCGTGATCGGGCGACGAGGCGGACTGAAAGTCCGCCGGGAAAACGTCCCTAAAGCCTTGCGGCTCTGGATGCAAGACCGCGATCAATGGAACGACCCCACTTATCGGAAAAATGATTGGAGTGC
>JAPNUP010000147.1 GCA_026627345.1 Bacillota bacterium | reverse complement strand
ACAAATCGTTCCTGTTCTCGGCGATATTGCTTTTCCAACCGCCATTGAATGCGCCGCATAGCCTCAACACAAGCGCGGTGGAGATCATCTGCCATTAAGACGTCCCTCCTTATCCTGAGATACTCATGAGTTCGTCATGATACGGACTAGGTCCGCGACCGTCCCGCCACAGAGTGCCAGAAGATTGATAGCGACGACACACTTGCACAAGATATTGCATTGCAAGAGGTCGAGGCACGGCTTTAGCGGACGAGGCAAGATGATCCGCAAATAGACAATAAGGCCGCCCAAATCCTGCTGTCTTGGCGGAAGCAAGGCCTAAGCCGCTCGAGTGGTTCAGGCATTCGGAAGCCTTTGTCCTATTAGACGACCCACGAAAGTGTTGGACTACATGATGAGTATTATCTGGGGAAAGTGGTGAACTGACAAAATGGGGGCATTCAATTAAACTAACGACTCACCTGGTCAACTTTTCGATTAGCAAGGTGGTCAAGTTTTCGATTGACAAACACACCAGTCATCGGTCTCGATGTCGCGAAAGGAGAAAGCCAAGGACAAGCCTTCTTGGATAAAGGCAAACCACACGGCAAAAGCGTGCGCATCCTACACACCCGTGACGGTCTAGATGCCTTCCACCTGTTTCTCCAAGAAATCGAGGCACTCGCAAAGCAACAACCCACAGTCATTCTCGAGTCCACAGGACACTACCACGCACCCATCGTTCAGTTTCTCGAGCAGCATCACTATGCGTACATCATGGTCAATCCGCTCATTTCGCATCAAGCCAAGAAATCGAGCCTGCGAAAGGTCAAAACAGACGCCGTTGACGCGTACTGCCTTGCAGAGCTCTTTTACAAAGAAGACTTTGAACCCCACAAGAAGCGAGGATTACTGCTTCTCAATCTGCGTAATCTGACGCGACAGCATGCTGCGATAACAGGGCTATTTGTCCAGATCAAGCTCCAGTTCCACGCCATCCTGGATCAAGTCTTCCCTGAGTATAGAGGCGTTTTCGGCGACTTGTACTCGCATGTCTCACTCGAGATTCTGCAGTCATTCCCAACCTCCGCACAGGTGCTCGCACTCGATGAGGAGACGCTCGCGGAAAAGATCGTATCCTTATGCAAAAGTCGTTCTCCACGCTGGGCGCGCGAACGAGCACAAAAGATCCGTGAAGCTGCGTTGCGTAATCCGTTCGCGCACACGCGTTTTGAGAGTCATCTGTTCAGCCTGGACATGTACATCCGTATGATTCTTGAGTACAAGGAGCATCTATCCGCCCTTGAGAAACAAATAGATGCCCTCGCTCAAGACATAGAGGAATATCAGATGATCCAATCGATCCCCGGTATTGGAGGGAAAATCGCGGCAACGATTCTCTCTGAGATCGGGGAAATCGATCGGTTTCATCACCCAAAGAAACTGGTTGCCTTTGCGGGTGTGGATCCAAGCGTCCACTCGTCCGGCAAATTTACCGCCACAGTCAATCACATCACCAAGCGAGGATCCAGCCGATTACGTCACACCTTGTACGTGGCGGTTTTATGCGGGATCCGAACCTCAGGGAGCAAGAAGCTCCGAGCGTATTACGACCAGAAAAGAGAAGAAGGCAAAGTATTCAAAGTGGCGATCATCGCTTGCGTCAATAAGCTTGTGCACTGGATTTACGCCGTCTTAAAGCGCAAGGAAGCGTTTGTCGATGTAGTGTAAACTTCACCACAATCACCATTCCAAATATTCCCTACCGCAAAATGGAGGGCTATTTTGGCATGATTACTTTTGACTATATCACAGGTTTGAATGGGTGTCACAAGAGGATTGTCTAGCGCTGACAAGCCAGGAGCACACCTGTCAAGGCAAGCTTTCCCGCCTTGACAGGTGTGTCAAGGAGCTGTAGACGCTGAAACAGGCGGCTTAGACCGCACTCGGCGGGCTAAGCCCTAACTACCCGTTGCAGAAAAAGTTACAGCTGAGGCTTGACAAACTATTAGAGCGATTCGCGATGCGTTTAAAAATGTACTCGATCTGATGGATCGACATCCGATGCGGTTGTCGATCCGTGACAAACAGAGCCGCATCCGTATCCCGTCGCTCGTCGAGATACCGCTTT
>JAPNUP010000142.1 GCA_026627345.1 Bacillota bacterium | reverse complement strand
TCCCTCTGGAGAATGAGGGTGGCGAACTCGGCGGAGGCGACGGAGTCGTGTCAGCCGAGGACATAGCTGTGGCTGAAGAGATATCGAGCGAGATGAAGGGCACTCCCGCTCAAGAGCTCCCTTCATCGCCTGAGGGTACGGAAGAACAAACGGTTAATTGGGGAATGTGGCGTGACCTAAAGACAACAACGATGAATGGACGTCAGTACGCCGTAATAAACGGACGATATTATACGCGAGAAGCAGTAGATCGGATGACCCCCACCGGTTACGGAAAAGCAGTTGGAGGTTATGAGGCGCGGGGGATACCACCGAGCGTGGTGCAAGATGTAATTGAAAATGGCGAGTCATACGAGGTTACTGTTAAAGGCGAAGTACGCACTGTATACAACCTTAATGGCATACGGGTCGTGACAGCACAGAGGGGTAAGATTGTAATTACTGTGTACCCAAACGGAGGAAAGTGAAATGAACGAGCATACGCTGAGGATACTAGAACGTATCAAATTGACATGTGGAAGATTTTTGAGGAATGACTTGACCAATGATGCTCTTCTGCACGATGTGGAAGGATTGTGCGGTGCGTTGGAGGACAAAGAGGCTTCGTTGTTGATACAGAATTTTATCGTAAATATCGAGGACTCGCGTCATCTGTTCGAAGAGGTCCAGGGCCAAGTTTTTTTGAGCGAGAAAATCAAGGATTTGTTTGATAGTATGGAGCACTTAGCTTGACGCCCACACGTACCGAAGGGAGCCAAACCTCGTTAAATCGGGGTTCGGCTCCCTTTTTCATCTTCACTCGGTCATTCGGGTTAGTCTTAGTGTGGCCACGAGGTGAATCAGGAATGACCAAAGCAGTCGGATGGTGCTAGACTGTTCAGTAGACATAGCGAATAGAGAGTGACCAAATAAGTCGAATCTATGTTCGGGATGTCGAGAATGAAACGTCCGGGATGGGGAAGCCGCAGATTGAGCCGGTCGTAGGCACGGAGCCGAGCATCCCCGAGACGCGGAGGATGCCTGCCCAGCCGCGCGCCGAGTCCCGAAAGAGGCGGCCCAAGTTTGAGGAGCGCTTTGACCGCGTCACCACCTACATCTGAAAGGACCTGCACGAGGAGATTCGTCGACGTTACGACAACCTCGAGATCGATTCGATCACGTCCGTCGTGAACGCGGCGTTGAAGAGCTACCTGAATAGCTCTGAGGTCGAGTAGCGATTCCATCGCGCCCTTTGGCCAGACCCGTCTCTTGGGTCTGGCCTTCGCTACGCCGCCTTCGGGAAGGAGACTATGGAAGAGTAGCTTCCCATTGCTCCTCATAAAGGATTATCATAGAGGAATAAAAGGTTCCAATGAAAGGACTGCATGTCATGGCTGAACTCGTGCGAACAGGAGACACTGTCGTGCTGCGACTGTCCACGCTAGAGAAATTGGAGGGGGTTCACGGGGATATAGAAGTGCCCGTTTTCGCCATCCAGTCTGTCACCGTACTCGATGATGTCATTCATGCCGTTCATGGGGTGAAGATGCCTGGCAGCCGACTGCCCGGAGTCTTTGCGATGGGCACATTCCTCTCGAGAGAAGGCCACACTTTTGCGATGGTTCACCACCAGAACAAACGAGGGTTGAAATTTGCCTTGAAGGGGGCGTCCTACGATGCGCTCATCGTCGGCGTTGACGACCCGAAGCAAGTCGCCGCAAGTCTGGGGCTGCAGTGTGAGTGACGTCGAAAGCGCCTGCTTCGGGCCGACCGAGCGCCTTCGCTCATGAGCGTTGCCCGAGTCAGTGAAAAAAAGGGGCCTTAGGGGCCCCGACGCAACACGCTATCGGTTACCCCGAGAGGTGGGGGCGGCGGATTTGGGTTCCTTACGAAGGAGGCCCATCAGGGGCACCAGTAGCAACGCTGGCAGCACACCGAATAGGCTGATCGCACACCGGACAGTGAATCGTTCCGTTGCCGTGGTATGCGTTGCATGTCGTCAAATATGTTCGCGGGAAGGATCACGAATGCCCGGCCTTCTTGCGTTTCATGACGCTGCCCTCTTATGGACTCCCCATGCTGACCAGGGATCCCGCGATCAGCTCTCGCCCTTGGGCTAGCCACTTTGCGGGAGTCGATTTCCTATCGGGGTGTGTCAACGAAGTCGTGAAGTCATGCGCGTCTGCTGCCGGAGCACTTTTGGGTTTGCGGAATTACAAGACGCGGACTTGCCCGCAGTTCACTGAGAGGGATGAGCTGCGCCCCATAGGCGTAACGAAAAATAATTAGCTTTGTGGCGACTGCTTGGTTACATGATCCAAGCAGTGCAGACAGCGGTTCATTCGATATGCTATGATGTGTCTAGGATAGGTGATGACCGTGGATCTACTTAGGCCAAGCGTCGATTTCGTCTTTAAACGCATCTTTGGTGTCGAGGAAAACAAGGACATCCTGCTAGACTTTCTCAACGCGGTCTTCGAGTCAGCGAACGAGCCGGGCGTGACGGAGATTGAACTGCTCAACCCGCACTTGGACAAGACGTCGGTGTATGACAAGATATCCGTGCTAGACATCAAAGCCAGGACCGTCGACGGGACGCTGATCAATGTGGAGATTCAGCTTCGCGACCAGCAGGATATGGAGAAGCGTTCCCTTTACTACTGGGCGAAGATGTACGGGGGCCAGTTGGTGGAAGGAGAGGTTTACCGGCACCTGTGCCGAACGGTGACCATTAACATCTTGGGATTCAACTACATCGATAATGACCGCTACCATAACACGTTTCACCTGCGGGAAGACAGCAGCGGGATCGTCTTGACAGGTGACATTGAGATCCACATGATTGAGCTACAGAAGCTTCGTGAGGTTGCAGTGGGTCAGCAGAGGAAGTTGGTGCGCTGGACGCTGTTCTTGTTGGGTCCTGGGCGGGAGAAGATGGAGGAACTTGCGATGGAGGAACCAGCGATTCAAAAGGCGTTGACGACCCTGGAATTTCTGAGTCAGGATCGGGAAGCGCGTGAACTCTACGAGGCGCGTCAGAAAGCGATCCATGACTGGAACTCTAATATTCAAGGGGCGCAGGAAAAAGGAAGGCAAGAAGGA
>JAPNUP010000133.1 GCA_026627345.1 Bacillota bacterium | reverse complement strand
TCGGGTTCTATTGCATTGGCGAGTCTGCGCAGGTTCCGTCAGGTGTTAAGGTGGGAGCCTATAGGACGCAGCGGGACGTGGTGGATTTCGGGATCGGCATGCGGCCAGATTTAACCGGTCAGGGACTAGGCACTGAGTTTCTGGCGCATGTGTTAGGCCAAATCGTTTCTGACTACCTCTGTGCCGACATTCGATTGACGGTGGCCGCCTTCAACAACAGGGCCATCCGGTTATACGAAAGATTCGGGTTTCAAATGGGAATCAAATTTGATCATAATGGCTGCGTATTCCAGGTCATGACACGACCACATGACGATTAGATCGATGATTTAAGAAGCCAACCGTATCGACAACCATTCATTGCTACCCCATAATCTAATTATCAGACAAGAGCGGGAGGTTACGAGTGTGATCCATCGTCCAATCTAGACACCTCAGGGGCATCGCCCCGTATTTGGATCACAAATGGCTCCCGATGCGGGGCCTCTGAGGTGACAACAATGAAATATGGCCGCATTCTACGCCAACGAGACTTCGTGCTCATCACTGTTGGTACAGGTCTCTCCACGCTGGGTGACCAGATTGGATGGCTCGCCGTCTTGTGGCTTGTGATGACGATGAGCGGATCGTCTGCCCAGATGGGACTGGCTGGACTTTGTTACGGCCTCCCGAGTGTCATAGCCGGAATGCTCGCAGGCGTGTTGGTGGACCGATTCGCGGCATCGCGGCTCATGGTGTTGGATAACGTGGGGCAGGGATTGCTGTTCGCTGCGATCCCGCTTTTGTACTGGATGAACCTGCTCCCGTTTTGGCTGCTGTGTGCTCCTGGCGTGCGCTGGCTCGCTCAGTCCACTGACGTCGGTCGGGGCCATGGCCATTCTACCGGATCTGGTGCCGGCAGAACTGCTGTCAGAAGCCAATGCCTGGGACGAGACCCTGTGGCAAAGCGCCTACTTGGTGGGGCCGCTCATTGGCGGCGCACTCATTGCAGCCACGGGCGCATCCATCGCCATTCTGATGGACGGTCTCTCTTTCTGGGCATGTGCCTTGTGCCTCGCTTTTGTGAAGCACATACGTGGTGGATTTCATGATGAGGACAATCCGCCAGGCGGTGGCACCTACCGTTTTGTAGGCGACATCGTGACCGGTGTGAAGGGGCTTCTCTCGCTACCAGTTGTTCTGGAGATCACGCTAGTAGCGCTGGCGCTCAACTGGGCTTACGGACAACTAGAGGTGTCGCTGCCGCTTCTGGTTCACCATGAGTGGCGCCAAGGTGGAGCCGTGCTTGGCATCCTCTGGATGGCCTATGGTGTCGGATCACTGGTCGGTACGACCACGATGGTTTTCATCAAGACGGGCACTCACCGGCGTCTTTGGATGTCTACCATGATCGCAGGAATGGGCGGAAGTTTGAGTCTGGTAGCGTTCACCCACGGATTCTGGATTGCGCTGCTGCTGATGTGGAGCGCCGGTCTATGTTTTGGCCCGTATGCGCCGCTGGCCCGCACGATTGTGCAGGAGCAGGTTCCAGACGGCCTGCGTGGGCGGGTGTTTGGAATCCGGACGGCGATTATCGGTGCTGGAGGGCCTACGGGATCTCTCGTCGCCGGGTGGATGCTGCAGTTCATGAAGCCGTCTGTCTGGATTGGCCTTACAGGTGCAGGAATTCTGTTCCTGGCGCTAGTCATTCTGGCGGTTCGACCATTCTGGAAGACACAGTAGAATGAGCACATTAGGGCGGGTCGGCAACACGATCCGCCCTAATCAACCTCCATTCAGACCTTCGCCCGAAATGTTTTACCCAACTCCTCGCCAAGTCTGAAATAGTGGTGGAAGTTGTAGATGAGGGGGGCTCCACGCCGCGGGATTGATCCAAAAACAAAGCACCTAACCTCTTCCTTTAGGGAGAGGTTTGCGGTGCGTCACTCAGGTGTTCTTTGGCTTTCAATATACTGTCGAATCATCGATAGCGGTGCCCCACCACAACTACCTGCAAAGTAACTGGGAGACCACAGGTGACCATTCCATAGTTTTTGCTGAATTTCAGGATACTTCTTTTGTCGAATGAGACGACTGGAGACCCCTTTCAAGCTGTTTACCAGACTAGAAATTGAAACCTTGGGTGGATAATGGACCAACAGATGGACGTGATCATCTTCGCCGTCAAATTCAATCAGTTCTGCTTCAAAGTCTTTACAGACGGCTTCAAAAATAGAATGCATGTCCTCTAAAATGGCGTTGGTAAACACATTGCGCCTGTATTTTGTTATAAAGACCAAATGAACATGAAGATTGAATACACAGTGGCGACCCGTTCTAATATCGATTGACTGTTTCATAGACCAAGTGTATCATAGAAGTATGAAAATACTCAAAGCGTTTCGCTATCGCTTAGAACCAACGGAAGAGCAAGCTCGCCAACTCTCGCGTTATCGTGGGTGTATGCGCTTTGTCTGGAATAAGGCATTGGCTCTGCAAAAGGGACGGTTAGAAGCCGGATCTCCTTTGTTATCCTATGGGGATTTAGCGAAACTGCTGACACTATGGCGGCATAGCGAAGAATACGCCTTTTTGAGTAAAGCGCCTGAGCATCCCTTACAATGGACGCTCAAGTTTCTCATGCAGTCCATCAAGGTTACGTTCGATCCAAAACATCCGGCGCGTTTTCCGACGTTCAAGAAAAAGAACCGAGACGAAGCGGGTATGCGCTACCCAGATTCGAAACAAATCAAATTCGACCTGGCCACACAAGATCAAGAAGGCCGAAAAGTTCTGCCGAAAGTATTCTTGCCAAAAATCGGATGGGTGAAGTTTCGCCAGTCACGAGCGATTGACGGAGATCTGCGGAATGCGACGGTGACATGGCACGCGAGTCACTGGTACGGTTCGTTTCAAACCGAAGTTGAAATCCCTGATCCAATTGTGCATCCATCAACATCACAGGTTGGAATCGACCGTGGCATCGTTCATTTCTTGGCGCTTTCCGATGAAACCTTTGTCGATGCACCAGGCTGGTTTCGTCGATATGAAACTCAAGTAGCTTGGGAAATGCGAAAACTTTCCCGCATGAAGAAGTTCTCAAAAAACTGGCGCAAGCAAGTCGCTAACATTCAGCGGCTACATGCGCATATTGCCAATGCTCGTTTGGATTTCTTGCATAAAACCTCGACAATCATTAGCAAAAACCACGCGATGGTGTTTGTGGAGGATCTCCATGTCAAGAATATGAGCAGATCGGCGAAGGGTACCAAAGAGAATCCGGGAAAAAGGGTGCGTGCCAAAAGCGGTCTCGATAAAGCCATCCTTGACCAAGGGTGGTCCATGTTTCAGACGCTTTTAACGTACAAACTCGCTTGGCGAGGCGGGTATCTAAAGACAGTACCCGTGGCTTATACAAGCCAAACTTGTCCAATGCCCACGTGTGGACATATCAGTAAAGAGAATCGCAGTTCACAAGCAGACTTCATCTGTACAAAATGTGATTATCACGCCAATGCAGATACCGTAGGTGCCATGAATGTATTACGGGTCGGACTGACCCAGATCGCCTGTTTGCCTGCGTAGCAACGCAGACAAGTCGATTCTAATCCAAAAGAGTGGGACCGATCTAAGAAGTGCAGTAAGGCTTCTGATGGCAGGAAGGAATCCTCTACGTTTACGCGGAGGAGGAAGTCAACTGGAAGAAGTCCTTCAATTGGCGCACTGCGTAGTTGAACTTTGGCAATACCCCAGTGCGATTTTCAAGAACGGATTGCAGAAGTTTCGAGGCAAGTTCCTCTACAGTCGATGTGTACATCAAATCAATTTTGGCGCACCCGTCACTCTGTAGTTGGCGAAGTATTTCGTACGCGACACTCGATTTCCCAATTCTTCGGGGTCCCGACATCATGAGGCTGTTTCCGCCGGCCAGGCTCATTTTGGTCTCTCGAATAAAGGTATGGCGGTCGACCACATCGTCAGATGGAACCACTTTCCCGAGAGGGAAAATATCCCTTGCGTGGAGCATGGTACACCCCCCTTTCCTACATCATATGTACTATTATAGCACGCACAATGTACCAATATACTGAAGGGTCACCGTATAGCCCGAAGCCGTCATGGTGGACTTTCGAATAATCAGGTACTGCTGGGATGACTCATCCTTCAGGGCCGAGTTTAGAATAGGATGAAGTGGACGTGATGTCGAGCGCGAGATACTCCTGTTCGCTGTGCAACTTGCACCATGCCTGCTAGAAGGCTTCCCGATCTTCGGAGGTCACTGATTCGCTGGAATGAGAGCGAGCCGACGTCTTCTTGGCATGATGTTTTGCTCATCCACTCTTCGCAGTACAGAAAGGGATCACCGGGCAGAACAAGATTACAGGCCAGTGTAAAATGGAGGTGTGAAGGCATGATCAAGGGGCTCTATGAAGCACATCTGCCAGTGAGCGACACCGACAGGTCTACTCGATTTTATCGAGGATTGGGACTTGAACTGGCTTACACAGGTCCGGGAGTGACTTTCTTCTGGGTTGAAAAGGGGAAAAGTTGGCTGGGACTTTGGCCATCGGAGCACGCCAAGACCCCATACCATCCATCGATTCGACACGTCGCCTTCTATGTCGAGTTAGAGGACATAAAACGGGTACAACAGTGGCTCAGGGGCCGGGGCATTCATCCCCGTGCAGCCTTCGGTGTCGTTGGGGAAGACCAGCCGCTTATTCTTCAGAACGGGGCTAACTACCATGCTGCCATCTATTTTGACGATCCAGATGGAAATTCACTGGAGTTCATCACGCCACTCAAGTTGGACGCCGAAAATGTTGTCTATCATGACGGCATGACGTTTGAACAGTGGCTCCGGTCAAACGACCTGTAAATCAGGAGGTGGAGAAATGGATGTCGGACGTGCGTATCTGGATTGTGTGCTGGACAATTTTCGGAGTATGAAGAGAACCGCTGAGCGGGCGATGGAGCAACTGAATCCTCAGGAGTTGCACTGGGCCTCCGAGTGATGGTATCTGGCGAGCATGGAGAATCGCCTCGACGAGAAGGGCGGACAGAATTGAAGGAAATGAAGGAGGTTGGGTGATGGGACATTCATTCTTCATCGAATCGCGTGAAAGGACGCATCCATGATGCACGAAGAATTGACTGTTAAGCCCCCTTTTGACTTCCGCCAGATGTTACGGTGACTGGCAACGAGAGCATTTGTCATCTTGCTGAGTGGGCAGGCGGCGCGGCAAGTGTGATTGAAATGCAACGGCCGCGCCGGCGACCTCTTTACCATTCTTCGCGTGAGGGTCTGAGGATGCCGGGCGTACCTCGAAAGTGGCTTCAAACGCATTTATCCAATACAATGATGTTGCATTGAAATGGGAGGGATTGTTGTGCCAGACGTCATACTACCTGACATTCGTAAAATAGTCGTGATCCATGCGCCAATCGAGAAAGTATGGCATGCTGTTGCTACATCACATGGCATTGCAGGATGGTGGATGGAGAATACTTTTGAACCGGTACTGGGACACGAGTTTATGCTGCATGCAGGTCCTTATGGTGATTCCCGTTGTAAGGTCACAGAATTTCAACCAATGAGTGAGCTAGGGTTTGATTGGGACTCTGATTGGCACCTTACTTTCAGACTAGGGGATTTAGGTGACAACAATACAGAGTTTGTACTGATTCACTCTGGTTTTGCGGGAGAAAAGTCGACATCCTTCGGACAGCCACACACGGTAGTGCATAAAATCATGAATGATGGGTGGGAAAAAATCATCAAGGAAAAACTTCCTTCCTATATACAGGCCTAAGCCGAGTGCCTTTTGGGTCAATCTAGGGATTCACACCTTGCTCTGTATCCGCTATCGTATTCAAACCACTTGGCGGGTTTAATCCTACACTTTACATGAGGTGACGAATGGGTAAAATCACCGAAGTTCAAAAGAGCGTTGACGCGTATTACGAGAATATCGATTGGGAGCCTGTCATCGAACACGAATGGGTGGAGTCGTACCTCAATGTCCTGTATTTTAACAAGCACACGGATCAGCTTGCGGACGCCTGGGAAGACATCCACGGGCTCATCCTCTACATAGAGCGGACAGTTTACACGAATGTTTCGGAGCTGCGGTGGTGGGATTATAGTGTGGCGCTGGAATGGATATACAACCACATTTGGGTCCCCGAGCGGTTTGAGGTCAACCTTGAGAATGCACGGCGAATGATCGGCCGTTGGCTTGACTTTTACACCTATCTGTCGCGGTTGCATACAGGAGGCGTTGATCTCGAACCGATCAGCAAGGCGTACCGGGAAATATGCGGTGGTGAAAAACTGAAACTCGTCACTAAAATCCCCTATACGGGGGACGAATTTTGGTTAGGTACGGCGAGACCGGGCAGTGGTCGAATCATTGACTTCACCATGGCGGAATTTTGGTTGGTTCTCACCTATTGGGGACTTGGTGAATCTTGGGACAAGCTGGACGAGGAGCTGAAAAGCGTACCGAGTGTTCGAGAGAAACGCAAAAGACTTCAAAGTCTGCGCGAGAAACTCCAACTAGCCGGTTACAGTGAGAAACCGACCGATCTGGTGCGGGGACACGTAGCTCATGAAGACATACACAATGCAGAACAATGGTTTTATCGGAAGAGAATCCCGCAGTCGTCATCCAAATAGAGCGTGATGGAGCGCCGGAGCAGCCGAAATTTCGCCACCCGACTGATTCATTTCTCTCCCCGCGACTAACAGGCAGCCAAGCACTGAGGCATATACTTCCTGAGAAAGCGAGTGCGTGTGGGGGAGGGTTGCGTGATGCTCCTGTATGATGAGGCGTGTGAGTTCATCGCAACGGCGTACCATGAGCTCGGCAAGAATGCCGAAGAGATGCATGACCGACTCGCTGTGATCAAGGAAAGCATACACCGTTATGGAACTTACGAGTTGACAGGTGAAGAGCTCGCGCACGGTGCCAGAATGGCTTGGCGCAACAGCAATCGTTGTATCGGCCGACTGTTTTGGCGCTCGCTTACCGTGTTTGATGCGCGAGGGGTACAGACAGTCTCTCAGGTGTTATCTGCTCTGCAGAGGCACATCTACTTTGCTACCAATAACGGAGCTATTCGGCCTGCTATCACCGTATTTAGCTCACATGTACGGATTTGGAATGACCAACTGATCCGCTACGCCGGATATGAAACACCTGACGGGATTGTCGGCGATCCGATATCCCTCGCTTTTACACGCACCTGCCAAGCCTTGGGATGGCAAGGTGCTGGTACCCCGTTTGACGTGCTGCCGATCGTCGTCGAGGTAGAGCGGCAAGGGACGCACTGGTTTCCGATTCCCGCGTCACTCTTGCTGGAGATCGACATTCACCATCCTACCTTGCCGCAGTTAGATAGGCTCGGTCTCAAATGGTACGCAGTGCCCATCGTTTCCGATATGGAGCTTGAGATCGGCGGGCTACGGTTTCCCACGGCCCCTTTTAACGGCTGGTATACGGGGACGGAGATCGGCGCTCGCAACCTTGCGGATACCAAGCGCTACAACCTATTGCCTCAGGTCGCCCACTTACTTGGACTGCCGATGCACTCAGATACAACCCTTTGGAAAGACCGTGCGTTACTCGAGCTCAATATTGCGGTCTTGCACTCGTTTAAGGCGCACGGTGTTACGATCGTAGACCACCATACCGCAGCCAAACAGTTTGCCTATTTTGAGGAACTCGAACGCGATGCCGGACGAGAACTCACAGGCGATTGGAGTTGGCTCATCGCGCCGATGTCCCCGGCGACGACTCACGTGTTTCACCGCGATTATGACAATGTGGTGGTCAAACCCAATTACTTTTCGCGTAGGAGATGATAGTGAGCACATCAATCTGCCGCCACAGGGTTCCGTTTCAGTGGTGGTGGTCGTATACTGAGGAAGCGGTTACATGAATCGATAGATGATGGATCGGAGGAATTTGCATGGCTGTATCATCCGGTGATGGCTGGAATACGAGACTCACCAAGGTTACGACTGCCGATAACGAATATGAAAGTTTGAGTCCTCCTTTGGTGCAAACCTCGACTTTTACCTTCCCGACGGCCGAGATGGGAGGCGCACGATTTGCCGGTGACGAGCCTGGCTATGTATACACGCGCTTGGCCAATCCTACTGTGGCATTATTTGAACAAGCGGTTGCGGATTTGGAAGGGGCAGAGGCTGGACTCGCCTTTGGCAGTGGCATGGGCGCCATCTCGGGAACGCTCCTTCACTTACTGCGCGCGGGCGACCATGTTCTGTGCTCTGAAGGGGTATACGGCTCCACATACGGATTTCTGCAATGGATGCAGGAACACGCGCAAATCTCGCATACTTTTTCCCCTTTGCAATCCGAGGAACAGATGCGAGCGGCCATCACCCCGAAAACGAAAGTCATCTATGTAGAATCGCCCATTAACCCTACACTCGATCTCGTTGACATTGGTTTGGCGGCTCGTGTAGCGCACGCATGCGGCCTCAAGCTCGTGGTGGACAACACGTTCCTGACCCCTTATCTGCAAAATCCGATTGCCCTTGGCGCGGACATCGTGGTTCACTCGGCAACCAAGTACTTGGGTGGTCATGGGGATGTGATTGCCGGCGTCGCTGTCGGAAGTATGCACGCTATGCAGGCCATGCGCTTATCCACGCTAAAGGATATCGGTGCGGTGCTGTCTCCATTTGACGCTTGGCTTTTGTTGCGGGGGATGCGAACGCTCGCCTTGCGTATGGACCGGCATGTACAGGTGGCCAGAGAGGTCGCTGCGTGGTTGGCCAACCAACCGGCCGTTTCAGATGTGCGTTTTCCCGAGTGGGGCGATGAACGCCAGCAAGCGATTTATCAGCGGCAAATGCGAGGACCAGGCGCGCTGATCTCATTTGAGGTAAAAGGTGGGATCGAGGCAGGTCGGCGACTGATGAATGGGCTGAAACTCATTCGTATTGCAGTGAGCCTTGGCGATGTTCAATCATTGATTCAGCACCCAGCTTCGATGACACACTGTCTTGTTCCGCCCGCACAGCGCGAACAGATGGGGATCACGGACGGATTGATTCGCCTATCCGTGGGAATCGAGGATAGTGCCGACTTGATCGCTGATCTGGCGCAATCGCTGGCCGCTGTCTAAGACGGAGTCTCAGAGACTCACACTGGAGAGCCCCGTATGGACGCGCCGGGGGTAGCATGAGATACTGTGGGCGTATCCTGCGCGATGCGTTGCATGCGCAGTGCGCCTGTCCAGGCGCACAATCGACGTTGCCGGAAAGGTGAGGGAGACCAATGGACACACAGTGGCAAGCGCAGCTACATGAGATGTATACAGCTTCCTCAGTGCAGCAAGCACTGGCTTTTATACATAAGGACCACGAGCGTACAGTGCAAGAACAAGTGGCGCTGACGGAGATTCCGGCACCTGCTTTCCAAGAGCAAAAGCGCGGCGCCGCTTATGCAGAGAAACTGAAAGCGCTTGGCCTCGAAGGGGTACGTACAGATTCCGTAGGCAATGTCTTCGGCATACGACGTGGCCACGGCAAGGGACCGACGGTAGTCGTGTGTGCCCATCTAGACACAGTCTTCCCAGAGGGCACTGATGTGACCGTCAAGCATATCGACGGCAAGCTCTACGCACCTGGCATCTCGGATGACGGGCGCGGATTGACGGTGGTACTCGCCGTATTGCGGGCGCTTCAGCAGACAGGCATTCAGACAATCGGAGATCTTGTATTTGGCGCGACAGTAGGCGAAGAGGGCGTCGGCGACTTGCGTGGTGTGAAAGCATTATGCGCAGACAGCGAATGGCCGATAGACGGCTTTCTCTCCATCGAGCCTGGCTCTCCTCGGCGTACGACCTACCTCGCCACGGGCAGTCACAGGTACAAGGTCACGTACAGAGGGCCTGGCGGCCACAGCTTTGGCGATTTTGGCACCCCGAGCGCCATTCATGCCCTTGGTCGGGCAGTCGCGCGCATCGCGGACGTGGTCACGCCGAACGATCCCAAGACAACCTTTACTGTCGGTGAAATCAGCGGCGGCACCTCAGTCAATACGATCGCGCAAGAAGCGAGTATGCTCATCGATCTGCGTTCCAATGACGAGACAGCGCTGGCTACGCTCGAAACGGATGTGCTGGCTATTTTGCGGGATGCCTGTACCAAAGAGAATGAACGCTGGCAGACAGAAGAGGGCATTTCCGTCCAGATTGATCTGATCGGGGACAGGCCAGCCGGTCAACAATCCGCGGAGTCAGTGATCGTGCAGGTGGCTGGCGCCGCTGCGGGCGAACTGGGTCTAGAACCTGCGCTCGATGGGGCGCAAAGCACCGATGCTAATGTTCCGATCGCGCTTGGCATTCCTGCGGTCACGCTTGGTGGAGGTGGAGGCTGTGGCGGCATGCACACGCTCGCCGAATACTTTGATCCCACAGGTGCGCATATCGGGGTGCAACGCGTCTTGCTCACAGTGCTTGGGCTTGTGGGCGTAGAAGGTGTTATAGAACCACTGTTGGGCCCGCGGTTATCATAGCTGAGTCCGACAGCGCGTAGAGGAGAGAATGGGACGATGGAGACAACGAACATTTCAGTGGAACGATTTATCGAAGTGCGCAGCGCGATGGTGCCAGCTTTTGCACAGGACGGTTCTCGTCTGTATTTTCTCTTCAATATGACCGGTACGCCGCAAGTATGGACGCTGTCGGATCATGCGCCGTGGCCGCGCCAAATGACGTTTTTTCCGGATCGCGTCATGGGGATTCATGTCGCGCCTGCAGGACACAGGTTATGTATCAGCGCTGATCGTGGTGGAACGGAGAATGCACAGCTTTTTATCGCCGATGAAGAGTGCCTAGAGATTCACGACATCACGTGCGATGAAGCACATATGTACAACTTCGGTGGATGGTCAGCGGATGGCAAGCAGCTTACATATTCGTCCAATCGCCGAAATGGTCGCGACTTTGACCTCTACGTGTACGACCTCGAACGCGACGCTCACCGACTGCTCTACAGCAGTGCGCATATGAACGTCGCCCATGGCTTTACGCCAGACGGTCGGGCGGTGCTCATGTCTCGCGAGCATACCAATCTCGATCACGAGTTGTATCTGGTGGACGTGAAGTCAGGTGTAGCGAAGTTGATCACGCCACATACGGGTGAGGCGCAGTACGAATGCTTGCGGTTTATAGGCGACGGTACGCGTCTTTACCTGACCACCGATCAAGATAGTGAGTTCATGCGTGTGGCCGTAATGTATGTGGCTAATGGCGATTTGGCCTTTCTCTCGGACGACAACTGGGATGCGGAGACGCTGGCCGTCTCAGAAGATGGGGCGAAGATAGCTTACAGTCGCAACATCGGCGGCACCTCAGAACTCGTGGTTCGGCGTTCTGATACGGGGGAAGTGTTGATCGTCGAAGGGCTTCCGGTTGGAGCGATTGAGCAGCTATGCTGGCAGCCGGCATCGCAGGAACGCTTGGTGGTTGCGCTGAACAGTCCGCTGTTCGGTCAGGAACTGTGGTCAGTCGATCTGTCTGCTACAGCGTCTGACGGCGTTGGCGCACTGGTGTCCCGGTTGACCTATGCGGCGATGTCAGGGCTGCCTAACGGCGTCACGCGCGCACCGGAGTTGATCGAGTATGCGTCATTTGACGGGCGAAAAATTCCCGCTTTTTATTATCGCCCAGATGGACCTGGACCGCATTCAGTGATCGTATACGTTCACGGTGGGCCGGAGTCGCAGATGAGAAACGATTTTAACCCGGC
The DNA here is from genome assembly GCA_026627345.1 of Bacillota bacterium. GTDB lineage: Bacteria > Bacillota > Bacilli > Alicyclobacillales > SLC66 > JAPNUJ01. Next base: position 23,740 of record JAPNUP010000133.1, on the reverse strand, counting down.
GTTGCAGTACTTCCTGCATCGCGGGTACGCGGTTTTGGCGCCGAATGTCCGAGGCAGTTCCGGTTACGGCAAGGTTTACATTCACCTTGACGACGTGCGCAAACGCATGGATTCTGTCGCGGATCTCACGTACGCCGCCAAATGGCTCGTCGAACACGGCAAGGCGGACGTGTCGCGGATCGCCGTGATGGGACGCAGCTATGGTGGGTTCATGGTCCTGGCGGCTGTGACACATTACCCAGAGGTGTGGGCGGCAGGGATCGATATCGTCGGGATCGGACATTTTCGCACCTTCATGGAAAATACGAGTCCGTACCGTCGCCATTTGCGAGAAGCTGAGTATGGGAGCATCGAAAATGATGGTGCCTTCTTCGATGAAATAGCACCGATTCTGCGCGTGGGAGACATTCAGTGTCCGATGTTTGTCACGCACGGTGCCAATGACCCGCGCGTGCCGATCAGTGAAGCCGAGACGATGGTGGCCGGCTTACGTGAACGTGATCATCCAGTTGAATATATTCGGCTTGAAGATGAAGGGCACGGCATGGTGAAATTGGCTAATCGGATTCGCGTGTTCAGTGGCATCGCACAATTTCTCGATCGCCATGTCGGTACCGATCGCTAGTAAAAGCCTAAGGGGGAGAGATCAGCGTCTCTCCCCCTTTACACGCTATTTACAGCATTATGCCTAATTCGCGAAGGTTCGTATAGCTGATTTGCAAACTTTCAAACGGATCCTGCCGGCACTCGTCTTGTTCCACCACCAGGCACTCCACTCCGATCTGCTGAGCTACTTGCGCGATCGCGCGAAAATTCAGGATGCCAGTGCCGATCTCGGCAAATAATTGCTCGTCGCCAGCCTCCATATCTTTGATGTGAAGAAGGGGGGCACGGCCTGAAAGGGTCTGCAAATAGGTGACTGGATCTTCGCCTCCGCGTTTAATCCAGTAGGTGTCCAACTCTGTTTTCACAAGCTCGGGATCGGTGGCATTGAGGAGGAGATCGAGCGCGTATTCGCCATCGAATCGTGTGAACTCCCAGTCATGATTGTGATAGAGAAACGTAATGCCGCGATCCCGAAACTGTTTGCCAATCTCGTTCATACGCACAGCTTTTGCGAGAATGTCTTCGCGCGAGTGAAGGCGTAGCGAGATAGTCACGTAGCGCCCCCCTTCGATCTGATCCAGGTAATCTGCGAGGCGATCGGCATCAAAATCCAGCGTGTCAAAACCTGCATGAGTACCTATAACGTGGAGCCCTAGCCGGTCGAGCACTGCCTTTTGCTCAGTAATCGACATTCCGTCTGGGGGTAGCCCCAGTTCAATGCCTTTATACCCGATGGAAGCCAAACGTTCGAGAGCATCCACATAGTTTGTGGCCAAAGCCGACCGAATGGTGTAGGGTTGAACGGCGACTGGAAAAGCATGCATGAGTGGAACCTCCTCATTTGGCCATTTACCTGTCCAATTGGTTGTATTTCAGTCCGAGCGCAAGTGGCTTCGGGCGATCGACGGTGGAAGTGACCGGGACATGCTGGCCACTCTTAGACGACTCGAAAATCGATAGTGAGACGTCGAGGACATGCCGAGCCAGTTGCCCGCTTGCACGGTTGGCTCTATTAAACCTTAGCGCATAGGCCATATCCGCAACTCCCATGCCGCGACCTTCATCCTTGTAGGGATGTGTATGCGGTATCTCTTTGGTGTCGCCGTTTGCCATCTGTATGGAGACGGTGCCTCCGAAAAAGTTGGGGTCAGGCACTGTGAGGTTACCTTCAGTTCCGTAGACTTCGAGACGCGGCTTGTAGCCGAAACTTTCCTTTGCCGCCTGCAGACTGACAATCATGCCCTGATCAAATTCGAGCACCGCAGACACGTTCGTGGGAGCCGAAATAGGGACAGTTTGTCCGTATGCGTGAGACTGTGGGTTATCGATCGTCACTTCGTGCAATCGCTGGTGCGCAAAACCGGTGACTTTACGCACGGGCCCGAGCATGGCAATCAGAGCAGTTAAATAGTAAGGTCCCATATCCATGATCGGATCGCCGCCGAACTTCAAGAAATTCTGGAAGTTAGGGTGCATTCCGTCGAAAGCGTTGCCCATGATGATCGTACCACTGGCGGCGTAGGGCTCTCCGATCCAACCGTCGGCAATCAACTTGATGCAAGTTTGGATGCCAGCACCGAGAAAGGTGTCTGGCGCACATCCGACAAGCAGCCCTTTCGTTTTGGCCAAAGTCAGTACAGCGTCTGCATCTTCGCGCGTCAGTGCAAACGGCTTTTCCGTATACACATGCTTACCGGACTCCAGCGCGCGTATGTTTAAAGGCGCATGCGCGGCTGGTGCCGTGAGATTCAACACGATTTCAATCTCCGGGTCGGCGAGCAGTTCATCGACTGTGCAGACGCAAGGAATATGGAACTCTTCTGCACGCTTTTGTGCGAGTTCGGGAACGACGTCTGCAATGGCTACTACTTCGACGGCATGGCTCCACATCCCCGTGCAGTTTTTCAGGTAGATGGCGCTAATGACACCGGCGCCGATCACGCCTACTTTCACTCTATCCATCGGGTATCTTCCCTTCTGTGTTCAATCCGCGTTTCATGTTTCATTATTGGTGAAGAATGATGGAAACTCAATGGGTACACTCGATCGACGCGTGAGAATGGTGTACCCCTGGTGGTACAATAGAGCGAGTCAACATGGATTAGAGGAGGTGAGGCGTATGGTGCGTGGGGTATTGGCTCTTGTACTCGCCACCTTGTTGTGGAGCGGCAACTATGTCGCGGGACGGGTATTGGCGACCGCGATGCCGGCGCTGTGGCTCAATGGGATACGTTGGACGGTGTCTGCGGTGATTCTCTGGGCGATTCTGCGTGTGATGCGGCGCAGCCTCCCTTTGCGGACACACTTTCGCGCATTCTTTTTGCAAGGTGTCCTCGGTATGTTCCTCTTTTCGTCCTTGACTTATCTCGGCTTGCATGGCGTGAGCGCGGCGCGGGCAGGGATGATCTCCGGACTTATTCCTGTTGTCATTTTACTTCTCGGACTGTGGATTCTAAAAGAACGACCGCGCGTATGGGCGATGGTGGGGGTCGTTCTATCGTTGGTGGGCGTTGCTTTTCTCTTTGGCGGCGCATTTACCCAAGGGCAGGGGCTCTCGATCGGCGATATCGAGCTGTTGGTCGCAGCGGTCTGTTGGGCTGCCTATACGGTGGTAGGCAAGCGACTTGGCGCGCGCCTGGACCCGCTGACGATGACAGCTGGTGCTGCGGTTTACGGTGGACTGCTCAGTGACCTCGTCGCAGTGGCGACGAATCCGAGTCCACATCTGCATATGACGTCAGCTGCATGGTGGTCCCTGCTGTACGTCTGCACGACTTCTTCAGTCATCGCCTATCTGGCATGGACTTACGGGGTAGGGCGCATCGGAGCCAGTCGCTCCGCGCCTTTGATGAACTTGTTGCCGGTGTGGACAGTCATTGCAGGTCTGGTGTTGCTACATGAACAGCTCAGCGGACAAGAGTTCATCGGTGGACTCATTATTATTGCAGGGGCCGTGCTTGCAGGAACTCGCAGACGGCAAAAGGTTGCGAGCTAGGAAGTCTTGCCGTATGCTGGACAGAGCAGGTGGATTACTTTTCGGAACAAGCGACGGGAGGGATACATATGGCGCATCGGTTCAAACCAGAGCATATGGACCGGTTATTATCGACAGAGCGGGAGAAAATGATCTCGCCAGAGACGGTGTGGAAAGAGCTTGGTGTCACAGTTTCCTCTGTACTGGCGGATATCGGTGCCGGACCCGGGTTTTTCGCGATTCGTGGAGCGAAGCTCACACACGGTGCCGTACACGCTGTCGACATTGAGCCGCAGATGTTAGAAAGGCTTTCTCAGCGTGCCGCTGAGGAGGGACTGACAACCGTACAGACGCACGAGGGCAATGCGCAGGCGATCCCGCTTCCGGACCATACGGCGGACCAAACGTTGTGCGCGTTCGTCTTACACGAAGTCGATGATCTGGCAAAGGCGCTTGGCGAACTGCGCCGGATTACGAAACCAGGCGGTCGCGTAGGTATGCTCGAATGGGAGAAGAAAGACACACCCTTTGGGCCGCCTTTGCACGAGCGCTTGGCTGCTGCAGAGCTGATCCAAGCCGCGAAAGCAGCCGGGTTCGTCGAGGTGACCGAGATGAAGCCTAACGATGTCAACTACCTGTTGGTGTGTACGGTCTAGCCCTCGAGGAGCTAAACGCTAATCTTACACGCGCTGCCGCGTCATTCTCTGGCAGCGCGTTTTCGCGTGCGGATCCGCCCAGTCTGTATCACCAGCCACAGAATGGCCAGACCACTGATCATTACTGTGACGATGATGATCAGCAGGGCGTCGATGACGGGGGTGCCGTTATGCAACCATTTGGCGACGATCGGGCTTGCTTGGATGATTCCGGCACCGATGGACACTGGGAGCAGGACCAATGTGATGAGAGAGATGATGCGGGTACGCTCCGCCTCTTGCCGCAGTTCCTGCTCTCTCGTGGCCAACTCCTCATCGCGCGCGAGCTGTGCGAGATAGCCCTCTATCTCGTGCACTTGTTCTTTGAGTTCATCATACATTTGTCCGATATTAAACGCGCGTTGCCAGCGTCGATACAGTTGATCCCGTTCCTCCGAATAGGAAGCCTGACTAAAATAGCAACGCGCGGTGAAATCATAGATGTCCTCGCGCAGTTTCCGCAGCCTCGGAGCCGGGTGTGAGTGGCAGGCGGCGTCAGCTGACTCGGCTGTATACGATAAGATACTCATGCGTTGATGGAGCGCAAGTAACATCATATAAAAGTAGTTGGTGCGAAAGGATTGCATGGCGCCCGATTGACGACCACTGAAGTAACCTCCGTCGCCATTGTCATAGGCTAGAACAAAGCCGCCTTCCAGTGATTGCGTATGTACGACGTTGTGGTAGGGCATGTAGTGGTGTAAAGGATCAGTAAGAGACTGTCGAGAAAAGCGGTTGCGGTTGCCCGACGGCAGTGTCTTGCGCAGCACGATTCCGTGTGCCATGACGAACTCTTGGAACTGTTCATCCACCTGTTTAGAAGGCCGCACGACGTTCTTCTCACTAGGCCGTAGCAAAATCGCACCGTACACAGGCAAGAACGTATCTACTAGAGGCTCGTAGCAAGAAAACGGACCTTCCGCCCTCTGACAAAGTGGACTCAAAAGGCTATGAATCAGTTGCCCCATCGTCATCTTCTCGCCGCGCAAAAGCGCAGGCAGTGCATGTCTTCGCGATTCGCAACCCGGGGTAGGGAGAAAATCACGTTGCCAAAAAGGGTTGCCTTGTCCAAGCGATGCAAGGTCTGCATTCAAGTCTTCGATCCAGGTAGTGCTCAGTTCACTCGCATCGCATGCCACGGGCCGAATCTCTGCTACGAGAAACCCGATGCCATTGAAGAACAGGTGCAGGTCGACCGAGGAGAGATAAAAGCCCGGTTCTGAATCAGACATGCGAGAAGTCTGCAGATTATTCAGTGTCTCAAGGAGATCAGGATCCAGGACGAAGCGGCGATGATTATGAGCATCGCGAATATAGCGTTTGACATAAGGAAGCAGGTTATGAAGGTCCGGATCGGCAAAAGGCCGTTCGACCCATAGAGAGCAATCTGCTGTATCGGTCGCATCGCGCGTTGCGGCAGTCAGTGACGAGGCCAGCGTCTCCAAGGCCGATTCGTCGCGCAGTTCCATATTAAAAGGGAAGACAAACTTCGTGAAAGTGTCCTGAATCGTCCACACGCCTGTTAGTCTCCCTTCACACAAATCAGTTAATTCTGTTAACTTAAAAGAAAAGGAGCTCCCTGTCAACCCCTCGGTTACGGGGCTGATAGGGAGACCTCTTGATGCATAAGTAACCGTAAGAAACCGTTTAGGACGCCATCGAACTAAACGTCATGATCCACATCGACAAGGCTACAATCGCGATGACGAAGATCAGACCTGAGATCAGACCGAACGTTTGCCACGGGAATCCTTTGTCGGACTCGGTTACGTGCATGAACATGAACATCTGCACGAAGATCTGCAGCACAGCCAGCGCCAGGATGACGAACAGCGTCGGGCCAAGCGAGGATACGTGATCCAAGCTAAACCAGAAAGCGAAGATCGTCAGCACGATCGACATGATATAGCCGATAATGCCTTTCCAAGGGAAGTTCTCTTCATGAAACTTCCGCTCTTTGGTGTCATCATCCAAGAAATTCATCATGCGTGGATCACCCCCATGATATACACGACCGTGAAGATGAACACCCACACGACGTCCAGAAAGTGCCAGTACAGATTGACGATAAACACCTTACGGGCCGTAGCAGGAGTGATACCGTAGCGGATGAGCTGGACGATGATCGAGATCATCCAGGCAATCCCGATCGAAACGTGCAAACCGTGAGTGCCTACCAGCGTAAAGAAGGCAGAGAGAAAAGCGCTGGTTTGCATCGTGGCGCCGATGCCGACGTCATGCACAAATTCGGTGATCTCAAGTCCGACAAAGGCCATGCCGAGCAATGCAGTGACGGTCAACCAAGCGACGGTTCCTTTCACGCGACGGTGGCGCATGAAGAATGTCGCCATACCACCGGTGAAGCTACTGGTTAACAGGATGAACGTTTCTTCGATGAATCCTTTGACGTCAAACAGGTGTTGCGCGTCAGGGCCGTTTGCAATGTGTGTGCGAAGCACAATGAAAGTGGCGAACAAGCAAGCAAAGAGTACCATGTCCGCCGCAAGAAACAGCCAAAATCCGAAAATCTTTATTGCATTATCAGGATCCGAGTACTCGAGCGGCACGAAAGCGCCTGTCGAGGAATGGCTATCGTGCCCGTGCTGGGCGCCCGTGTGATCGATCGTGGTCGACATCGATTACAACCTCCCCAGTGCGGTCTCGGTGTGTACCACTTCTTCGACGGGGATGTGGTAATCCGGGTGTTGCTCAGCCGACCGCATGAACATCATAACGAAGATCGCCAACAAACCGAGCACAGCGAGAATGTACCACTCAAAGACGAAGCCCCAGCCAACCACAAAGAAGGATAGACCGATGAGAAACGGCTTGCCTGAATTCTTCGGCATGTGAATCGGACGAATGTCTTGCTCATGGATCTTGAGTTCATCTTGCCTGCCTGTTTGTTTCAGTTCCCACCAGTGATCGCGATGGGTAATGGTCGGGATCACAGCGAAGTTATAGTGCGGCGCAGGAGATGGCAATGACCATTCCAGCGTTCGGCCATCCCATGGATCACCTGTGAGATCGCGTTCGCCATACTTGATGCTATACACGATATCCCAGACAAGGACTAGGAACCCGATCCCCATAATGTATGCACCGATCGTCGAGATGAAGTTCAGATCGGTCCAACCCATGCCTTTCGGATAAGTGTACATCCGACGTTGCATACCCATCAGACCCAGAATATACTGCGGTTCAAAGCAGACATAAAAACCGATGTTAAACAGCCAGAACGCCCATTTGCCCCAATACTCGTTGAGCATGAATCCGAACATCTTGGGCCACCAGTAATACATCGCTGCTAGCATACCGAACAAAGTGCCGCCGATGAGCACCTGATGAAAGTGCGCAATCAGGAAGTAGCTGTTGTGGTACTGATAGTCTGCCGGTGCCGCAGCTAGCATGACGCCAGTCATACCGCCCATCGTGAAGCAAGGGATGAAGGCTAGCATCCAGAGCATGGGCATCTTGATTCGAATCCGCCCGTGGAACATAGTAAAGAGCCAGTTAAATATCTTCACGCCAGTCGGGATACCGACGAGCATGGAAGCCACTGCGAAGAACGAGTTGACGCCAGCGCCTGCACCCATCGTAAAGAAATGGTGAGCCCAGACAAAGTAAGAGATGAGACTGATGAGCAGCAAGGAAAACACCATCGACTTGTAACCGAAAACCGCCTTACGCGAGAAGGTAGCAGCAATTTCCGAGAACACGCCGAATGCCGGTAGGATCAAGATATAGACCTCCGGATGGCCCCAAATCCAGAACATGTTGATGTACATCATCGGATTGCCGCCAGCTGCTATCGTAAAGAAGTGTGCGCCAGCGATCCGGTCGATTAACAGCAGGGTCAGCACGACAGTGAGTGCTGGGAAAGCATAGATGATGAGGATGCTCGTCGCCACAATGGACCACGTGAATAGCGGCATCTTCATCAGCTTCATGCCAGGTGCGCGCATCTTAAAGATGGTTGCCAGAAAGTTGATCCCTGTCGCGAGACTGCCGATACCGGTAATCTGCAGCGAAAGGAGATAGAAGTTCTCGCCGGGCCCGGTGTCGAAGCCTGCGCCCGCCAGCGGTGCGTAGCTGGTCCAGCCAGCGTCTGGAGACCCGCCGATGACAAACGAGATGTTCAACAACATAGCTGCAAAGAAGAATACCCAGAAGCTGATTGCGTTCAAAAATGGGAAGGCAACGTCGCGAGCGCCGATCTGTAAAGGCACGGCGATATTCATCAGAGCGAAGATAAAAGGCATCGCCATGAATAACAGCATGATCGTGCCGTGCGTCGTAAAGATCTGATCGTAATGCTCAGGTCCTAGCACATGGAGGTTGGGCAGCGCGAGCTGTGTTCGCATGAGCTCAGCGTCCACGCCTGCACGAAACAGCATCAATACGGCTGCAATTAAATACATAATGCCGATTTTCTTGTGGTCAACGGTGGTCAGCCACTCTCTCCACAGCCAGCCCCACTTCTTGTACTTGGTCAGCACGAAGATGATGGCGACAGTGGCGAGCACGATGGATGCATCTGCTCCGTAGATCAGTGGGTCGCCGGTGATCAAGAGGCCCCAATGACTGAGATGACTTGGAGGCACATGATTCCCGCCCTTCTAAAATGGAATGTTCCTACTTACTGCTACCGCTCGTATTAGACATGCCGGGCATGCCCGACATATTGCTAGTAGAGGCTTTCTTGCCAATGGCCATCATCGAATCCATCGTACTGCTCATGTACTTGCCGCCGTCATTCATAACGGTGTTGTAGAACACGTTCTTCGGATACGATGAGAATGTCAGATTGCCGACGATCCCAGGCACATTCAACTTCTTGTACTCAGTCATCGTGAGTGGCTTAGCAGACGCTTTCACAGATTGTACCCACTGCTTGAACTGGGGCATCGGTTTGGCGTATACGTAAAATGTCGTGTGCGAAAAGCCGCGTCCCGTAAAGTTTGCGCCGTGTCCGTAGTACTTGCCTGGATAGGAGGCTTGCAACCACAGCCGCATTGCCATGCCAGGCATCGTATATTCTTGACCGCCTAAGCGCGGAACCCAGAAAGAGTTCATAGGCGCGTTGGAGGTGAGAACAAACTGGATAGGCACACCCACCGGCACGTCTAGATAGTTCACAGTGGCAATGTGGCTACCCGGATACTGAAATAACCACTTCCAGTCCATCGAGGTGACTTCTACCGTGATCGGTGTCGTGTTCGTCGGCGGTTTCGTCAAGATGAAGGTGGTCTTAATCGTATAAGCGCCGAGAATCGCCACGATCAGGATCGGGATCCCCCACCAGACGATCTCTAGAACCTTACTGTCTTGGTGATTCGGCTCGTAAGGGGCGGTATTGTTTGGCTTATCCCTGTAACGGTACAGGATATAGAAAAACAGGATTAGTACAGGGATAATGACAATCAACATCAGTAATGCTGACATAACGATCAGATGCAGTTCCGTCTTGGCGACAGGCCCAGCGGGATCCAAGACCTGGTACTGACTGCCGCAACCAGAAAGGAGCAAGGCGGCGCCGGCAGATACGGCAAGATAGGCGGCGGCACGCTTCGCTTTCTTTCTCTGTCTCATGAATAGACACCTCCTTAATTACTGCGCGAGAACGTGCAGGACATTGCTAAGTATGGGACCCTGCGGGAAGATGACGAAAAGCACGCCAAAAGAGGCCCCATATCGTGGCCACATTCCCTCCTCCTTTTGTGCAGCCCGCATATAACAGGTCCGCGAATACCTGCTGGTACATATGTGAGAGTCTTTCAAGCAGTTTTTAATCTCACGCTTACAAGAATAGCATGCGCGAAGAATCGAAGAATAGGGGAAAACCCCGATTTGTTGGGGAAAGATATGAACAAATCGGAACATCGAAACGTCTGCTCAAAATTTGTGAATAGAATATGTCTATTTTACGCAATAAAAATGAGCCACGGGTCTTGTGCAGAGTTCCGAAAGGAGATTTGGACTGATCGGATCGGCGTGCAAGAGGCTTTGCCAACAGGTTGGCTTCAAGTTATAGTATGAACAGGAGGCGATCACATGGAATATAACGATGCGGTCAAGAATCGTCTGCGGCGTGTAGAAGGTCAAGTGCGTGGCGTCTTGCAGATGATGGAGCAAGGAAAGACGTGCAAGGATGTCGTTACGCAACTGTCGGCCATCCGTTCGGCGGTCGATCGGGTGATTATGTACGCGGTCGGCGAGAACATGGAGCAGTGTATTCGCGAAGAGGTCTCCGGTGGCGGAAGTGCCGATCAAGTAATTAAAGAAGCGATCGATTTACTGATGAAAAGTCGTTAGTTCAGTGTGATTTTGGCGCCTCCATATACCCATTTTTCAGCGCGTAATCGACGAGTTCAAAGCGCGTCTGTAATTGTAGTCGTTTCATTATATTAGCACGGTGAGTTTCGACTGTCTTAACACTGATCATGAGTTTGGTAGCGACCTCTTTGTTGGTATACCCATTGGCGAGATAAATCAGGACCTCCGTCTCCCGGGCCGTCAAGGAAGGCTCATCGGGGCGGGCAGCTTGGGCGACTAGTCGCTCTCGATTTTCTTCTGACATGCGCCGCGGTAGATAAGGGCGACTCGGTGTCCCGGAGCGGATCGCTTCGATGATTTCGGCACTGTCATCGTGCTTGAACAGGACACCGGACACGCCGGCCAACAGCATTTTTTCCACGTGCACATCGTCGTCAAACATCGTCAGCATGATGACGCGTATCTGTGGGCATGTTCCACGGATGTGACGAGCAGCGGTGATGCCGTCCAACCCTTTGGGCATATGGACGTCGAGTAGCACGGCATCCGGCTGTAACCGCTGTGCCAGCAGTACCGCGTCATCTCCTGAAGACCCTTCACCCACTACGCGAATCCCGGGCATCTCATCTAACAACAGGCGCAATCCTTGCCTGACAAGTACGTGGTCATCGACGATTAACACGCGAATCTCACTCATAGCTCCACCATCCCTTTTTGGCGTAAGCGCTCTGTAAGGGCGTTTCAAGTAAGACCGCGCAAGGGAAACGTACGGTAACTTGTGTGCCTGCAAGCGGAGCGGACTGAATCAAAAGCGTGCCTTCTAAAGCGCGCGCACGCTCATTCATGTTGCGAAGTCCGTAACCGTCCGTGTCTGCAAGCGCGGGCGGATGAAATCCTCGCCCATTATCGGCAATGCTCACTTCGCAGTCCTGATGACAAACCAGCGAGATGTGAATGTGAGTGGCTCGTCCGTGAAGGATAGCGTTGTGAAGGGCTTCTTGAACAATTCTGTACACGTGCGCTGCAGCCGTACTGCGTTCTTGCGGTTCGCGCGTGGTATCCACATGAAAATCGATCACGCGTTCAGGTGTGGTCAACTGCTCGATCAGGGTGCGAATGGCCGCCGTCAAGCCGATGTCATACAAAACTGCCGGGTATAAGGAGCGCGACATGGTACGGACTTCATGCGCGCACAATTGCACTTGCCTTTGAATCTCTTGCAAAAAAGCGAGTTGCCTAGGCGCTTGACTCATGACATGATCGAGTCGCAAGCTGATGCCGTAAAGCGTTTGGGAGATGCCGTCGTGCAGTTCTTGGGAGAGTCGTTTGCGCTCCTCTTCTTGTGCCTCGAGCATTCTTTGGCTAAGCTGAGTGCGCAAAGCGAGCTCCTTGGCTTGACGTTCAATGGTGACATCGCGAATGGTAATCACCATGTCGCGTCGCTCCGGATCGGTCGAGGAAGACAGAAATGTACGACTCATTCCTACTGGAACGACATCGCCTTGTTTGGTAGGAAGTTCTGATTCAAAGTAGCTCTGGTTCGGTTGACTGGCCAGAAAGCAACGCTCTTGACCTTGAACGACACGCCGATTTTGACAGTAGGTGCAGTATGGAATCACATCGTCGAGTTCCCATCCAGTGATGCGCGTGGCGGCTGGATTAATGAAGACAATGATGCGGTTCTTATCCATCACGATGACACCATCATTCAGAAGGTTGAATAGTTCGCGCAGTCGCTGCGTATCGCTTTGTATCCGAGGCATGTTGAGACCTCCCAGCATTACTGTAGCGTAGATGTAGGAATGCGGCAACATCATGCCTCGTTAATCAGGGTATTCCCTGATAGGAAAGGACAAGTAGCTTTTTATAAAATAAAAGTCAGGAGGTGAATTGTCATGACATCATTACAAATTGTTCTGGCTATTCTATCAGGAGGGCTGGTTGGTTTCTCGCTGGGTTTGCTTGGCGGTGGTGGGTCTATTCTCGCGGTGCCGCTTTTACTATATGTGGTCGGCATTCGAGATCCGCATGTCGTTATAGGAAGTACGGCGCTGGCTGTCGCTGTCAATGCACTGATCAATTTGATACCACACGCGCGGCAAAAACACGTGCTGTGGAAAGCCGCCATCGCTTTTGCTATCCCTGGCGCAGTCGGCGCCTATATCGGGTCGGAGATCGGCAAACACGTGCCTGACAAACAGATTTTGTTTCTCTTCGCTCTGTTGATGATCGTCATGGCCGTGCGCATGTCATGGCCGAAAAAAGGTGCGCGGGAAGAAATGGCGACTGCACTTCAAGAGGCATCTGGTCAGACGCAGATTCGCGTGTTTCGCGTAGTCTTCACCGGCTTTGTCGTTGGCGCAGTGTCCGGGTTCTTCGGCATCGGCGGCGGGTTCTTGATCGTGCCGGGGCTCATGTTTTCCACTGGCATGCCGATGATTGCAGCCATCGGTTCCTCGCTACTATCTGTCGGCACATTCGGGTTGACCACTGCCGTGAACTATAGCCTGTCGGGGCTGGTGAACTGGTGGGTAGTGCTTGAATACGTCATAGGCGGGATCGTCGGTGGCGTGTTCGGAACCTTGCTGGCGACTAGACTGAGCAATCACCGAAAAGCGCTTCAATATATCTTTTCCGGGGTTGTCTTTGTCGTCGCCATTTACATGCTTGTACTTAATGCCCAAGCGTTGCATCTGTGAGTTTGATAGAATCAGGGTTTTCCCTGATTCTATCTGCCTGTATCGTGTAGTAACGTGTAGATAGCGGGCGAACCTAACAGTCACTGTCAAGCCTATGACCTAAAAGTGATGGACGAGAGGAAGTGCATTGACTTGCATTATCAAGTGGTGATCGTTGGTGGCGGAACTGCAGGAATCAGCATTGCGGCAAGGTTATTGCGGGAAGCGAAAGCGTTATCAGGTCAAGTGGCCATTATTGATCCCTCCTCGAAACACTATTATCAGCCCCTCTGGACACTAGTCGGCGGTGGCGCAGCGCAGAAGGAAGTCACAGAACGCGACGAAGCATCTGTCATCCCTGACGGAGCTGTATGGATTCAAGAGGCGGTCAAGGAGTTCGCGCCTGATGTGAATCAGGTGATGACCGAGCAAGGACAGACGATAGAGTATGACTATCTCGTCGTCGCGGCCGGTATCCAAGTGGATTGGAATCGCGTCAAAGGTCTGCCTGAGACGATCGGTAAAAACGGCGTCTGCAGCAATTACTCGTATCAGTACGTGTCTTCTACCTGGGACAATATCCGTAATTTCAAAGGCGGGACGGCGATCTTCACCCAACCGGTGAACCCGATCAAGTGTGGCGGTGCGCCGCAGAAGATCATGTACCTCGCTGATGATCATTTCCGGCGTTCCGGTGTTCGCAATCGCACGCAGGTGCACTTTTACAGTGCCACGCCTTCGATCTTCGCGGTCAAGAAGTATGCGGATTCGCTATCGCAAGTGATCGCTCGCAAAGGGATCGAAACGCATTTCAAGCACAGCTTGGTCGAGATCGACGGCGAGAAGCATGAAGCTGTGTTTGAGAATGTCGACAGCAAGGAACGTTCAACTGTTCACTTCGATATGATCCACGTCACGCCGCCGATGAGTGCGCCGGACTTCATCAAGAAGAGTCCACTGGCTAACCAAGATGGTTGGGTATCAGTCGATAAGTTTACCCTGCAACACACCAAGTATGCGAATGTCTTTGGAGCAGGTGACTCGAGCTCGTTGCCGACGTCCAAAACAGGGGCTGCGATTCGCAAGCAGGCGCCTGTCGTCGCGCAAAACCTGCTCAACTTGCTGCGTAACAAGCCTGCGGTAGCGCAGTATGACGGATACACCTCTTGTCCGCTCGTTACAGGATACGGGAGCTTGGTGCTAGCAGAGTTTGACTATAACAACGAGCCGGATGAAACCTTCCCGTTTGATCAAGGGAAAGAACGTTTTAGTATGTATCTGCTGAAAAAGGAACTTCTACCTGTCATCTACTGGGATGGCATGCTTAAAGGCTTGATGTGAAAGGGGCGGCCTAACTATGGCGGAATCGACTGTAGAGAACAACCGCGATGCGCTGTCGGCCGTTCTCGCTCGCCCCGAAGTACAAGATAGCCTGGTTGCAGCGCTCGAGAATTTGCCGAAATTAATGGAACAGTATGCAGCGATATCGCGTGTGACTGAGTTTGCAACGACTGTATTGCAGGATAAGGCCTCGATGGCCTCTTTGATGAAAGGCGTTCAAGAGCAACTGCCGACAGTCGAGTTGAATCGCGAAACCATCGAAGCTGCAGCGACACTGCTCGGCAAACTGCCGAAGCTCGTCAAGTACGCAGCACTGCTGGAAAATCTGATCGATATGGTAGAATCCGTCATGTCCGATAAAGAATCACTCACGAATCTGATTGACGGGTTCAAGCAGGAACTGCCCAGTGTGGCGCTTAATCGGGAGACACTGGATGCCGGAGTGGTCTTGATCGGCAAACTACCGAAACTCGTCGGCTATGTCGGCATGGCAGAGACGCTGCTTGATATGGCGCAGGCTGTACTTGCTGACAAGGAGTCACTCGCGTACCTGAGCGATGGAGCGCGTGAATGGACAGAACCTGTCGTTGAGAAGATCGGGGATGCACGCTCGCTCTGGCAGGAAGCAAAAGTCAGGGCCCAAGGTGATCGAACACCTGTCAATGTATTTGCGCTCACAAAACTTTTGAAAGAGCCGCAAATGCAACAGGCAGTCCATATGTTGAAAGCTGTCCTGACGATTCTGCAAGAGCGTTCGGCACGTCAGTAAATCACATTTTAAAGGAGCGATGGCCATGCTACTCAAGTATTTTTATGATGAAAAGCTAGCGCATGCGTCTTATCTCGTAGGTTGTCAGAAGTGCGGCGAAGCGATTGTGATTGATCCGTCGCGAGACGTGTCCATGTATCTACAAGCGGCTAAAGCTGAAGGGGTCAAGATCACAGCTGTCACAGAGACACACATCCATGCCGATTTTCTGTCAGGTTCACGGGAACTCGCGGCAACCGCTGATGCCACGCTGTATTTGTCAGACGAAGGCGGCCCGGATTGGTCGTATCAATATGTGGACGGCTACAAGCACGTTCCTGTGTATGATGGCACTAAATTTTCCGTTGGCAATATTCGTTTTGAAGTGATGCACACGCCAGGACATACGCCGGAGCATATTTCCTTTATCGTGACAGATGGAGGCTCCAACGCGCCGCTGCCGATGGGAATCTTCTCTGGTGACTTTGTCTTTGTCGGGGACATCGGTCGACCTGATCTGCTGGAAAAAGCCGCCGGTGTTTCGGGTTCGACAAAGGACATGGCACATCGTATGTTCAAATCGCTGCAACGCTTCAAACAGCTTCCTGATTCACTGCAACTGTGGCCGGCTCATGGAGCAGGTAGTGCTTGCGGCAAGTCACTGGGGGCGATACCGTCTTCCACGGTTGGATATGAGAAAATGGTTAACTGGGCATTGAATGAAGATGATGAAGAACGGTTCGTAGAGACGTTGATCACCGGGCAAGCAGAGCCGCCAACGTACTTTGCCATGATGAAGAAGTTGAACAAAGAGGGTCCGACTCTGCTGTCTGAAGTCAAAGGGCCGCAGCGTGAGACTGAATCGATTGCGACGTTGCAAGAATGGCTAAAGACAGGTGTCGTAGTCGATACACGGCCTGCAAGCGTCTTTGCCAAAGGACATTTTGCACGCGTGATCAACATACCGCTAAACAAGTCGTTCCCGACGTGGGCTGGCTGGTTGCTGGCCTATGATCGACCGATCTACGTGTTGTGTGAGGAAGATCAGGTGAGTGCGGTCGTTCACGACTTGCAGTCGATTGGCCTCGACCAATTGGTCTCCACCATGAGTCCAAGTGTGGTCGCGAAGTTGCCAGAAGCAGATGTGCGTGTGCACACTTATGCGGAGGTGCGTCCTGAGCAAGCCGCCAAAGCGATCGAAGATGGCGATGTTTTTGTGCTCGACGTTCGCAACTCTGTAGAGTGGTCTGAAGGTCACATTGCGCAGGCGCACCGTGTATTGCTCGGTACCCTCGCGAATCGACTCGGAGAATTACCAAGGGACAAGACGATTCTCGTCCATTGTCGTTCAGGTGCGCGTTCTGCAATTGCGGCGAGCATCTTACAAGCAGGCGGGATCATGGATGTTCAGAATATGTTAGGCGGCTACGATGAGTGGCTGCGCACTGGCCAACCGGTGACCGTATAAGTGACTGTTCAAAAAGTGTCGAGGTAAGACGTGCGTGGGAGAGGTGGCAGGCCGTTTTCAGCGCGCGGAGTGTACGTAGTCGGTACATGAGCACGTTGGAAACGGCCTGCCGCCTCTCCCACGCTACGGAGTTCTCGGCACTTTTTGAACAACCTCTATAAGTTGTAGATGGTGCCATTTGTCTTGCAGTGAGTAGGGCTGACAAGGATTCTCTCTTGTCGGCCCTGCTTTTATTTGTTGGCCCATCGGTTATAATAGGTTCAATACTAAAACGTGAGGATCTCATGAGCCAACAACGATCTCTCCTGCTAACCAAACAGCGTAAAGCCGTGCTCGATATGATCACCGAAGCTGACGACCATCCTACCGCCGCTGAGATTATCGAGCGGCTGAACAACAGGGGATATCACTTTGCTTATGGCACTGTGTACAATTCTCTTCGGTATCTGACGGAAGCAGGCCTGGTGCAAGAACTGCACGTGGGCGATGGGGCTTGTCACTACGACCGACGAACGGATGATCACTGTCATATCGTCTGTCGCCAATGTCATGCGATTGCCGAATTTGATCTGCCCGAAAGTGCTGAGCTCGTGCAACATGCCGGACGACGCTCTGACTATGAAGTGCAGGCGATGACGCTTCTTTTCGAAGGTCTCTGTCCTGCTTGTGCGCACACAGCCTGATCGCCTACGATTTGTGATCGGCCGTTGTTGACTTTATACCTGACGGGGTATATAAAAGAAAGGTACTTCGAAGGTTGGAGGTGGGGCCATGATTCAAATGACCGAATCCGGAAAACAATATCTACAGACAGTACTGGCAAAACACCCAGGTCAGTATCTGCGCATCTATTTGTCAGCCGGGTGAGGCGGGCCTCAGTATATGATGGCTCTGGATGAGACCATCAGGGTGGAAGATGAAGCGCAGGATGTAGACGGCCTCAAACTAGTGTATGCTAAAGAAATGGCCCGCTATATGGAGGGCGTCACGGTAGACTATGTCAAATCGTGGTTCGGCAAGCGTTTGGTGATTCATTCGGCTTTGGCCGGGAATTGCTGATGTCGGTCGTACAGGGTAAAGTAGTAAAGAACGAGAGGGGAAATCGACGTATGGCAACTGTCAAAGTGACTGACGCAAATTTTTCTCAAGCACTGCAGGGCGATAAGCCCGTGTTGGTGGATTTCTGGGCCACTTGGTGCGGACCTTGTAAGATGATGGCACCAGTATTAGAAGAGCTGGCCAACCAATACAGCGATAAAATTACAGTGGCTAAGTTGGATGTCGATGAGAATCCGCAGACGGCTGCCAAGTTTGGGATTATGAGTATTCCGACGTTGGTCTTATTTCAAAATGGTCAGGCAGTGAAACAGATCGTTGGCTTTCGTCCTAAAAAGGACTTGGAGACACAGCTCGCAAGCGTACTGTGACAGATGTGCAGATGAGCGGCTAGGGGGCAGACTCCTAGCCGCTCATTTGTATGTAGTGGTGTTGCTGGGAACATAAACCTTACTTTGGGTGTGACCTTTACACGACCTTTACAATCCCTACAACAAAACTACACAAGACGAGAGTATTGTAAAAGCATAAACATATTGATTTGTATTGAATCGATTTGCGCTACTCTTTAGCGCCACAGACGGAGAGGAGAAAACATCTTGTCAGCCAAATCAGCAGTGCTGCAGACGTTTGACGAAAGCGGGTTGCAGAAGTTTCACTGGCGCACAGTTTTCACGACGGGGATGGGCTTCTTTACGGATGCCTATGACTTGTTCATTATTGGCACTGTAACAGCGATTCTCACGCCGATCTGGCACTTGAGCACAGCGGAATTGGCATTGCTGAACAGTACTTCGCTCGCAGCGGCAGCCATTGGGGCGTTCGTTTTTGGACGTTTAATGGATCGACTGGGGCGCAAGGCCATGTATGGCATCGAAGTGATCTTGTTGACCGGTGGAGCGATTTTGTCTGCTTTTGCGCCATCGTTTGGTTGGCTAGTGTTTTTTCGAGTCTTGGTGGGTCTCGGGGTCGGCGGGGACTATCCGACGAGCTCTGTGATCATGAGTGAGTTTGCCAATCGTAAAAATCGCGGTTTTCTGGTGACGACCGTGTTCTCTATGCAAGGTTTAGGTCTCTTGGCGGGACCGCTTGTGGCTTCCGCCCTACTATTTGCAGGTGTGTCGCACGACATTGCTTGGCGTCTGATGTTAGGCCTCGGCGCGATTCCTTCTGCCGCTGTCATCTACCTTCGCCGCACGATGAAAGAAACACCGCGCTACTTGGTGGCTGTTAAAGGGGACACGGAATCAGCCGCTTCCGTCGTGAGCAATTTGACTGGTCAGCATGTCGATAGTGCACCAGAACAGGCAGCGCGTCCGGTGATGGCACGGCAGTCATTCTGGAATAAGCGTAACATGATCCGTCTGATTGGTACCGCTGGCAGCTGGTTTTTGATCGATGTCGCGTTTTATGGCAATGGCGTTTCCTCGCAGTTGATTTACAAAGCGTTACTTCCAGGCGCGGCGCTCGCGACCACTACGCTCGTTGCAGCAGGCGTGTTTCTGATTGCAGCAGTTCCCGGATACTTTCTTGCAGCGCGAATGATGGATCGCATTGGACGTAAAGTGATTCAAGGCGTGGGTTTTGCAGTGATGGCGCTGGCTTATCTGACGATTTTTGTCGCACCGGATGTCGTGAAGTTGCCTCTGCTCTTTCTCGTCATTTATGCAGTCAGCTACTTTTTCATCGAGTTTGGCCCGAATACGACGACCTTCCTGGTGCCGACAGAGGTTTTCCCGACTAGTATCCGCGGCACAGGCCATGGGATATCAGCAGCGGCAGGTAAGATTGGCGCGTTCATCGGGGCATTCCTTCTTCCTATTGTGTTGAAGCAGGTGGGGCTTGGCGATACCATGGGTCTGCTTGCCGGCGTCTCTGCACTCGGTGTCTTATTGACCTGGCTCGCCATTCCTGAGATGAAGCAACGTTCACTTGAGGATAATGAGATCACTGTGATGCAAAAGCCCGCGGTGAAGTCTTTTCAAAAAGACACGCATGAGACAGCTTCTGTGTCCTGATGACGTTGTTGCCGTAAGGAAGGGGTGAATAGGGCAAGTGTTGATGGAACTCGAAGAGGATAGCTGGCTGGAATGTGTAACGGGGCTTGGCGATCGTCATCGTTGTCGTATCGTTGCCCTCTTGGCTCAAGGAGAACGGTGTGTGAATGATATTACCCAATCACTTGATCTGCGCCAGAATACAGCCTCGCACCATTTGAAAGTGCTGCGCGATTTGGGTATTGTGACAGCGCGGCGAGATGGACATGACCAGCGCTGGGTGTACTACCGACTCAATGAAGATCGTCTGCGTGTTCTGGCAGATGTATTCAACGAATTCTACGAAAGTGCCAAAACACCCCGGTTTATCTCCGAAGTTGCGGAGTAAACAGGGGTGTTTTTTTCTCGTTTTTCTAGAGAGTGATGCGTCTACCTTCTTGATGGGCAACTTTTGCGGCTTCATTTATTCTCGTCAAAGCAATGGCATCGTCACGCGTGATGGTGGGCGCAGTACCATTCACAATTGCGTTTGCCCACTGTTCCATAGGTCGGGCCAGCGGTGCCGGTAGTTGAGGATGTACCCATTCGTTGCCCATGTCCACCGACTTGATTTTAAGCGCGTTGTCTTCGATCAGCAACGAGCCTTTGGTTCCGTGAAGTTCTACCAGAAAAGGGCTCGCTGGAGCGTTGAAACCGGCTTCCAGGATGCCTACTGCACCGGAAGCGTAATCGACTACGACAACGGCATGATCTTCGACTTCGTGGCCGAGGTTGTAAGAGAAGTGAGCGGACAGTGCTTTGGCAGGTCCTGCCAAGCGGTTAGTCAAATAAATCGGGTGTGCGCCGAGATCGATTAAGGCGCCTCCACCGCACGCCACCGGGTCAAAAAAGTGTTCAGGTAGCCAGCCGTGCGGATGGCCTTCATAAGGCAGGGCGCCGCCATGCACCAAGCGACAGCGGATAGACTGCAACTCACCTAATAATCCGTCGTGCAGCGCCTGCTGGGCGTACACATATACAGGATCGGTGAGTCTAGGCAGCGAGATCATGAACTGAACGCCGGCGCGGTCAATAGCACTGAACATCTCTTCACACTCTTTTACAGTGAAACCCATGACCTTTTCCGTGTAGATATGCTTGCCGTGTTGCGCGGCTTTCGTAATCACGTCGAGATGCATGTTCGATGGCGTGTCGACGATGACTGCATCGATGGCGTCAGACGACAACAGTGCATCGAGGGACTCGTAGAAGGGGACTTTCAGTTCCTCTGCCCATGCTTGCCCACGAGTGGGCTGTTCATCCCAGACGGCCGTTATGCTGATGTCTTGGTTTTCCTGCGCCTGGCGCGCATAGTCATTGGCATGTACATGCCAGCGACTGAGCATTGCAGTGCGTATCATGAAAAAACCTCCTCGTATGTACAGGCTTGAACAGCACGCCAAGTGCGACTGTTCATAGCTATTGTACTACTCAGAAGGTTCAAGGAAACTACCGTTGTTTTACGGTTTGCAAAAAGGTTTGGATCGTGCGCGTGTAGGCGGTGCTCGAATGTTCGTTGTTGATCACAATTTCGCGCACACCGTCTGTGCACGGCGCGAGATAAATCGTATATGACATGTGAGCGGGCATGGCAAATTGCAATTCGCGACCATAGGCAGTTTGCCGGTCAGCCACTAAGGTATCGTTGCGGTAGTTATGAAGGAACTGGTTGGCGGCAGACTCTACGGTGAGATGTGGCTGCGAGTCGATCTCTACACCAAGTAACAGTTCGTACTGGGTTCGCGCTTTGTTCAGGAGTGCACCACCCACCTCGGTGACATACGGTCCACCATCGTTGACAGGTACGAAGTCGGCTGGATAAGCGAACGAGATACTGTGTCCAATCTGTTGTGGCACCCATCCCTGTGGAGTCGCCAGAGCTGTACCCGGTTCACTGGCGTGTGTCGCGGGAGTCCCATTTAGGAAAAACACGGAGGCGCACAAGAGAGCGGCTGCTCCATACAACTTCATGGCGGCTAGTGGCATCAGTGATCGCCTCGTTTCCCTTGTAAACTGGTCACTTCTATAGACGTATGGCGTGGTCAAAAGGTTACCGTCACACGTCGCTTTCCTATACCATCAGTGTTATCCAAAAAATCGGCTTTGCAACCAAAAAGTGAGCGCGTCCCCGCATACATCAACCTCCTGTTTCGCATACTGGAGTCACGGAGGGATGTATCTTGACGACTGCCATGGAGGCGCTCGAAGGTGTGAAAGTTTCACCGACGCTGAAGGTCAACGACGAGTACCTCAAAGAGTTACTGGGTATCGGCGTGAGCTGGGATTTGATCGCAAAACCGTTCGTATTTGATGAAATTAAGATGACCGCCTATACCGCCAATGGGTACTTTCTCACCATGAATATGGTGTTGATCCTTGAGAATATGGAAATGACGCTCAAAGAATTCGTACAGCGCCATCCTAATCGCGACTTTACTATTGAGGAATTGGTTCAGTACCTGAATGTAACCGTCGGATTCGTGCAGGTTCAAATCATTAATACGATGAAAGACGCCGTTCGGTTCATCCTATCGGGGCCGCTCGTGATTTTCCTTGAAGGGTATTCCGATGTGTTAGTCATCGATACCCGGATCTATCCGATGCGCAGTATCTCAGAACCTGAGGTAGAGCGCGTGGTGCGTGGGCCGCGTGATGGTTTTACGGAGACCATGCTCATGAACGTGGCGCTGATTCGTCGGCGGTTGCGGGATCCGCGCCTGCGTATCGAGCTTTACCAAGTCGGTACACGCTCGCAAACGGACGTCAGCCTGCTTTATCTATCGGACGTCACGAACGATGCCTTAGTCGATCGTATGAGAACAGATCTCAAAGCGATCGACAGTGATATCGTCGCTATGGGCGAGCAGTCTGTGACGGAATTTCTTGGTAAAGTAAAGTGGAATCCGTACCCGATTGCGCGCTATACAGAACGGCCTGACGTGGCTGCGACAGCCCTTCTCGAAGGCCAGGTGGTCATCATTGTGGACACCACGCCGGAAGCGATTATCGCGCCGAGCACTGTGTTTCATCATATTCACCATCCCGAAGACTATCATGAATATCCGCTAAGCGGTACGTATATGCGCTGGGTGATGCTGTTAGGTGCATTTGTGTCTGTTTTCTCTCCCGGCTTCTTTATCGTTCTCGCACACCATCCCGGCTGGATGCCCAAAGGGCTGAGTGAAATGGTGTTGCCGAAACCCCTGCCGCTTCCCATCGGTGTACAATTTATTCTTGGACAGTTCGGAGTGGATCTCTTTGAACGGGCTGTCATCAATACACCGACCGCGCTTGCCACAGCCATCGGTGTGGTCGCCGCCCTGGTGTTTGGACAGTTCGCCGTCATGATGAATCTCGTGACGCCGGAAGTGATGGTGTTTATGGGGACCGCCGTAGTCGCTCAGTTTGCCACCTCGTCACACGAATTGGCCACTGCCAATCGACTCGCGCGCCTGTTCATGATTGTGCTGGCGTGGCTCTTGGGTGTTTGGGGGTTTGTCATCGGGATTGTACTCATCATCATCGTCTTATCTACCACGAAGTCTTTCGGTATTCCGTATATGTGGCCGGTCCTGCCCTTTAACTGGGAGGGGATTAAAGGGTTACTTATCCGGGCGCCGCTGAGAGGAAAGGATAAGCGCTCGACCATTTTTGGCACGAAAACAGACACTCGCCGTGGATAACCAAATCTGCTAGTATGAGCATAGAGATACGGTATCTTTTTAAGGCGGTGGCACTCGGTGCAGTCCAGCACGATCGGCAATCTGTTCTTGGCTATGTTAAAATCCGGACTTTTAGGGTATGGCGGGGGTCCAGCTTCGATACCCATCATCCAGTCCCAGGTTGTCGAGACATACCACTT
>JAPNUP010000098.1 GCA_026627345.1 Bacillota bacterium | reverse complement strand
GATTGATGCCCGGCAATGCGGCCTCGGCCATCATGGCCCGAGCGCAGGGACAGATGAATCCTCAGGCGCTCAAGGCTCTTGAGTTGGCGTTTGGTGTCAACACTAGCGAGACAATGTGGCAACAGTATTGGGGCTACCTCGGCAACACCTTGACTGGGCACTTTGGGGTGTCTTTCACCTATTTTCCGGAGCCCGTTACAGAAGTGATTGGGAACACGCTGCCGTGGACACTCTTTCTGATCGGTGTCGCCACTATTATTTCTTTTGTGTTAGGAACCGGGATTGGGATGTTCGCAGCTTGGCGTAGGGGTACCTCTCTGGCTGACGCATTGCCTGTAGGTTTCACATTGATCGCCTCGATGCCGTACTTTTGGGTCGCGCTTGCACTCCTTTACGTATTTGGATTTTCGCTTGGCTGGTTTCCAATCGCGCACTCATTCAATGTCAATCAGCAACTGGGATTCAATCTATCGTCACTAGGAAGTATTTTCTATTACGCGACATTGCCTATTCTTTCGATTGTGATTACGTCTATCGGTGGTTGGACGCTTGGCATGCGCAATAACCTTGTCAGTATCTTGTCAGAAGACTACATTACCCTTGCACAGATGAAAGGCCTGCCGGAACGGGAAGTCATGGTCAACTATGGGGCGCGTAATGCGATGCTACCGCAGATCACCAGTTTCGCGATGTCTTTGGGATTTGTCGTCGGTGGTGCGATCCTGACCGAGATCGTGTTTAGCTACCCGGGTATTGGCTATGCGCTCTATCAAGCCGTAACGAACAGTGACTATCCGCTGATGCAAGCGATTTTCTTGATTATCGTCACCGCCGTTTTGTTGGCTAATCTATTGGTTGACATCTTATACTCGCGACTCGATCCTCGCGTCAGCCATTCATAAAGGAGGGATGTCCTGTGGCTCCAGATGCACCAGATATGGTCATTCACACGCCCTCCACACCGCCTCCCGCTGGGACGGCGATCAAGCGGGCCAAACGCAAGAGGACCTATCCATTGCTGAGTGCCTTTAAAAACGCCAAAGCCATCACGGGCTTGGTCATTATCGCTATCTTTTTGCTCATGGCGATTTTTGCTCCACTCATTGCGCACGCCAATCCGACAGCCGAAATCTATGCGTTAAACCAACCTCCAAGCAGTGCGCACTGGTTGGGAACCAACTCTTTAGGTCAAGACATCTTCAGTCAGATTGTCTACGGTAGTCGCATTTCACTGGAAGTGGCGTTTGCCGCAGGCGTACTGGCAACACTCATTTCGCTGCTAGTCGGAGTGACGGCAGGTTACTTGCGCGGTGGGGTTGATCAGGTCCTCTCTTGGATCACGAACCTTTTTCTCGTGATCCCCAGTCTTCCGCTGGTCATCGTGTTGTCGAGCTACCTGCAGTTTCGTGGGGAATGGCCGATTATCGGTGTCATCGCAGTGACAGGCTGGGCATGGAGTGCTCGCAGTTTACGGGCACAGACGCTCTCCATTCGGGAGCGCGACTACGTGCTTCACGCCAAGCTCGTGGGACAGCCTTGGTGGAGTGTCGTCGCGGGTGAACTGCTTCCCAACATGGCTTCGCTGGTGCTCTCAGGTTTGTTGTTCGCCATGATTGGCGCGTTGTTGACAGAGGCCGGTCTAGATTTTTTAGGGCTTGGCAACGTCGATGTGATCAGTTGGGGCACGATGCTCTACTGGGCCCAAAATAACGAGGCTTTACTCAATGGCTTGTGGTGGTGGTTTATTCCGCCTGGTGTGGCCATCGCGCTCTTTGGTGGTGCGCTCGCACTTCTGAATTTCTCGCTCGATGAGATCACGAATCCACGGCTGCGTAAGAGGAAGGTGAAGATGCGTGTCAAAGGATGAGCAAATGACCTTTTCTGTGCAGGACGTGTCTGTCAGTTACCCGACGTCGCGCGGCTGGGTGCAGGCGGTGCGAAATGTAGATCTGCAAATTCGCCCAGGGGAGCTCGTTGGTTTGGCCGGCGAGTCGGGCAGCGGTAAGTCCACGCTCGTACTGGCGGCGACGAGAGTGCTCAAGGCCCCTGCCGTTAGCGTAACCGGGCGCGTAGAGATCATGGGGCAAGATGTCTTTGCGTGGTCGGACAAGGAACTGCGCGCACAGCGATGGCAGACGTTTTCTTTTGTGACGCAAAGTGCGATGAATGCACTCAATCCAGTCATGCGCGTACGGGCACAAATGCATGACGCTATGCGGGCACACGATCCGCACTATCAGAAAGCGAAGGCAGACAAGCGCTGTGAAGAGGTTCTGCGCATCGTCGAGGTTCCAGCGGCGAAACTGGACAGTTATCCGCATCAACTGTCAGGGGGGCAACGTCAGCGCATGGTGATCGCGTTAGCGCTGTTGTTGCAACCGCAGTTAGTGATTATGGATGAACCGACGACTGCGCTCGACGTGGTGGCGCAACGAGAGATTATCGCGCTGATTCGCAGATTGCAGCGCGAGTTGGGGTTTGCTGTACTTTTGATTACACATGACTTGTCGTTGCTACTCGAGGTGGCCGATGCAGTCACAGTCATGTATGGAGGTCGCGTCATGGAGAGTGGGCGTTCGCATGAACTCCTTCGCAAAGCGTCACATCCGTACTCTCGTGCGTTGATCCATTCCTTCCCGCCTTTACATGGTGCCATGCAACGACAAGAAGGGATACCTGGAACCCCACCGGACATGCTCAATCCACCACTCGGGTGCCCATTTGCTGCCAGATGTGTCATGGCGACGAAAGAGTGTGGCGAGCAAATGCCACCGCTCACCCGATACGGAGATCGCTTGGTGGCGTGCCATCATGTCAGCGAACAAGATTTTCAAGGGGCAGGGGTGATCGTATGAGCGCCGAACTGCAGGCAGGTCGTCACGGAGCGCCGTTGGTGATCGATCAGGTGCACAAGAGGTTTACACAGGGAAGGCGTGTCGCACATATATTGCGCGGCTGTAGTTTGACGATTGGCGCCGGTGAGATCGTGGCTCTAGTAGGAGAATCTGGGTCAGGGAAGTCCACTTTAGCGCGCACGATCATGAAGCTCTATACGCCTGATGAAGGCAAACTTCTCTTTGGTAGCGAAGATGTCACACACGCCAAAGGAAAAGCCTTGCGCCAGTACCGCGAGCGTGTACAAATGGTCTTTCAGGATCCTTTCGCGTCTTTGAATCCTGCGCACTCGATTCGTACCATCTTGCGACGCAGTCTACCTCCGAGTGCACGGCATTACTCAGAACGGCAGCGCGAGGATCTGTTCGATGAAGTGTTGACACAAGTCGGACTGACACCAGCGTCCAATTTCTTGCAGCAGTTTCCTCATGAGCTCTCGGGCGGGCAACGACAAAGGGTGGCCTTGGCTCGCTCCCTTGCAGGAAGACCTGACTTAGTCCTTGCTGATGAACCCGTATCCATGCTAGACGTATCGCTGCGCCTCGGCGTGCTCAACCTGATGTTGTCTCTCAACGAGCGGTTTGGCATCGGCTATCTGTATATTACGCATGATCTTGCCAGCGCCCGCTACGTGGCCTCGAGAATCGCTGTGATGTATGCCGGAGAGATTGTGGAAGAGGGCCCTGCTGAGGCGATCGTCGAAGAGGCTAAACACCCGTATACTCAATTACTAGTGCAAGCTGCGCCCGATCCCGATCGCAGAGGACTGCAAGAGCTTGATGAGTCTGTTTTCACTGGCGAGCCGCCCGATCTCAGCCGCGAGATTCAAGGTTGCCCTTTTCAGTTTCGATGCCCTCACGTGATGGAGAAGTGCTATGAGAGCTCTCCGCCGCTCAAGGACTTGGGAAATGGGCAGAAGGTCAAGTGTTTTTTGGCTGAGTAACGCACAGTAGAAGAGTCGATCGATAACCTGCCTGACACGTTGGCAAAGGACTGTCAGCGTGTAATCCGGTGTGTGAGTAAGGTTGCCCTACAAAGGGGAAGCTTTGCTTATTGCACCGGATTTTTGTTTTATCGGAAACATAAATAAACCACAGAAGGAAGGGTCAAACCTTGTCAGCAGCGACACTCTTTCCGATCTCTCATTTTTGGCCGTTGGCCATTGGTTTCTTGGGGCTGAGTATCAACTACTTTGTGCAAGGCGGGACTACGCTCTTTAATGGGCCGAGTTGGTCTAAAGATCCTGTGGCGTTTGATAAAGCAGTCGGCCTATGGGGCATTTTTCTCGGCGGTGTCGCCCAGTTGGTTACGGGGACTTACCTGATGGTGGGCCTGTCCTGGTTCCCAGTCTATAGTAACGCGGCTCCACTCTACATGGCGGCACTCGCTTTCACGATCTATGGCATACATTGGTTAGCGCTTGGCCTTCGTCGATACAAAAGTTTGGATCATGGTCCCGAAGGTTTTATGGCGATACCTGTCCTTGGCTTAGGCGTTTTAGGCGCATATTCCTTTGGCGCCAATGGGGATCATCCAGCCATGATCCTGTTCATCGGACTGAGTCTGATTTACCTGTTTGACATTTTCGGCCGGTTGTTTAACCATAAAGGATCGCTTAAAGCAGTGGCATTCTTTCAGTTGCTCACTGGCATTTGGCTGTTCTATCTCACGGTCGGCGTAACACTGAATTTTGCGAATAACGCGCACTTCTGGGTATAATTCAAGTAACCTGACGTTGAGTGCAACGAGAAAGGGGATTGTCGCATGTCGCACAGACAAACCCTTGTGCCTGAGATGGTGCAGGTGGAAATCGATGGTCAACCAAAATCTGTGTTTGCCGATCGATCGATCCTAGAGGCGATCCTCGATAGCGGAAGAGAGTTGCCGCACGTTTGCTATCATCCCGCGCTAGGACCGATTGAAACGTGCGACACGTGTATCGCTGAAGTGAATGGCAAGCTGGTTCGCACGTGCTCGACGAAACCGGAGCCTGGTATGTCAGTGCAGACGCAGACTGGGCGTTCAGCCCGCGCGCGCACGGAAGCGATGGACCGCATCTTGAAGAACCACGAACTTTACTGCACCGTGTGTGATAACAACAACGGCAACTGTGTGATTCACAACACCGCCATGCAGATGCGTATTGAACACCAAGCGTATCCTTTTGAGCAAAAGCCTTACGAGGAAGATAACTCGCACCCGCTATATCGCTATGATCCAGATCAGTGCATCTTGTGCGGGCGATGCGTTGAGGCTTGTCAGAATTTGCAGGTCAGCGAAGTCCTTTCGATTGACTGGGAACGCACGAATCCGCGCGTCATCTGGGATCAGGACGTGCCGATCAATGAGTCTTCCTGTGTGTCTTGCGGGCACTGTGTAACGGTTTGTCCGTGTAATGCGCTGATGGAAAAGTCGATGCTGGGTGAAGCTGGGTTCTTGACAAGTATGGGGCCGAAGTTGTGGGAGTCGATGGTTGACTTGACCAAAGAAGTCGAGCCAGGCTATGGCCCCATCTTCACCGTCTCCGAAGTGGAATCGCATATGCGTGAATCCCGCATTGAGAAGACCAAGACGGTCTGTACATACTGCGGGGTGGGCTGCAGCTTTGACATTTGGACCAAAGATCGCAAGATCCTTAAGGTGGAGCCGCAGATGGATGCGCCCGCTAACCAAATTTCTACGTGTGTCAAAGGTAAGTTCGGTTGGGATTATGTCAATAGTTCTGATCGCTTGGTCGAGCCGTTGATCCGCCGTGGCGATGCCTTTTACCCTGTGAGTTGGGAGGAGGCGATCACTTATACTGCACAGCGCTTGACCGAGATCAAGGCGCGCGATGGTGCCGATGCGATCGCCTGTATCTCGTCGTCCAAGTGCACGAATGAAGAAAATTATCTGATGCAAAAATTTGCGCGCGGCGTGATTGGCACAAACAATATCGATAACTGCTCGCGCTATTGCCAGACGCCAGCCACGGAAGGCCTGCGACGGACGCTCGGTCTCGGAGGGGATACGGGCTCTATTCACGATCTTCTGCTGTCTGAGCTGGTGATCATCGTGGGAGCCAATCCGGCTGAGTCTCACCCTGTGATCGCCACGCGCATTCGTCGCGGACATAAGAAATTCGGACATAAACTCATCGTCGCGGACCTACGCAAGAACGATCTCGCCAAGCGCGCCGATCTCTTGTTGCATCCACGCCCAGGTTCTGATCTGATCTGGCTGTCGGCCGTGACTAAGTACATCATCGACCAAGGCTGGCAAGATGAGAACTTCATTCGCGAACGTGTCAATGGTTATGATGAGCTCAAGCATTGGCTGCAGTCGTATACGCTCGAGTATGCGGTAGAAACCACTGGGATTTCTCGTGAAGAGCTGATCCGTACAGCAGAAATGGTGCATACTGCTGGCTCCGTCAGTATTTGTTGGGCCATGGGCGTGACGCAACACGTCGGCGGAAGTGAAACGAGTACAGCGATTTGTAACCTGCTTTTGGTCACGGGCAACGTAGGACGCCCAGGGACAGGTGCGTATCCGTTACGCGGACACAACAATGTGCAAGGAGCAGGGGACTTTGGCTGTGCGCCGGCTTTTATGCCAGGGTACGAAAGTGTCTCGGACGCAGCCGTCCGCGCCAAGTACGAAGCTGCATGGGGTGTGCCGGTGCCCTCTCATCCCGGCCTTGACAACCATCAAATGGTCGAGGCGATTCACGATGGCAAGCTCAAAGCGATGTATCTGATGGGCGAAGAAATGGCCTTGGTGGATTCGAATTCTAACTATGTGCAGGCCGCGTTCTCTAAGCTCGAGTTCTTCGTGGTTCAAGACATCTTCTTTTCGAAGACGGCGCAGTATGCTGATGTGATCTTCCCGGCGAGTCCGAGTCTGGAGAAAGAAGGCACTTTCTCGAACACGGAGCGGCGTATCCAGCGCTTGTATCAAGCATTGGATCCGTTGGGCGACTCGAAGCCCGACTGGCAGATCGTAACCGAGCTTGCCCAAGCGCTTGGCGCTGATTGGCATTATGCGCATCCAGGTGAAATTTTGGACGAAGCTTGTGCCTTGACAGATCTGATGCAAGGTGTCAAGTGGGATCGGCTGACCGGCTACAACACCTTACAGTGGCCAGTGACAGAAGATGGGGAAGATTCGCCGCTATTGTACACAGACTCCTTCCCGTTTCCAGATGGTAAGGCGCGCTTCTATGTGCCAACTTGGCGGACGCCAGTGCTCGAACCAGATGAGGAGTATGACCTCCATTTGAACAATGGGCGTCTGCTCGAGCACTTCCACGAAGGCAATATGACGTATCGCGTTCCAGCGCTAGAAGAGAAGGTGCCCACGACTTATGTAGAGGTATCGCCTGAACTTGCGGCGGAGCGAGGAATCTCGACTGGTGCCACGGTGCGGTTGATCTCGCCTTACGGCACTGTCAAACTGCGTGCCGTCGTCACGGATCGCGTGCAGGGCAATGAACTCTATCTGCCGATGAATTCGACCAAGGATACTGAAGCGGTCAACTACCTGACGAGTAGTTATCACGACGCGGTCACGCACACGCCGGCTTATAAAGAGCTGTCGGTGCGCATGGAGGTCCTCAGTATAGATGGGGAGTCACCGATGAAACGAGGCAATTTCCGCCTCGGACATCCGAATCCTCAGCCGGGCGTGCGTGTCGCTTTAAAATGGCAACGCGCGGATTATCATCCGATCGTGGAGACGAAGCCCGACATCCCGTCTCCGGCAGGGAGGGTATAACGTGGCTCAGGCCATTACGACTATTCAACAGGTTAAGAAAACTTCAGCGCAGATTCAGGATGAACAATTGGCAGAGGTGCAAGCGGTGCTCGCTGAGCACGCGGATAGCGTCAGGGCATTTGTTCACCTCATTGAGGCCATGTACGGAGCAGGCTTGTTGCAGGCGGGCACAGCGCTACTTGAGCAAGGGGAGGACATCCTTCAGGTCGTTGTGAGCCAGGCAGCTAAACCAGAGTATGCGGGTGGACTCAAAAATGGGCTGAAACTCATGCAGGTCCTCGGCTCTGACTTGACCCCGATCTTTGGCATGATGGACGCACTCAGCCATGCCTCTGAGCAGAAATCGCCCGAGGTGACAGGTGTATTCAGTCTTCTTCGGGCCTTTAAAGATCCAGACGTGCAGGCCGGAACGGGGTATCTGCTAGGGATGCTCAAAGCCATCGGCGCAGGCGTGCGGGAGCAATCTGATGCGCACAGCGGTCAGCGATGACTGTGGCGGCTCTCTCGCGTGAAGTGGGGAAAGACGGGCTGTTAATCGCAGATGTTCGGTCCGTGGTGACGTATGAGCGCGATAGGTACTCTGTACGAGAAGATAAAGTAGCCAGTGAGTACGCGCTGACGATTTACGTAAACGATCAAGAGTTTGCCACAGTGGTTTGCACACCGGACTATCTCGAGGATATGGTCATCGGGTTTCTTGCCTCGGAAGGCGTGATTAAAGATATATTGCAACTGCGTCAGTTACTCGTGAACAGGCGCAGTGGCACGGTCCGGGTTAGCGTGGACGACTTGCCTGCGCTCACGCACGCGTTTTACAATAAGCGGTATATCGGTTCTTGTTGCGGCAAGAGCCGGCAGTCCTTTTATTTTCAAAACGATGCGTACACAGCACGTAAAGCCACGGACTCTGTCCATTTGACGGCGCGTCAGGTATTTGCACTCATGGATCGTTTGGACGAGGAGGCGAGCCTGTTTCGCGAGACAGGGGGCGTGCACATCGCAGGTCTCGGTGACGTCTCAGGTGACATGCTAACGCGTTCTGACATCGGGCGGCACAACGCGCTTGACAAGCTATATGGTCACGCTTTGCGAGAAGGCATCTCGCTAGCTGGCAAGGTGGTGACGTTTAGCGGACGCCTATCTTCGGAGGTGCTTTTGAAAGTTGCGAAGATCGGGGTGGCCGTTGTCTTGTGCAAGTCAGCACCGACTGCACTGGCGTTAGACATGGCGCAGGAGTTGAATCTGACGACAGTAGGGTTTGTGCGTAGTGGATCGTTTAACGTGTATACAAATGCCTGGCGTATTGAAGGGTGAGTCACACGGGTCTTCAGTTGCAGGAGCAGCAGGATAAACGCGTCGCAGCTGTGTCGAAATGGGCAGAAAGGCGACAGTTTTATGGCATCGCAGTCGTGTTGCTGGCGTCGCTTCTGTGGGCGGTGTCCAGCAACATGGCGCAGGTGTTATTCGCGCGTGATCATTTTACAGCAGGCTGGTTGGTCTCGATAAGGATGCTCGTCTCGGGCATCCTTCTTTTGGGCGTCGTGTCTTTTGCGTACGGACCGACTGCAGTGGTGTCTGTGTGGAGAGTGCGCAAAGACGCGCTGAAGCTCATTGTTCTGTCGGTGATTGGCTTGCTCGGTATGCAGTATTCGTTTTATAGTTCGATCGCGTATGGGAATTCTGTGGTGGCGACGCTGCTGCAGAATTTGGGGCCTGTATTCATTACGGTGTTTGTCGCTGTACGTGCACGGCAAGCGCCCAACGGCTGGCAGATAGGAGCCGTCGGATTGGCTGTGGTCGGTACTTTTTTGTTGGTTACAGGTGGACACTTGCACAGCCTTTCGGTTTCACGGGCAGCTGTCGTCTGGGGTCTTGTGTCAGGTGTCACCATGGCTTTTTATACCCTCTATCCGGGCGGCTTGTTACGCCAGTATGGCCCTGCCACCATCGTGGGCTGGGCGATGCTCATCGGGGGCATCGCCCTGTCGTGTGTCGCTCATCCTTGGCAGCTCGCTGTTAAGACGACGCCCGAGGATTGGTTTCTCGTTGCTTGTGTGATCGTGTTGGGTACCCTCTTAGCCTATTACCTCTACATCGCCAGCCTCAAATACATATCGCCTTCTGAGACGAGTCTTCTGGCGAGTTCTGAGCCGCTTTTCATCACTGTGGTTGCCGTAGCCTTCCTGCATGTCCACTTATCGCTGGCTTCTCTGGTCGGCGGTGTCTTCATTCTCTCCACTGTACTCATTCTCTCGCTGAAACGGGTCTAATCCCGTCTTGTGTTGCCGCGAACTCTATTGCGCTTTCACTTCGCTTTGCAATGCCATCAGGTTGCCTTCACTGTCGTGAAAGAAGGTCATCCACACATCGACGTCCGCGATCCGCCCGATCAGATGTGAATCGTCCGGGGCAACTACTGCATAACCCTTCGAGCTTGCGCTGTAGCTAAGCTCTAAGCATCTTGACGATCAGCGGAATCTGTCCACGGTGATGGGTGGTATGCGCGATCGCGTACGCCAATAACTGGCGGCGATTCACGTCGCCAATTCCGAGCTTTAGCGCATGTGTATCAAGGGTTTCTGGGTCTAGACGGGCGATGACGTCTTGCGCGTACAAAAGGTTGTCTGCATAGGCTTTGCGAATAGCGACGACATCCCAATGATCGGCTTGAAACGGATTCCGTGTAGAAGGTTCAGGTGTCTTTCCGTCGAGAACAGTCA
>JAPNUP010000042.1 GCA_026627345.1 Bacillota bacterium | reverse complement strand
TGTTTTCGGTTGGTTCGTCTTCCAGGGTGCCAAGCCGTGCGTCCTCCTCCATTTCGACTTGAGTAAACTCTGCAGACACGGAAATGCTCGAAACGAACGTATAGTGCATCGCAGCGTCTCTCAACAAGGCCACCGACTGGCGTACCACGCGCGGCACGTAGCCACTCGTGTCCAGCACCGCATCAAAGCTTCGCCCGCACAGTGCCTCGAGACGTCCATCCCGATCACCATGCAGTGTTTCGACCTCCGGGTACAAATCCGGATGTGTCTGCCCTCTGTTGAACAATGTGACCTCATGACCCTTTGTCAGAGCGGCATCGACCAAGTGTCGCCCTAGGAACGCCGTGCCACCCAGTATCAAAATCGGCATGTCTATCTCCCCTGTCCACTCTGTCACGCGGCGCCCGACAGGGATGTCAGGGTATAATCAGTCGCCTTGTTGGTTCCCATCTGCCGCTGCGCCCATGTAAAGACCTTGCTTGTGGCCTGAACAGGGTCGAGGCTTCCGTCCCGGCACAGTTGAACCAGCATCCTGATGTCCGCAGATTGAAACACGGACACATAAGCGTCCAGTATCTCTTTTTGAGATTCATCCAGTGCGTCTAGAACCTCTGTCCCGTCCCTCGCCTGATGCAGTCGTGACCGTGCACGATGCAATGCGGCCTTCACCGCACCAGGGCTAAGCCCCAGTAACTGCGCAGCTTCTCGATCGGTGTATGCAAAAACATCGCACAGGAGAACGACTGCCCGCTGTTGCGCTGTCAGCGTTTGCACCAGAACCTGTAGCGCCTCTTCCATCGACGAATGATCTAGGGAATCCACCGCAATGACGCCCACCCATTCATCCAGGTCGGAGTGACGATGATTGCTCAGCCTGCGGACCTGATCGAGCCACGTATTCTTTGCCACTTTTCGCAGCAGCGCAGGCAGGTTTGGATGCACCTGTTCCCCTTGTAGCGCTGGCAGCGCCTTGAGTAACGTTGCCTGCACCAAGTCCTGTGCATCATGCGTTGAGCCGCTTAAGCACTCGCAGTACCGCACCAATTGAGAACGCAGCATCAGCAGTCCATCACGGTCCAGTGGCTGCGATAATGTCAAGGCCTGTGTGGTTACATGGTTCTCTGACAACGTGTGACAGCCTCTTTCCTACTGACACTAGAGTAACGATTGAAGCGACCAAAAGGATACGGGTCACCGACAAAAAGCACAAATCTTACTATCATGAGATCCGATTCCGGCACGGAATACCGTTCTCATAACGCGTCCTGCATCATGAGGGTTGTTGTAAGGATCATCGTTCAAATGGCGGCCAGTCTCCCACGGATCGCTTGGCGCTCCCGGCGTGGACATCATGGTAGCCACCCTGCGCGCGTCTCTGACAGGCGATATCCTCATGCCCTATAGCTGTCTACTCAGATATTGCACGCATACCCGCAACATGTGCGTAGACCACGGCGGGTCATGGCGCTACCCTAGCCATAAGGAGGTGCTGTTCATGTACGGAAACGTTTTACGAAATCGTAATTTCGATCTATACCTAGTCAACCGGATTCTGTCCAAAGCCGGCACCAGCATATCCGGCATCGCCTTTCTTTTACTCGTCTACAGTCTCTCGCATTCAGCCGTAGAGACCACAGGCGTGGCAATGGCTGAAACCATCCCCTACGCGCCGTTCCTCATTGGACAAGACTCGCTTGTTTAGCTCTCCTTCTGATATACCTCCATGGCTTTCAAATCGATGATAAACCCACCAGCCTTGAGAACATCCAGTCCCAATAGACCGTTGACAGTTTCTTCGTCAAATTCTTCATCTTCCCCTTCCATTGCGTCTCCAAAGTCAATCAAGAAATCCGAAGCAGAAAAGCCCAGAAACTCAACCGCTTGAACACTCTTTCTGAAGGCTGGTTCCCGGCCACCAATACCCCTCATGAAGACAAATTCGTCATTTTCCTCAAGATAGATACCCAATTCTCTGACAGCATGTCTGTAAATAATGGTCTCAGCCGCACCTGTATCCAGTACGAGATTATAAACTTCTTTTTCTTTACCGTTATGGTGGAGTTTCAGAGAGCACAAAATGACTCCGTCAGCACCTATTTCAATTTGCACCTGTGGCCCTCCGCCGTATCATGGGTTTTTGAATCTCCCGAATAACGATAGCTTCTTTGGATGTATGATAAACGAACCGCCGATCCTTTGCGGCAAACAATTCCTCTGTAGCTTCCTTTGCATCTAGGATAGCTCGTATAAGAGCCACTTCATCAACACAGACGTTACTCCCGTTATAATGAGATTTCAGTTCCTCTAGCAATACCCACTGGTTTGGATACAGTTCTCGAACTTCTGGCCACTGCATGTTTGTTCCCTCCTTCTCATCCAACCAAACAAATCTATTCGATTTTCTTGATAACTCCCGGCTGCTTGTTCCTAAGAGCACACGCAAAGCACCGTTCAGCACTAACAAACACGTCTTCGTTGAATCCCATTATACCGTTGTAGTCTGACTGTGAAAATCCAGTGTTTTGCAATATGTACAGGTGAGAGCGTTGGTGAGTTGAACAGGAGTGAATCAAAGTAGAAGAATGTAAATAAATGGATCATTTTCTCTCCAATATCTCGGCTGGATTACTTTATGGACCTGTTATCAGTGACAGGTCGGTAAAGTAATCCACTTTCAGCGTATCGTGCTATTCGTAGCCCCGCAGGGCTACGAATAGCCGATGGAGAGGAATACCGCCTTGCTTTCGCGGGCTGCTTTTTGAAACGCCTCCTGACCCCATGGAAACCAGTCGACCGGGTTGTGCGCGTGTTGGAGGAGGTACGGGGATTTTTCGTGGATGAGGCGGTTGGTGTGTTTGTGGCTCGCAGCGTCGGTAGACATGGACTTACTCCTCCCTGGGATTCATTCTCATGGGCACAGCTTGCCCGAGTGCATGGAGATACACTCCGTAGAAACACCAAACCGAATGTTCCACGGATAATTCTACCACCCAGCGTCGGTGCGCGCATGTCGGCAGTGCGTTAACGTGTGCCTGGCTTATTGGCACGCTCGGGTCACGATGATGGCACCCACGCCGACCATAAAACTTGTACGCTGAATTTGCCACTATTTCATCACTGCTCCCGCGCTTCGGTCGACGTCCACCCTTACCCCGTCACATCACATGCAGGAGGTATCCCCATGCCCTCACCAACAGACGCGTCGTTCGTCGAGCCTGTCAACTTGCCAGCCTCCCTAGTCAAACCCCGTCCAGCCAAGACAATCGTGCTTCAGCACGGGAAACTCACCATAAGCGTCACCAGTAACGAGCCCTCACCTGCCGCCCTGGAAAGCTTCCGGAGTGCTTTGTATCCACTCTTGATGCGACTCATCGATCCCAGTTGGATCCGGTGAACCAGACGCCCCGAGTATTCTTTCGGGGCTGATTCAAGGCCATACCCATCCTTTCATCAGTAGCCTTAACTCCCGCGGTCTCTCCATTCGTTGCCGTTGACTCATTCGTCGTCCAGAGCAAAGCTGAACATGCGGTAGGGAAATCACGCCACATATCGAGGTGATACAGTCATGGAGCCCAAGAAAATCTACGAAGTGGCCATTTATCTGCGCAAGAGCCGGGACGATTCGGACGGCGAGGACCAGGAACTTATGACGGACATCGAAGGCGTGTTCGCCAGGTATGAGTACCGGATGATCAAAAAGCGGTTCCAGCGCGGCAAGAAGATCGGCGCTCGCCTAGGCCACTGGACCAACGGTCCGGCCCCATTTCCCTACGTATACAACGCGGACGTCCACAGCCTGCAGGTTGACCCTGCAAAGCTCCAAACCTATCGTTTTATCAAAGATCAAATTTTAAGCGGTGAAACCTGCAGCGCGGTCTGCGCTGAGCTCAACCGCCGCACTGTCCCCTCTCCAAAAGGAGCACGCTGGTCCGACAGTGTACTGTATCGCCTCATCATCAACGAAGTCCACTTGGGCCGCGTGGTGTACGGCAAAACCAACGGTGGACTGCATAAAAAGCGGCAGGCTGCGCCCTTCAAAGTGATCCCCAGAGAAAATTGGATCATCGTCGAAAACGCACACCCGGCCGTGAAGACTCTGGCAGAACATCTGCAGATCATCAACCTCTTGGAAGGGCGTCGCGTTCAGCCCAAACATTCAAGGCATGGAACCTACTTCTCTCCGGTCTCCTCCATTGTGGCCGGTGCGGTTCCTCGCTGAAGTTTCAGCCGAAAGAAAACGGCAGAACCCTCGTCAAGAAGTGCCAAAGACCAGGCAACGACGGCATCATCTGCGGCAATCCGGGCATCGAACTCGAGCCTGTAGAAACCGCCGTGTTCGAAAGTATGCGGCAATATGAAACGGAACTCCTCCAGATGCCAGCGGATGCCGAGGAACCCGTTCTAGTATCGGAACGTCTGTTACAAATGAAG
>JAPNUP010000121.1 GCA_026627345.1 Bacillota bacterium | reverse complement strand
TGAAACGCTTTTTCCACTGTATCGGCCAACTCCAGCGACGTGTCCAATGGCTCCATGGCGGTGCGCACCAGGATGCGCTCTGTCGGGCGCACTTCATTGCCGCTGAGAATCCGAATACCACGGCGCGCCAGCTTGACCGTGTACATCGAGTCGCGCGAGAGTACCCCGTGTACGACATATGCAGTCACACAAGCTGCCATGACGACCGGGGTGAGCTGGTAGTCTCCTGTAACCTCTAGCAGGATCGTGATGGCTACGAACGGAGCTTGCGCGGCAGCCGCAAAGATCGCTCCCATCCCCGCGATGGCATAGATCTGCGGATGTGGCACGAGTCCCGGCAGGAGTTTTCGCAGACCTTCGCCAAACGCCGCCCCCACAACCGAGCCAAGAAACAAAGACGGAGCGAACACGCCGCCTGAGCCGCCGGAACCCACGGTCGTCAAGGTGGCGATATACTTTGTCAGAAAGAGGACAAGCAAGAGTCCAATCGCTAGTTGCCCTGAAAGCGCCGCATGGATGCTAGGGTACCCCACGCCTAACACCTGGGGGAAGGCGAGACCAATGGCCCCGACTAACAGACCGCCTAGCGAGGTTTTCACCCAAAAAGGAACGCGCCAAGCGTTAAACACGTCTTCGATCCACGTTAACCCGCGAGAGTATGCTAAGCCCAGAAAGCCGGCTAAGGCGCCCAGTACGATCATGAACAGCAAGGCGATGGGGTGCATGACGTGATACGGAGCTGTCTGTAAAGGTGGTTGGCTGCCCATAATCGCGTCAAAAACCGTCGCGCCCGTCACTGCCGACAAGAAGACGGGCATGATGGCCCCCATCGAATAGCTCCCGAGAATAACCTCCAAGCCAAAGAAACCACCTGCGATAGGCGCATTGAAAGTGGCCGCTATTCCAGCTGCGGAACCGCATGCCAGCAGCAAAGACGTATACTTGTCCGAGAGCCGCAAGGCTTGCCCCACGATCGAACCAAACGCGCCTCCGATCAGAGCGATCGGTCCTTCACGTCCAACCGATCCACCGGCTCCGATTGTAATAGCAGGCGCTAGAATGCCAAAAAAAGCGACACGCGGTCGAATTTTCCCGCCGCGCAGCGCCAAAGATTCGAGAATCTGGGGTACGCCATGTCCTTTGACTTCCTTGGCGAAATAGTGCGTGATGAGCCCGACAATAGTGAGACCAACTGCCGGAA
The DNA here is from genome assembly GCA_026627345.1 of Bacillota bacterium. Classification (GTDB taxonomy): domain Bacteria; phylum Bacillota; class Bacilli; order Alicyclobacillales; family SLC66; genus JAPNUJ01. The sequence continues at coordinate 2,926 of JAPNUP010000121.1, read as the reverse complement.
TGAGTGCGCGCAGTGGCGAGACCTGAACGCCTCCTGCATGAAAAAGGGTATAAAATACGCGGATCAAGTCACGAAAGATGATCGCACCGAGTCCCCCGATGATGCCTATCGCGAGAGCAAGAACGCCGATGATGGCAGGCTCGCGATAAGGGCTGGACAACTGGGCCGATAGTCGTGCCCGCCAACTTTGGGTATTCACTTGGAACATCCGTCAATTTCCTCCGTTCGCACGCGGCGAAGACAAGTCTGCTCCAACTTCTTGTTTTAATCGCGGCTTCAGTTTCGTGCAATCCTGCGAATGCATCGTCTTCTATGGTACGACCCATTCGCCATCAGCGCAAACTCATCTGGTCTGTCCCGTGCATTTTACTGTATGCGACCCATCCACAGGCCAATGCGCCGGAGTTCTTCGAGATGAATGTGCGAGAGTTGCTCTAGCAACTGCTCTCCATTTTGCGTCAGATGGATCCAGACACTGCGATGATCATCCTCATTTGGCGTACGGTATAGTAGGCCGAGTTGTTCGGTCCGCGAAATCAGTCCTAGACATGTGTGGTGGCGCAGTTGCAGACGCTCAGCCAGTTCGGTAGGCGTCGCATAATCGCGCCCTGGAAATCCCTTGATCATAAGCAGTAATTGATGCTGCTGCGGGGTGAGACCCATCTTGCGAGCTGCTTCCTCGCTAAAATGAATGAATTTTCGCATCTGATAACGTAGTTGGGCCAGTTCTTCAAACGTCTCTTTGGGCAGTTTCGGTTGACTCGTCATGATACTCTCCCTTCTTTGCATAGTATATCACAATACGATATACTTGATTATATCGTACCTCAGATATATGGAGGTTGTGGGATGCGAAGACAGAAGACGCCTATGCTCAGTGACTTTCACGTTACACCACGTATCGCCTATATCTCCGGCCTAGCGCTGATCGTCGGTATCCTGTGCGCCTTGATCGCAGTGATATTGATGAAGATGATTGGATTGGTGACTAACTTAGCTTTCTACCATCGGTTCTCGTTGGCATTTATCCCAGACTCGCCGAACCACCTGGGTTGGAGCTTGATCTTCGTTCCCATCATCGGTGGCCTGATCATCGGCGTGATGGCCCGTTATGGCTCGGAGAAGATTCGTGGCCACGGAATCCCTGAAGCGCTCGAAGCCATCCTCATTGGCAAAAGCTTGATCAAGCTGCGAGTCGCTATACTCAAGCCGATCTCAGCGGCCATCTCCATCGGGACCGGAGGACCTTTTGGCGCAGAAGGTCCGATCATCATGACCGGAGGGTCTGTCGCTTCACTGTTCGCCCAGTTTTTCCCGCTGACTGCCTCGGAACGAAAGATTCTACTCGTGGCAGGCGCCGCAGGTGGTATGTCCGCTACATTTGCCGCCCCTGTCGCGTCTGTCTTATTTGCCGTCGAGCTACTCGTCTTTGAGATGCGGCCACGCAGTCTGGTGCCCATCGCCATCGCAAGCGCAGTCGCAGATGTCGTACGCGCTCACCTCATCGGCGCAGGTCCGATGTTTCCAAGCAGCGCCAGCCCCTTGCTCAGTCCCCTCGGCATCATCATTGCTGTGACTTTCGGTCTCCTTGGTGGCGGTCTGGCTGTCTTGTTGACGCGAGCGATCTATGGGATGGAGGATCTATTTCACAAGCTACCCGTTCACTGGATGTGGTGGCCCGCCATCGGCGGACTAATCATTGGCATCGGTGGCCTAATCGTCCCGCAATCACTCGGCGTAGGCTACGTCTCGATTGCACAACTCGTCCAGGGGCACATGCTCTTGTCGCTCGCCATCGGCATTCTCGTCGTCAAGTCACTCATCTGGGTCGGAGCGCTCAGTTCGGGTACATCAGGAGGCATTTTGGCGCCGCTACTGATCATTGGAGGGGCCCTCGGCGATGCTCTGGCCCAGTTACTGCACTTCCCGGGACACGGCGCCTGGGCGATGCTTGGCATGGCCGCAGCCTTTGCGGGTGTCACGCGTTCGCCGCTGACGACGGTCGTGTTCATCTTGGAACTGACGCACGATGTCGATATGCTCATGCCTTTACTGATCACCAGCGCGATCGCGACCGCTCTGTCCGCAACCGTCTTGCCTCGCTCGATTCTGACGGAGAAAATTGCACGCCGTGGACTGCATATCGCGCGCGATTACGCAGTCGACACGCTCGAACAGCGTCTCGTCAAAGAGGTGATGACCCAGGCGCCAACGACCTTGTGCGCAAATGATACAGCCGAGCAGGCCATGGCCACCATTGTCTTGCACCCCGAACGCTATCGCTACGACGCCTACCCGCTCGTCGATTCCAAAGGCTACGTCGTCGGTGTGGCCTCACTCAAAGCGTTGCTCGCACACGCAGGCGACCCCAAGTCGGCGCCAAAAGCCTTGCAGATGCTCTTTACCGAGCCATTCGAGACTATCACACCGGATGATACACTGCGTGTCGCGATCGAAAAGATGGCCGTTGGCACGTCTGACCTTCTCCTGATCCTTGACGACACTAGCCAATGTGTCGGGATCGTCACTCGCAGCGACATCATCAAGGCGCGCCAAAGGCAACTCGACGAGGAGACCGTCCGTGTGCGTTACTTTCCTTTTGTCCACAAGGCTCGAGACCACGGAACCGAGAGAATCCTATGAGCAACGGGGCTCGCCCTATGGGCTACTTCCTGTCCCAAAACCTTTGCACGGCTATGGCCCGAACAAATGCCTGTCCGAAGAACCGGTAGCAACAGGAGATCTGCCAGAAGACTACTCGCGCCGCAGGCGCAGAAATCCTCACCTCGCCGCCCGTTCAGTTGACGTCGATCGATCCGCTGCGATAGAGTCAATGCAAGGTTGAAAGTGTATCACGGCCCGTGCATTCGCATCTCATAGGGGGATTCACCTTGCCGCCATCAGAATCAGCAACCCATCGCATGGA
>JAPNUP010000100.1 GCA_026627345.1 Bacillota bacterium | reverse complement strand
GGTCTCCCTGCCCTTGTGTACGCCAGGAAATGGCGATCCACCTCCGAACGGCAAATCCTGATTTTTACTCTATCACAAGCCCTGTAAACCTGCCAATCATCCTTTGCGCTTTTTCGGTTGACTCTCCACGCCATCATCGCGATAGAGCCGTACCGCCTTAGAAGTAAATAAAATGCCGTCCAAGTGGTCGATCTCATGTTGAATAGCGCGCGCCCGAAAATCTGTCTCTTCAAACTCGATCTCTTGCCCTTCCCGGTTCCACATGCGTACGCGAATCCATTTATAGCGCATCGTGTCACCAAAGAGTCCGGGGATCGAGAGACAGCCGTCTGGTCCGATCTCTTCATCGCGCCCTTCTACAATCACAGGATTGATGAGATCGAGGCGTCCACGGCCATCTTCCGCATCGACCACGGCAAGCCGTTTCAAGATATTGACTTGCGGTCCAGCCAAGCCAACGCCGTTCGCAAACTTCATGGTCTCTGCCATATTGTCAAGCACGCGCAGCACATTCGGTGTAATCTTGCTCACCGGGACGGCAGGCGTCGTCAACACGGAATTCGGAAATTTGACAATCTCGTAAATAGCCAACGGTTGTACCCCCAACAAAATAGTTCGACTCACAGTATACAGGAGGTTGTCCGATAAAAGACAGGTCCTGCGAACACCTTGGCACGATCGTACCATAGCGCAGCACCTGAAGAAACTGCATCCACCTACATTTACCGAAGAAGATCCTCGTATGCTTGGGTAAATCGACGGGCAGGTCCTTGCCACGAGAAGTTCTCCTGCGTCCACTTGACTGCTTTAGCTGACAACTCCCGCTGTTGGTCACGGTCTTGATATAGCTCCTCAATCATAGTAGCCCACGCCTCACTCGAAGCAAAATCTGGGACAAGTAGCCCCGTCTTTCTGTTTTGGACACTTTCTCGGATACCCCAAGCTTGGCTTGCCACGACAGGCAATCCGCTCGCCTGCGCCTCCAGATTGACAAGACCAAACGCTTCTGGTTTTTGCGAAGGACAAACGAATAGGTCTGCCGCCCGGTATAAATCCGGAAGGTCGCTTCGCAGTACATAGCCAAGCCAGTGCACGCGCACACCACGCGCTAGTTGCGTGAGAAGCTTCCCATAAGGGCTAGCCGCATCCGGTCTTTTGCCTGCGACCCAAAGTACCACGGCATTTTGCACCGACTGTCGCCTGATCTGCCGAAGTGCTTCGAGCACGATGTGAAGCCCTTTGCGCTGAACAACGCGACCGACAAATAAAATGACCGTCCTACCATTGCTTTGCAGTCGCATACGCAAAGCTCGGCGGGCCGCGAACTCTGCCGCCGTGCGAGAGGGATGAAACGCTGAGGCGTCGACCCCTGGATAGATGACGCGCACGCGCGACGACTGCGCGGCAAAGGAGTCAGTCAAGCGGTTGGCGACATAAGCACTGTTGACGACGATCCGGTCGGCGACCGACAGTGCGCTTGTCATGCGGACCCGTGCCGTCGCGAGGGAATCGACGAAGGTCATGGAATGCAAGTTCAACAAGAGTGGATCGGCGAACTGACGCCGTACGAGCGGCAACGAAAGCGGGCGGTTGTCCACTTGTATGACGGTCCTTCCAAGCTTTTGACTTAGGATATGACGCAACACGGTTGATAGATAATGGGTACCCCGAGCACTTGACAATAAGGCGCGCGACCGCGATCCGTGTTGCAAAATGGCAACTTGTTGGCGGGCATATAGACTCGCATCTACACGAGCGGGCAGATGCCGCCATAAATCGTAGAGATAGATCTCCACGGAAGTCGCAGGGGCAGGCGGCAGGGGAGCAAGTCCCGGGGCGATGAGAGCTACACGCAAGAGCAACACTCCCGTCTTGACAGACCTTGCTTTCACAGTGGGATGAAAGGAGACTTCATCCGTGCGCGTTGCGGTACTTACCAACGAATATGAACCGGATATCGTGGGCGGTCTGGGAACGGTCGCCACGCGTCTGGCAGAAGCCATGGCTGCACGCGGCCATGATGTGGTCGTCGTAACCAAAGGACACGCCAAGCAGATTGAAGACAGTGAGCGTTCAGGAGTTCGCGTCATCCGTTTCCCGCGTGAATCGGACTATCATTCTAAGCGCTCTCAAGTATTCTATGCAGAACCGATCCTACAATACTTGGAGAGTCACGTGGATAAGCTGGACGTCCTGCACATCCACAGTTTGCAGGCCGACCACCTCTTGACGGCTATGAGAAAGGCATATGATGCGCGCACTGTGTATACCTGTCACTCCCTGATCGCCAGTGAGGGGCTACAGTCAAGCGCAAGCCGGCAAATGGAACGCCGACAGTACGAAATCATGCGCGCAGTCGACCTGATTGTGGCACCGAGCCACTGGGAAAAACGTATGATAGGTGAGACGTATGCAAAGGTCACATCACCTGTGCGTGTGATTCCAAACGGCGTCGTGCAAGGCTCACAAGGTAGCCGTCACCGAGAACCGAAAATTCTCTATGCAGGCCGGATTATTCGCTCCAAGGGCATTGAGGAGTTAGTCCGCGCACTACCGCTTGTGCGGCGAAAGAAGCCACACATCGAGCTTGACTTGCAAGGCGCAGGGTCGCTTCGGTTTACCCGCGAGATGCAGGCACTGAGCGCGAAACTGCACGTCGAGCGCGCCGTGCACCTGCTTGGTAAGTGTGACTATCACTCGTTACAACGGCGCATGGCTAGGTACAGTGCGGTGGTCGTTCCGAGTAGGACGGAGTCGTTTGGATTAGTGGCCCTCGAGGCAATGGCGGCCGGCACTCCGCTGATCTCCACACGGGCTGGTGGCTTGCGGGATTTTGTCGATCCTAAAGTGGCGTCAATCATTGCCAACCGAACACCGCAAGCGATTGCTAAAGCCATTCTAGAGTCATTAAACGATACCGAAATGACAGAACGCAGACGCAGACGCGCCTATGAACGGGCCCGGGATTATACGTGGTCACGCATCAGCGCTCGGTATATCGATGCGCTAGAAGAGCTGACTCGCCTTTAAAGGCCGACAGAAGGAGGGCGCGTCGTGACGCAGTGGACACTGGTCGATAAGTGGAAGAACAAGCCGCAAGGCCAGGTATGGCGAGTGAAAAGTGAGTCTGGAGAACTCGCCTATTTTAAATTTGCCTATCCGGAACAATGGTACGACGCAGGTCCGATCACCGGCAACGAATGGCTCACGCGGCAACTGGCCAAGCGCGTCGGTCTACCTTGTGCACGCGTACAACGAGCGACGCTTATAGACGGTGGTAAGACGCTGCGAGGCATCGTCTCGTTACCACGCGTTCACCGCGGTCTAACCAGTTGGGCTGCACTACCGGACAACGTAAAAAGACGCGCTGAGGCACATGTCAATAAAGTCGATCTACTCGCAGGCACAGTGGCTTTCGACAGCTGGCTCACCAACATTGACCGCGGTTCTGGGCACAATGTCATTTTGTTCCCTGCGTTAAATGGAAAGTACAATTGGTATTTGATCGATCACGGCTATTGCCTCTACGGGTGTCCGCGAAAGTGGAAAGATCACCATCAGCAAGACGCATACTGGCGCCAAGTTTGGAAATTCTACCACATCCCACAAGGGTGGCAACGACTCGCGAACAAACGCCGGTTGATGCTGATGGTGGCGCGTATTCGCGCAATTCCTGAGGCAGAGATCCGAAAACTGGTGAACAGTGTACCGGACCCGCTCTACTCATCTGCGATCAGGCGCGACACCATCGATCTTTTGATCACACGTCAACGCCAACTAGAACGCATTCTCGACACTTGGTTGCGCTACTCAGGCAAAAAGGAGTCTTCCTTGTAATGGCACCAACTCTTCCGTACAGCAAATTTTCCAAACACGAAATCCTCTCGCGCTGCGATGCACTCAAGCCCTATCTTCCCGCGACCGACCGCTTTGTGCGCTCTGAGTTATCCGCTTGGCTAGACGGTCACGGGGCCGTCGTGATTAAGCCTGAGTGGGGTGAAGGTGGTCGCTACGTGTGCAAAGTCAGTCACGATGAGCGCGGGTACTCTCTGCACACCGATTCACGCTTGACGCATACAACGAGCTTTGAGCGTCTGCTCGAGCTGCTTCCTGTATGGACGAAAACCAAACGCTGCATTGTACAGCGACTCGTTCATCTGCAGACTTTTCGCGGCCGCCCGGTCGACATACGCACGATCGTACAGCGTAATGAGAAAGGCGTATTCGAGGTGACCGGAAGCTTTATCAAGATCGCTCCCAAATCTCGCTTTGTGACCAATGTCAAACAAGGTGGAACCATCCAAAAGACCGACTTATACCTGCTGCGGTCTATTTCGGGTCAAGCCAAGCGCGCCTCTGTTCGCGATCAACTGTATGGCGTGTCAGAGCTCATTGGCCAGTGTCTGGGGGAGCAATTCTCCAACTTCGTATACGGCATCGATCTTGGACTCGATGAAAACGGCCAAATCTGGATTATCGAAGTCAATACGCAACCGAATCTAGGCATCTTGGGCGAGATCGACACCCGCATGAGAAGGCGCGCATTATCGCTTCGGCAGTACAACCAGAGGCGTCAGCGCGCTCGCTGATTGGCTGAGCGTCTGCCTGCGCATACTATGGTCGCTAGGGATGACGAGAGGGGTTAAAGGCGACATGCAAAACGACCACGACCAAGACGAACAACGCCTCAGCATGGATACGCGAAACATCCACCGCGGCAATGAACTGCCCGATGCGTTGCGCGTCGACCGACTCGATCAGGTGAACGCGGAAGCGATTCGCGACAGACAGGCGCAAGAGTTTACGATTAACCCTGGACGGCAAAAGCGATAATCGCGTCCGTCGTTTACAGCTACTCGCTAAGCCTTATGACAAACCGAAGCGAGGTTACGCGACGCACACTATGCGTGCCGTATAACCTCGCTTCGGCGGCTTATACCGCGTAATACGTTCGTAAGACGGTACATTGCTCGACGACATCCACCCGCAGTGTTGTGCCTAGGCCCAAGCCTTCTGGCACAGCGATCCGTCCTGGCCGCGAGAAGGTCACCGGCGGATCGATAATATCTTCGTCAAAGTAGCGCGAGCTAGGCGAGATATCTCCAGGTAGCGTAATCGCGTCGTGCGAGGCCAAGGCTATCGTGGCCAGACGTCCGACACCTGTCTCGTACATACCGCCACACCATGCCCCAATTCCGTTTTGCGCACAGGTCTTTAAAAGCGAGCGCGCCTCTGTGAGTCCGCCTACCCGTCCATACTTGATGCACATCACACGACAGGCACCCAGTGCGATGGCCGTTTCCCCGTCTTTGACCGAGCGGATACTTTCGTCCAAACAAATAGGCGTATCCAAGTGTTGTGCAAGCCGCGCGTGATCCAACAGATCGTCAAATGCAAGCGGTTGTTCGATCATTTGCAACCCAAACGTGTCGAGTTCACGCAAATGCGGTAGATCGGCTAGCTTATAGACCCCATTGGCATCCGCAGACAGCGAAATGTCTCCGAATGTCGATCGAATGGCAGATAACACCGAGATATCTTGTCCTGGCGCAATCTTTACTTTGATACGGACATAGCCTGCATCAAGCGCAGCGAAGACTCTCTGTAGCAGCGCCTCTTGCGTCTCGTACAGCCCAAGGCTGATGCCTGTCTCGACTTCCTTTTTCGCTCCGCCAACCAGACTCGCCAGAGAGCAGCCGCGCGTCTTGGCATACGCATCCCAAACGGCGGCCTCGAGTCCGGCCTTGGCCATATAGTGACCGCGCACCTGCGAAAATAGGGTCGAAACGCTAGCTGGGTCACTCATGTTCGTACCCAGCAGCGCAGGGGCGAGGTAGCGGTTCATGACGAGCCAGGCTGTATCTACGGACTCCTCCGTATAAAACGGGTCAGCGAACGCCGAGCACTCTCCGTATCCGTGGCCGCCATCTGTATATACAGTCGCAAGGATACATACCTTCTCGCTGTGTGACCCGTAACTAGCGCGCATCGCTTCCGTAAAAGGTAGCCTCAGTTGCCTCAGTTCAATCGCCTCGACGCGCATGCTGTCGTCAGTCCCTTCTCAAATCCTCTTTAGGCGTGTACAATAGCAAGAGCGATTTTAGCAACAACTGATAGGAGCTGGTACCACATGAGCCTTCATAGCGTGTCCATCATCGGGACCGGCGCGTATCTCCCAGATGCCGTCATTACCAACGCTGATCTAGAGAAAATGGTCGATACGAATGACGAGTGGATCTTTAGCCGAACAGGCATTCGCGAACGTCGCAAGATGGGCGACGAACAGACTGTGACGGAGATGGGCGCGGCCGCCGCCCAAAGAGCCATTGAAGCGGCCGGCATTGATCCAGCCGAGATTGACTTGATCATCGCGGCGTCTTTCACCGCCGATCTGGCTTTCCCGCCGCTCGCCGCCATGATCCAGCGCGAGATAGGCGCGACTCGCGCCGCTGCCTTTGATACCAATGCGGTATGTGCCGGCTTCCTCTTTGCCATGGTGCAAGGCGCACAGTTTGTACAGACCGGTGCATACAAGACCGCTCTGATCGTCGCCGCAGAAGGGCTTACCAGGTTTGTGGATTACACCGATCGCAACTCGTGTATTCTCTTTGGCGACGGCGCTGGCGCTGCCATCTTGCGCGCTGGTGAACCGGTAGCCGCAGACGCGCCCCTTTCAGACAAAACAGGTTTTATCGATTTCGATCTCGGGTCAGACGGCACACGAGTCAATGTCGCTTTCGTACCACGCGCCAATGCGCCAGCTGCATGGCTCAAAACACTTAGCGAACGCGAACAGATCACACCGTACATCTGGCAAGACGGTCGCGCAATGTTTAAAGCGGCCATCAACGGTATGACAGATAGCGTCAAGCGCATCCTCGATCGCCAACACATCAGCGCCGAAGAGATCGCCACCTTGGTTCCACATCAGGCGAACCTGAGAATTATCGAGGCGGTAGGAGAACGCGTAGGCATTCCGACAGAACGCGTCGCCCTATGCCTTGAAGAGTATGGCAATACCTCGGCTGCCTCCATGGCCATCACCTTAGACAAGTGGAAACGCCTCGGTCGCATCGGCCAAGGTGATCTGGTGATGTTCACGGCGTTTGCAGGTGGCTTGACCTGGGGATCTGCGCTTTTTCGGATGTAGCGCGACTCTTGACTTCCAAGATGGCAAACTTCAGATACTCATTTTCCGGCATGCCCAAAAGCGCCGGATGATCGATTGCAGCCCCGCGGCGCTCGATGACGCGCAATATTTTGCGTGCATCCTGCGCCGCTTGCGCAATCGCCTCGAGCCACGCTTGTGCATTCACGTGTGACGAGCAAGAGGCCGTAACCAAAAAGCCGCCTTCGCGCAACAAGCGCAGCGCACGCAAGTGGATATCTTTGTACCCGCGCAGCGCGCCTTCCACCGCTTGACGACTTTTCGCAAACGCCGGTGGATCGAGAATCACGACATCATACTGCTGTCCTGACTGAGAGTAGTCGCGCAAGATGTCAAAAGCGTTGCCTTCGATCAACTCATACTGATCTTCCGAGAAGCCATTAGCTGCCATGTTGCGCTCTGCGCTTTGCAGTGCGTGCAATGAGCTGTCGATAGCCGTTACGTGAGCCGCCCCATAGTGCAACGCGTGCAAGGCAAAGCCACCAGTATGGCAAAAGACATCCAAAACGCGCGCACCTCGACGCCCCTCATCCGGTGCAGCCGTTACGCCTTCCCGATATCGTTGATCGGTGCGCGGGCGCTCATCGGCCGCAAAGCGAACCACAGGCGCAATGGAGGCGTGATTTTCACGCTGGTCAAAAAAGTGTCCTGTCTTTTGACCCCCTGCCAGATCGACGATAAAGCGCACGCCATTTTCCACGATCTCCACCTCAGCAGGTGGATTCCCGACGAGCGGACCTGACTTCGGCTCCAGTCCTTCGAGCAGTCTGACAGGCGCATCGCTACGCTCCCAGAGGCTGGTCACACGCAAGACGTCGCACAGCGTTTGCGCCAAGACTTCACGCCGCTGGTCCATGGCCGCACTCAAGATCTGCACGACGGCCGTATCCCCGTACTTGTCCACAATCACGCCAGGCAAGCCATCTGCCTCTCCGTAGATAGCCCGACAACTCGTAGTCTGCGGCAGGAAACGCTTACGAATATTCCAGGCGTCTGTGACAGTACGTCGCATCCAGACCTGATCAAGCCTTTCACTTTCATCGTACGTAGCGCAGCGCACTGCGATCTGAGAAGTCTCGTGATAGAAACCCCAAGCCAGGAAGTGGCCCTGGTGATTCACGACCTGCACAGCGTCCCCTGTCTGCGGATCACCTGTGACAGATGCAACCTCACTTTGGTATACAAATGGGTGACCTGCCTCCAACCTTCGCCTACGCTCTTTGCGCAAATGCACCTGTGACGCCATAACCGAAAACCTCCTTGTGTGGATGACGCGAATTTCTATCGCCGTCCTACTACCTACTTTTTTGGCATACCTTCTATGTAACAGGTTGTCCGAAACACGAGAAACCACCTGGGAGGGTTCTTCACTTGTCTTCTGTATTGATAGCTGGCACACGTATTGCAGGTGGTCTCGCGCTGTTTATTCTCGGGCTTTTCACCCTTCGCGCAGGACTGCGTGAACAGTCTGGCCCCAAAGCCGAACGGTGGATTGCGCGGCTAGTACGCACACCTATTCGAGGGTTGTTCACAGGCATAGGCGCCACACTCGTCACACAGTCGAGTGCCGCCGTTACCGTCTTGTCCATGGGCCTCGTCGCCAGCGGACTGCTCACTTTTGAGAACACCATCGGCATTATTCTCGGCACGAACATTGGCAGCACATGGACTGTTGGGCTCCTCACACTGAACCTAGAACGCTTCGGCCCCTATGTCGTCGCCATTGCGGTCGCAGGCTTCCTCATCCTGGCCCTGCAAAGACACCGCATCCCGCGACAGTGGCCGCTCCTTCGCTCACTGTGCATCAGCCTGGCCGGATTTGGCACGCTATTCGTCGGCTTCGGTATCCTGTCAGACGCAGCCGGTGGCTTGCTCGCCTCGCACACTTTGCGAGCGTGGTTACTTGTGGCTAGCCATCAGCCACTTCTCGGCGTGGCAGCAGGCACAGTCGTCACGGCACTGATCGGCAGCAGTTCGGCTAGCACCGCGCTTACACTCTCTTTGGCACAAGCTGGTGCTCTATCACTGCCTGGGGCCATTTCCATCGTGCTCGGGAACAATATCGGTACCTGCGTGACAGCCGTGCTCGCGAGTATCGGCGGCACTCGACCCGTGCAACGCGTCGCGGCAACGCATGTGCTGCTCAATGTCGCAGGCGCACTCGTCTTCTTGCCGTTCATTCACCCGTTCGCCGCATTCATCACACGACTGGCACACACGCCAGGAACCCAAGTCGCACTCGCACACATCTTATTCAATGTCATCTGTTCGCTCGCGGCGCTCCCATTTGCCGGCGCCATCGCGCGAGGCATCGTCCGGCTGTTGCCTGAGTCAAACTAAAAAGGGGCTTGTGCCCCTTCGCTAAGGAGCTTTGCACCAGCGCTCGCTCCGATCCGAGACGCCCCTGCTTGCACCATGGCCAGTGCATCGGCGCGTGTACGAATACCGCCAGAGGCTTTAACGCCCACCTCTGTACCGACGCTGTTGCGCAAGATCCGCACCGCCTCTACCGTTGCACCCTGCCCGGCGTATCCTGTGGACGTTTTGACAAAATGCGCACCTGCACGCTTGGCTACCCTAGCTGCTTGCGCCTGCTGATCGGGTGTGAGCAGCCCTGTCTCGAGAATGACTTTGACCAACGCCTGTGTACCAGCTGCACTGACCACAGCCTCGATGTCTCGTTGCACATACGCCCAGTCTCCGGCAATCACGCGCCCGATGGCGAGCACCATGTCCAGTTCCACTGCGCCTGACGCTGCGGCTTCGCGCGCTTCCGCAGCCTTCGCTGTGGTCGTCGTAGCCCCGTGTGGAAAGCCGATGACCGTGCACACTTTGACGGGAGTGCCCGCAAGCGCCTGCACACACTGCGACACAAAGGAGGGTTGTACGCAAACACTGGCAAACTGATAGGCGCGCGCCTCTTTGCAGATCTGTAGGACGTCAGCCGGTGTCGCGTCCGGTTTCAGAAGCGTGTGATCGATCAATCCTGTAATATCCTTCCACTTTCCATTGGCAAACGCCTCGGCGAGGCCCAGCCCTTTGGCAAACACTTCCCGGTTGTTCGGATAGCCGTTTGCCTCCACCAGACGTAGCGCCTCCGCAAGGGGAACGAAGCGAACAGCACTGATCTCTTCTTCCTGCGCTTTGAGAGTACCGCCGATCGCTTCTGCGAGGTAATAGTAGGCGTCTTTCATCTGCTGTTCTCCAGTCTTGCCCTCGCGAAAAGCATAGGTCACCTTCTGCAATGGAGCGAGTAGCCGACATGCGATGCCAGTCTCTTCTTCGATCTCGCGCAGTGCTGTCTCCTCAAGGATCTCTCCTGGTTCCACATGCCCCTTGGGCAAGGTCACATATCCAAAACGATCGTCGATAATCAGCGCGTCTAGGCCTGTCTCCGTACGGCGAATCACTAAGCCACCCGCCACTTTGACTGTCTCTTGCATGATCCCCTCTCCCCTTTATACGCTCATTTTTCGCACAGCTGACGTCAACAGGTGGGTCGAGTCATCCTCACCCAACAGTCGCGAGAAATCTGTGTGTGTCAGTACACGCTCTAGCGTGCCAAAGGCTCGTTCGGCCGTGACCTGATCGACACGAACCGCGCAAAGTTCGCCAAGCTGTGACGAGTCACCGGAAAACGCGACGCGCATGTAGTTATCTGCATGACCGACCAACAGCGTGTGGCCGTCGATCGTCTCCTCTTCTTCCGCGATCACTTCTACTGTGCGACCCTGCCACTGCTGCCCATAGCGAACGGTCAGCTCGCGCGACAGCGTGAGCAAGCGTGCGACGCGTTCTTGCTTCACGTTCTCGGGCACCTGATCGACAAATCGGGCGGCTGGCGTCCCTTTGCGCACGCTGTAGGGAAAAACATGCAGTTGCGCAAACGCCTGATCGCGAACGAACGCTTCGGTGTGCGCAAAGTATTCATCACTTTCCCCGGGGAATCCGACGATGACATCACTGGTGATCGCAAGTTCTGGCAGTGCACGTCGCACTTTAGCCAATGTGTCCGCATATTGCTCAATGGTATAGTGACGATTCATCCGACGCAGCACTTCACTGTGTCCCGCTTGCAGGGGAATGTGCAGGTGATGACACACTTTCGTTGAAGCGCCCATCGCCGCTATCAGATCGTCGGTGATCTCACTCGCCTCGATCGACGAGATGCGAACACGACGCAGCGACTCGATCGCTTCGAGTTCGCGAATCAGATCGGCTAACGTGTAGCCTTGAAGATCCTCACCGTAACCGCCCGTGTGAATGCCTGTCAGTACGATCTCGTGGTAACCTGCGTCCGCCAGTCTGCGCGCCTGGCGCATGACACTCCCTGGTCTGCGGCTGCGCACAAGCCCACGCGCATAGGGAATAATGCAAAACGTGCAAAAGTGATTGCATCCGTCTTGTATCTTCAAAGAAGCGCGCGTGCGATCCGTGAACATCGGTACATCGATATCTTCAAATTCCCGCGAACTGAGAATCTCGTGTACCGCGTTATAGGGTTTACGCTCAGCCTGGACCTGCTCAATCCACTCAAGCAACCGGGTTCGATCCTGATTGCCCACCACGAGGTCAACCCCATCAATGCCGAGGATTTCGCCTGGCGCCATCTGCGCATAACAACCTGTCACAACCACCGTCGCTTCGGGGTTACGGCGTACGGCTCGGCGAATCATCTGTCGACTCTTGCGATCGCCTTCTTGGGTCACTGTACACGTGTTGATCACATACACATCAGCTGTATCGTCAAAGTCGACTTGCCGATAGTTGGCGCGCGCAAACAGTTGCCAAATCGACTCGGTATCATAGTGATTGACTTTGCACCCGAGCGTATGAAAGGCCACGGTCTTCGCCGTCGCCGCTATGGCTTGGTCAGTCGTCAACGTTGTTCACTCACTTTCCCTTCGCGCTGGCCTGTCTGCACCTGGCGCGACCCATTCTCCCCACTCATACATCACCACCGCGGCAACGGCCACGCCAGCGGTCTCCGTGCGCAAGATGCGCGAACCTAAGCTCACGGCCACCCCACCTCTTTGTTCCATATCCGCGATCTCCGCTTCGTCAAAGCCACCTTCCGGGCCGATCACAATACCGATGGCCGTTGAAAGTTTCTGATCTACAGACTCACCGTGGAGGGCCTCTCGCAGACTCGACAGCGCCTTGGTCTGACTTTCGTAAGGGATGACCAGCAGTGGCAAGTCATCCCGGCCTGCGACGCTATCATAAAAATCTTGGACAGCAGTCGCGGCGCTCGTCGCGACTTGCACATCCGTGATCAGATCACGATGAGCTTGCTCGCAAGCCTCTTTAGCGATCTTTCGCCAACGCGTAAGTTTAGCCGCCAACTTGTCTGCCGTTAGTACCGCCACACTGCGTTTCGCCTCAAAAACGATGATCCGCGCGGCGCCAATTTCACACGCCTGACGAATAATCTGATCGATCTTCTCACCTTTCGGCAAGCCTTGCAGCAACGTCAGGGAGCCGTGACTTTCGCGGCTTGCGCTCACGGGTGCTATGAGGGCTAGTCGCGCACACTCAGCATTCTTGTCGACAGCTTCCACGCGCGCTTCAAACACTTGATCGAGCAATACCACCTCGACTCGATCACCAGGTCGCATACGCATGACACGCGCCAGATGGTGAAAATCGGCGCCCGTGATCTCCACGATCCCGTCTACTGCGCTCGCGGCAGATAGAAAATAACGTTGCATCTTTCGCCGCTTCCTCTCATACGGTGCATTGTATCACAGGCACGGACTACTCTACGAAAGCGAGCAGTGCCATCCAGTCGCCCAGTTGCCGTCGCTCGATGCGAGTGAATCCGTGCATGTATAGAGCGGCTTCCACTTCATCTGTCTGATGGGCAACCAGTCCTGACGCGACGAGACATCCTCCTCGTGCAAGAGCGACTTTTAGCTGTGGCGCCGCCCTCACGATGATTCCGGCTAACAGGTTCGCAAGAATAATGGTAAAACGAAGAGAGTCAGGTACTTCTGTCACTAGATCTGAAGCGACGAACTGTAGACGGCCCTGCACTAACCAGTCTTCTAGTCCATTAGCCAAAGCATTGTCACGCGCGACCTGTACTGCGATCTCGTCTAAATCGACGGCAAATACGCTGACGGCGCCGAGTTTCGCGGCGGCCAGCGACAAGATGCCGGACCCTGTTCCGACATCGAGAACGGTGGACGTACCCGGTATAAGTAGCTCCTCGAGAACGCGCAGACACAGCGTCGTCGTCTCGTGTGTGCCTGTCCCAAACGCCATGCCCGGATCCAGGTATAGCGCCACGCGCTCCGAGTCTATCGCGAACTGTTCGCGCTCCCACAGCGGCACCACCACAATCCGTTTCGAGATATCGAGCGCGTGGTAATGGGCTTTCCAAGCATCCTCGTACGTGTGCGCCAAGACAGCTTCATAGGCGACCGTCAAACTGCCGACTGTGAGCCCTGACTCGTGAACAGCCGTCAATACCTCACTGACTTGCGCAAGCCAGGATGCCGGAGGCGCCACCTCCCCTTCTTGCAAAGGCGTGTAAGCACTGACACGGGCACCTTCCACGGGGATCTCCATCACGCTTGGATCCACCCACTCACCAGTCTCGCGTGCGGCCTGACGAAGAAGGTCAGCTGCATCAAAAATCTCTGTTCCCAAAGCGCCTCGATCCAGCAACAACGCCTCGATCGTGTCTGCCGCCTCAGATGTGGTCTCTATCGTCACTCGCCATAAGTCCAAATGCAATCGTCATCCTTTCAACAACCGAACATAGGTTCATTTTAACACATTCCTGAACTTGCACGCCGGACGTTGTCCGCTTACAATAAGTGAGGTGATAAAACTTATGGATCCTCAAAATACGCGTGTGGTCGTCGGTATGTCAGGCGGTGTCGATTCATCGGTCGCCGCTTTATTACTGAAACGCCAAGGATACGACGTGATTGGCGTTTTTATGAAGAATTGGGATGAGAAAGACGAGTTTGGCGTCTGCACAGCCACGGCCGATTATGAAGACGTGCAACGCGTCTGTACGACGATTGGCATTCCCTATTACAGTGTGAACTTTGAAGCCGAGTATGAGGAGCGGGTGTTTCGCCTGTTTCTAAAAGAGTATGAGCGCGGTCGGACACCGAATCCGGACGTGCTATGTAACCGGGAGATCAAGTTCAAAGAGTTGCTGGCACGCGCAGTCGAGCTCGGTGCTGATTACCTGGCAACTGGTCACTACGCACAAGTCGCGATGCGGACCGATCATCACGCGCTGTTGCGCGCTGCCGACGGACAAAAAGATCAGACTTACTTCCTGCATATGATTGGACAGCAGGCGCTGAGTCGAACCTTATTTCCTATCGGCCATTTGACGAAAGCGGAAGTACGCGCCATTGCAAGAGAAGCCGGTCTGGCAACGTCTGCAAAAAAAGATAGCACGGGCATTTGTTTTATCGGCGAGCGCAACTTTCGTAACTTTTTGGCCAACTACCTTCCTGCGCGCGAAGGCGAGATGCGTACGCCTGATGGACAGCAAAAAGGCCGTCACGATGGGGTGATGTACTATACCATCGGGCAACGCCATGGTCTCGGGATCGGCGGGTCAGGAAATGGTGAGCCGTGGTTTGTCGTCGGAAAAGACGTCGCTCGCAACATCTTGTACGTAGATCAAGGGGAAAACAGTCCCTACCTGCTGTCGCGTGGGCTGACTGCCACAGATCTTCACTTTACAGATGATGGCGACCGCGAGGCAGGTACCGTCTTTCGCTGCACCGCCAAGTTTCGCTACCGTCAACCGGATCGTGAAGTGACCGTGCAGGTGCACGAACAAGATCACTGTACGGTCAGCTTCGCACAGCCTGAGCGCGCCATTACGCCGGGACAATCCGTGGTCTTTTACCAGGGGGACGCCTGTATCGGTGGCGCCATCATCGACACGGCCGATGTGTTGGCCGCGTTACCAGCGTCTGCGTCTGTGGCTGCTGTTTCATGTTGACTGAAAAGCTGCGCCATGATCTGCGGATTTTGTTTATCGGGTTTAACCCCTCCTTGCGCTCTTTTGCGCGCGGTTACAATTTCGCAGGACGCGCCAATCGCTTTTATCGCGTCTTACATCTGTGCGGACTGACCAAGCGACTATACCAACCAGAGGAAAGCTTCTCGCTGCTCGATGACTACGGTTTCGGCTTTACGAATATCGTCGCTAGACCCACACTGCGCGCCGATGAACTCAGCCGAGATGAGTACCGCGCCGGGGCTGTGATATTACGTGCGAAACTGGAGCACTATCGTCCCCGTATCGCCTGTTTTGTAGGAAAAGGTGTCTATGTAGCGTTCGCCGGAGCAAAATCTGCAGGCGCTCATTGGGGATTTGCGGCTTCCAGCCAAGTGGCCGGTGTCCGCGATTTTGTCGGCCCAAGCACCAGCGGCCTTGTCCGCATGACACTCGCCGAGCAAGTCAGTATCTACCAAGCGTTGGCGGACGCTGTCGCTGATGGTTGAAAGAAGAAGGCGGGCGCCCCTATGAGGCACCCGCCTTCTTCTTTCAAGCATTTATTCGCCTAAAAATGCACTTTTCATGCGCTCGAAGATATTGCGCGACTGCTCATGACTCTCTTCGCCAAACTCGCGGGACAACTCGCGAAACAGATCTTTTTGGCGATCCGTGAGGCGACTAGGCGTCTGTACGATGACGCGCACGTGCTGATCGCCTTTGGCGACGCCGTTGCCAAGGCGCGGCATCCCTTTGGCGCGCAGGTGAAATACCGTCCCTGTCTGGGTCCCTTCGGGCACGCGCAGCGTTTCACGCCCGTATAGAGTCGGTACTGTAACCTCGTCACCGAGGGCTGCTTGGACAAACGTAATCGGCACTTCACACCAGATGTCGTTGCCTTCACGCTCAAAAAAGTCGTGCTTGTTGACGCGGATCACGATGTACAAGTCGCCTGGCGGCGCCCCATGATCGCCGGCTTCGCCGCCACCTGAAATGCGCATGCGCGTGCCAGTGTCGACACCAGCCGGGATATTGACCTCAATCTTACGGCGCTTGCGTACCGTGCCGGCTCCCTTGCAAGCGGTACACGGCGTCGTAATGCGTTTGCCAGTGCCTTGACAAGTCGGACACGTACGCCGATTGACCATCCGTCCAAGCGGTGTATTGGTCACAAACTCCTGCGCACCACTGCCTTTACAAGTGGGACACGTCTCGACTTTCGTGCCAGGTTTCGCACCGGTCCCAGAACAGACATCACAAGTCTCCGTGCGTGGGATCTCAATTTCTTTTTTCAACCCAAACGCCGCGTCTTTAAACTCGATCGCCATCGTATATTCGAGGTCGGCCCCTCGCTGTGGTCCGCGACCGCGGCCGCCTGCACCACCAAAGAACATGTCAAATATATCACCAAAGCCGCCGAAGTCTTGCCCTTGAAACCCACCTCCGAAGCCGCCCGCACCAGCTGTGGGGTCCTGATGGCCGAAGCGGTCGTACTGTGAACGCTTCGTCGTATCAGACAGGACTTCATAAGCTTCAGACAGCTCTTTAAATTTGGTCTCTGCATTCGGATCATCTTTATTGACGTCCGGGTGAAGTTTGCGCGCCAAACCGCGGTACGCTTTCTTGATTTCGTCCTGCGACGCCGACTGACTGACGCCCAGTACCTCGTAGTAATCCCGTTTACTCAAGGTGGCGCTCCTCTTTTCTCCATCATCCTCCGGTACGCAACCGCGCCGGAAAGGCGAATGCCCTTCCGGCTGACCATCTGCAACATGCGGTCACCGCAGTCTGATTACTTGTCTTCGTCAACCACGTTGTACTGCGCATCCACCACAGGTTCTTCCCCAGGGTTTTGCGCGCCTGCTTGCGCCGCTTGCTCGTAGAGCTTGACCGACAGCGCCTGCACAGCCTCGTTGAGCTCATCATAAGCGGTTTGAATAGCAGACATGTCCTCGCCCTTGAGCGCCTCTTGGAGCTTACTCTTGGCCGCCTCTGCCTTATCCTTCTCCGCTTGATCAGCCTTGTCGCCAACGTCTTTGATCGTTTTGTCTGTCTGATACACAAGGCTGTCTGCCTGGTTACGCAGTTCTGTCTCCTCGCGACGCTTCTTGTCCGCATCAGCGTTTAGCTCAGCCTCTTTGACCATGCGCTCGACCTCGTCTTTGGACAAACCGCCAGAAGATGTGATCGTAATCTTTTGTTGCTTACCTGTGCCAAGGTCTTTCGCTGACACGTTGACGATCCCGTTGGCGTCGATGTCGAAGGTTACTTCGATTTGCGGAACGCCACGCGGTGCAGGCGGAATGTCAGAGAGTGTGAAGCGACCGAGCGTTTTGTTGTCACGAGCAAACTCCCGCTCGCCTTGCAAGACATGGATCTCTACACTGGTCTGGCTGTCAGCCGCCGTCGAATACACCTGCTTCTTCGATGTCGGAATCGTGGTATTGCGCTCAATCATCCGCGTCATGACACCACCGAGGGTCTCAATGCCAAGCGACAACGGTGTGACGTCAAGCAACACGACGCCTGTCACATCACCGGTCAGCACGCCAGCTTGAATGGCCGCGCCAAGCGCAACAACTTCATCAGGATTGACCCCTTTAGAAGGTTCCTGACCGGTCAACTTCTTGATCGCCTCGACCACAGCTGGAATCCGAGTGGATCCGCCAACCAATATGACTTTGCCGAGATCACTGACGGACATACCCGCATCTTTCAGCGCTTGCCGTGTCGGGCCCAGGGTTGATTCCACGAGGTCCGCTGTCAACTCGTCGAACTTGGCGCGCGTCAGCGTGACTTCCAAGTGCTTCGGGCCGCTCGCATCAGCTGTGATAAAAGGCAGTGAAATGGAGGTGCTCATCACCCCTGAGAGCTCTTTTTTCGCCTTTTCGGCCGAGTCTTTCAAGCGTTGTAGCGCCATCCGATCTTTGCCGAGATCAATGCCATTTTCTTTTTTAAAGGTGTCCACAAGATACTGAATGATGCGCTCGTCAAAGTCATCCCCACCGAGGTGGTTATTGCCGCTCGTCGCTTTCACTTCAAAGACCCCATCGCCAAGCTCAAGGATGGAGACGTCGAAGGTGCCGCCGCCGAGGTCATATACGAGAATCGTGTGGTCGCCTGTTTTGTCGAGCCCATAAGCGAGCGCGGCTGCCGTTGGCTCGTTGACGATACGCAGAACTTCAAGTCCAGCAATTTGGCCCGCGTCTTTAGTCGCCTGACGCTGACTGTCGTTAAAGTACGCAGGAACTGTAATCACCGCTTGGGTGACTTTCTCACCTAGGTAGGCTTCAGCGTCAGCTTTGAGTTTCTGTAGAATCATCGCTGAGATCTCAGGCGGGGTATACCCTTTGCCTTCGATCGTCACCTTATGCGCTGTGCCCATGTGCCGTTTGATGGAAATCACCGTGCCGTCCGGATTAGTAACGGCCTGCCGCTTGGCGACATCGCCTACCAAACGCTCCCCGTTTTTAGCAAAACCGACGACAGATGGCGTCGTGCGGTTCCCTTCTGCATTCGGAATGACGACAGCCTCGCCGCCTTCCATCACAGCGACACAGGAGTTCGTGGTTCCAAGGTCAATCCCGATTACTTTTGCCATTTGCTCCAACTCCTTTGATTTATTGACTAATTTTCACCATCGCAGGCCGCAGTACGCGTTCCCCTAGCAAATACCCGGTGCGTAAAACACTGGCTACATGGCCGGGTTGTACACCTTCTACAGGCTCTTGCATGACCGCTTCGTGGCGATTCGGATCAAACGGTTGCCCGATTGGATCCATTGCGCGGAGTCCCGCATTTTCCATCACGCCAAGCAATTGCTTATAGACCATATCCACGCCTTTGGCCAGACTATCTGTACTACCGCCACTTTCTGACGCTGCCACCGCCATCGCAAAATGGTCGAGCACTGGTAGCAAATCCGTGATCAGTTTGGCGTTGGCAAATAAAGCGAGATCCTCGCGTTCTTGCCGCGTGCGCTTGCGAAAATTATCAAAGTCAGCTTGCGTGCGCAACCACTTGCCGCGGAGCTCTTCAACTTGTGCTTGGAGATCGGCAAAGTGAGCGTCCGCAACCTGTTCGACCGTAGCTGCCTCAGGCACCTCTTGCTCCTCGACACTCAGATCAGCGTCTTGTGCTTCAGGACTTGTCGTCTGTTCCTCTTTCAAACGGCCCATCCTCCACTCTTACATCCACTTGTGTGCTACAGGATCCCGCAGGCACGTAGATGATGCTTAGGTTTTGTACAAACGCGCATACATATCACTGAGTCCTTGTGACATCGCATCGAGCAAGGCAATCACGCGCCCGTAGTCCATGCGCGTCGGCCCGATGACGCCGATGACGCCGAAAGGATTGTCCCCTACCTGGTAGGTTGCTGTGATCACAGAACACCCTTGCAGCATCGCGATATCATTTTCACCGCCTATGCGAATCTTCAGTTTGTCACCGGACGAGCCTTCCTCGCGTAACGCATCGCCCACCCTATCTTTGTGTTCGAGCCACGTGAGCACTGGCGTCGCTTTTTGCACATCCCGAAACTCAGGCTGCAAGAGCATGTTCGTAGCGCCACCGA
The DNA here is from genome assembly GCA_026627345.1 of Bacillota bacterium. Classification (GTDB taxonomy): domain Bacteria; phylum Bacillota; class Bacilli; order Alicyclobacillales; family SLC66; genus JAPNUJ01. The sequence continues at coordinate 23,660 of JAPNUP010000100.1, read as the reverse complement.
GAAACACCTTCTCAGTCGCCTCGCTGTCGATGACGGTCACGATCTGATCGAGCAGGCGCAAGGCCTCCTCGTAATCCTCCATATGGCGGCTGATCTCCCGCGACAGCTCTTCCATCATACGCGATCGAATTCGGTACATCGGCGTGCCTTGCAAGCGGTCATTGAGCAGCTTGACAAGGCGTTGCGATTCCCTTAACGAAATGCCTTCAGGAAAGGTGACGGTCCTGTTTTGCACCTGTCCGGACGAGGTCACCACCAAGACCACAGCCGTATGATCGCTCAAAGGCACGATCTGGAGCGAGCGCAACGTCGTTTCATACACTTGCGGTCCGAGGACGACACTCGTGTACTGCGTGAGTCCAGACAAGATCACGGCTGTCTGTTGCGCCACTCGTTCAACCTCGTTGACCCGTTCACCAAACAGCGACTTGATCGAATCCACATCGGTCGGCGACAGTTTGCTATGCATCTTAATCAGGTGATCAACATAGAACCGATAGCCGAGTTGAGACGGAATGCGTCCAGCGGATGTATGCGGTTGTTCGAGATAGCCAAGCTCTTCAAGATCGGCCATTTCGTTCCGTATGGTAGCGGCACTGAGCGTTAACTCCGGGTGTTTCGCAATCGTTCGCGAGCCCACGGGCTCCATCGAACGCACGTAATCATCGACGACCATGCGCAAAATCAGCATCTGACGATCTGTCAACACGTATGCAACCCTCCCGTCACCAACTAACCGATGCCACCTTCTTGTTAGCACTCGATACAGATGAGTGCTAACCGTTACCCAGACTGTATCAAAGTCTTAAGGGCAGTGTCAAGGTGAAAGCACGATTTTTAACGTTTTGACTCGTGTCCGAATCTGCTTTATAAAATACCGATGAATGCGGCGAAGACTTCGTTCGCTACCTCATAATACGCTGGTGGAATCCAGATTCGTTCGCCGTCGTCCGCCAACCATCCACGGGCAGTGAGTGATTGGATGACCGGTCCGAAAACAGCGTCGAGCGCTTGCCCATGCCACAAGGCAAAACGTTCACGCGACAGCCCTTCGCGCAAGCGCAGGGCCAGCATCAGCGAATCTTCCATCGACTCTTCTGGCGTCACCACACTGACTTTTGCGAAGGGACGCCTTCCTGCTTGCACCGCCTCTTCGTAGGCGCGCAGACCTTTTACATTTTCATAGCGCTGTCCATGCACATAACCGTGCGCCCCAGCCCCTACCGCCAGATAGGGTTGATTGCGCCAATACGTCAAGTTATGCCTGGCTTCCTGCCCCATTTGTGCAAAATTGCTGATCTCATATTGTACGAACCCGCGCTCCGACAAGGTATCGCGCAAAAACTCGTACATCTCTGCCTCGTCTTCTTCATCAGGGAGTGTGAGATGCCCACTTTTCTGCCATTTGCCAAACGGCGTACCTTCTTCAACCTTCAATCCGTAAGCGGAGACGTGAGTGACACCAGATTTCTCTACGTAAGCAAGCGCCTCCTTCACATCGGCGCGCGTTTGACCCGGTAGCCCCAGCATCAAGTCGACATTCACCCGCTCAAATCCGGCTTGCTGCGCAGCTTTCACACTACGCAGCACATCAGTCGCAGAGTGCAGCCGCCCGATCGCTTGTAGGAGCATTTCGTTGAAAGTCTGTGCGCCAAAACTGACGCGATTGACCCCGAGCGATCGCAGATGCCCGAGCAAATCGCGATCGGCGCTTCCTGGGTTCGCTTCCGTCGTCCATTCACAGTCCGCCCCGATGCCAAAACTTTCGTGCAGTGCCTCACTGATCTGCGACCAGTGTTTGGCTGACAACATCGTCGGTGTGCCGCCTCCGACAAAAATGGTGTCTAGGCACGGTGTGCCGGAGCCCGGAAAGTAGGCTTCGCGAACCATCCGAATCTCGGTCAAAAGCGCCTGTACATAGCGGTCGCGTTCGCTATCACCAGTGACGTAGGACGTGAAATCGCAATAAAAACACTTACTGGCGCAAAACGGGATATGCACGTACAAAGAGCGCGGTTGCGCGCGCTCACATTCCGGACTTTTTGCCATAGACGAAAATGTAGCGCTTGCGCTGTGTACATCAGTCAATTTTTAACACCGCCATGAACGCCTCTTGCGGCACTTCCACATTGCCGACTTGTTTCATGCGCTTTTTACCCTCTTTTTGCTTCTCGAGGAGTTTTCTCTTGCGCGAAATGTCGCCACCATAACACTTGGCCAAAACGTTTTTACGCATCGCGCGAATGCTTTCACGGGCGATCACTTTGTTGCCGATCGCCGCTTGAATCGGCACCTCAAACATTTGCCGGGGGATCAGCTCTTTGAGTTTCTCGCACAGTACGCGTCCGCGTTGATACGCTTTGTCGCGATGCACGATAAATGACAACGCATCGACCACTTCGCCGTTGAGTAAAATGTCGAGTCTAGCCAGTTGTGACTCCCGGTATCCAGTCAGTTCATAGTCAAACGAGGCATAGCCTTTCGTGCTGGATTTCAAACGGTCAAAAAAATCGTAAACGATCTCTGTGAGCGGCAATTCGTAGATGAGCGTCACCCGCGTGGCGTCCAAATACTGCATATCTACAAACACACCACGCTTTTCCTGCGCAAGTTCCATCACGCTGCCTACGTAGTCTTTCGGCACAATGACAGACGCCTTGACGTACGGCTCTTCAATTCGCAGAACCTTGCCCGTATCAGGCAACAGGCTCGGATTGTCGATCATCACCATTTCGCCGTCTGTCTTGAAGACGTGGTAAATCACGCTGGGTGCCGTGGTAATCAGGGTCAAGCCGTACTCACGCTCGAGCCTTTCTTGAATGATCTCCATGTGTAACAATCCGAGAAACCCGCAGCGAAAGCCAAAGCCAAGTGCCGAGGACGTCTCCGGCTCATAGCGCAGCGCAGCATCGTTGAGCTCAAGGCGGTCGAGTGCATCGCGCAGCAGCGGATAGTCCGAAGAGTCCACCGGGTACACGCCGCAAAAGACCATCGGATTGATACGCCGATAGCCTGGCAGAGGCTCGGTAGCGAGGTTGTCCGCATCGGTGATCGTATCGCCTACGCGCGCGTCGTGTACCGATTTGATCGCTGCGGCGACGAAACCGACGTCACCGGCAGTCAGTTCGTCCACAGGCGTCATTTTAGGGCGAAAGACGCCGACTTCAACCACCTCGTGGATAGCGCCTGTCGCCATCATGCGCATCTTCATACCTTTGCGAATGGTCCCGTTGACGATGCGGACGTAGACGATGACACCTTTATACGGATCATAGTGTGAATCGAAGATAAGGCCTTGCAAAGGTTCATCTCGATTGCCTGTCGGCGCGGGGACTTTTTGCACAACTTGCTCCAAAATTTCACCGATGCCGATCCCGGCTTTCGCAGACGCCAGCACAGCGTCCGATGCATCGAGCCCGATCACGTTCTCGATCTCTTCGCGCACCCGTTCAGGCTCAGCCGAAGGCAGATCGATCTTATTGATAACAGGAATAATTTCAAGATTATTGTCGAGCGCTAGATACACGTTGGCCAATGTTTGCGCCTCAATACCTTGGGCTGCGTCGACAACGAGTAGCGCCCCTTCACAAGCGGCCAAGGAGCGCGATACCTCATACGTAAAGTCGACATGGCCAGGCGTGTCAATCAAGTTGAGCGTGTAGACTAAGCCGTCTTTGGCAGGGTACAGTAGGCGTACAGCCTGCAGTTTAATGGTAATGCCGCGCTCTCGCTCTAAATCCATCTGATCGAGCACCTGATCTTGCATCTCGCGCGAGGTCAGCGCTCCCGTAAATTCGAGAATCCGATCTGCCAGTGTAGACTTGCCGTGATCAATATGCGCAATAATCGAGAAGTTGCGCACGCGTTCTATAGGCGTAGACTCAGACACAGATATCCCCCTAATGTAAACCCATCCCTATACGTTACCCCTCATTGTACTGCAGGCATCCAAGGAGGCGCAACGCACAGCGAAACATGAGTGGGATCGCCCTTCGCTCATTGTCCATCCGTCAGCGGTATGGAAACAGCCGGACTCGCAGGCACCGAAGCTCTCGTGGCGTCCGAGAACAGACCGAGCAACCACTGGTGGACACTCTGCTGAAGAAACAAACCGACGTCTACCGCGTCCATCTGCACAAACGTACCGGTCGGGTTTTTCATCGTAACAAGCGCATGGTCCAGGGAGTGGGACAAAGTCGGACGCGGCACCACAATATACGTGGCAGGGGCTTGTCCCTTGGCATTTTCGTGGATGATCACGCCTTGACCGGTTGATGCCCGCACTTGACTTCCCGTGATGTAGATAGGTCCTTGTATCGTCGGTGGCATATCGAGTTTCGTGACGACAGCATGCATCAAGCTTGCGATGACGAAGCTACCACCGCCTAAAAAGAGCAACCCTACGGTCAAAAAAGCCAAAACAGCGATTGTCTTTTGCAGTCCATGTGGCAAGTGCACACTGCGCTGCGCGAAACGTTCAATCCTTTGACGGACTGTCGGCGGTACAGGCGACCAAACAGACACAGCCACTCACCTCTCTTGCCATTCTCGCAACTCTATTGATAGGTATGCGAGAGTAACCAAGAGTATGAGTGGCTGCAGTGATGTCAGTGTGTCAGTGATTTGGCGTCTTCCATATCCATCGCCGGGTGTAAAGCCAAGTTCAGGCCCATGGCGACGATGTGCGCCACATCGTCCACGAACTCATCGATCTCTTTAGGTGTCACCATCAGATTATTGCCGAGCGGTTGCAGCACCTCGGAGATCAGGCGCCGCTTCTCATCGTGTGTAAACTGGTTAAGAAGCCTCCCTGCGCCATTGCCAGGCACATTTTTCTCCAAATGATCGAATAGCAGATCCATGGCGTCTGACGCAATAGTCGCGGCGTCGAGTACGGTCGGCACACCGATGGCGAGGACGTCGACGCCGAGTGTCTCTTTGTTGATCGCTTTGCGCCGGTTGCCTACTCCTGCACCTGGTTGGATACCAGAATCGGCGATCTGGATAGTCGAGTTCACCCGCTCGATCGAGCGCGCGGCCAAAGCGTCGATAGCGATGACCAAATCTGGTTTCACACTGTCGATGACGCCCTTGACTACCTCGGAAGTCTCGATGCCTGTGAGGCCCAAAACACCAGGCGCAAGAGCGCAGACAGAACGGAACCCATCCCCGACCACCTCTGGCATGAGTGAAAATAGGTGACGTGTGACAAACAGGCTCTCGACCACCAGTGGCCCCAACGCGTCCGGGGTGACATTCCAGTTCCCGAGCCCAACGACAAGTACGACAGCATTGGGTGGAAGCTTGATAAACCGTTCAAGCTCCTTGGCAAAACATTCTGCCACACGGTCTTGTAGGTCCGGATCCTTGTGGCGCAGATCGGGAACCTCAAGCGTGGCATAGGTGCCTGGCAGCTTACCGATCGAGCGCGCAGCCGCCTCTGATTCCACCCGAATACGCGTCGTCTTGATTTGCTCTTCTCGCTCTTCTTCCATATGCAAGCCAGGTATCGACGGCTGACCACGCGTCACAAGCTCGTGCGCCTCAAGAGCGAGGTCTGTGCGAGCCCCTCCATCCCACTGCACATCTTCTGCTGTACGTTCAACCTCCGGGCGCACCAATCGCCGGTACTGGTTCATGTATCTTCTATTCACGCACTGTCCTCCTTTTGCCGTTGCAAAAAAGCAATCGACAGCCGTCCTGTCTTAAGCTTTCCTCGCCCTGCATGATCCATGCGCACCAGTCGATGGGACCGCTGTTGCACCAACTGGTCCCACATGCTACAATGAATGCTGCTGAATTTGGGCATGTGTACACGTAAGGAGGTGAAGGAATGCCGAATATCAAGTCTGCGATCAAGCGCGTAAAGCTCACGAAGAAGCGCACACTGCGCAACGCTGCCGCGAAGTCTGCGCTGCGGACCTCTTTGAAGAAATTTGAGACAGCGCTACACGAGCGCAACATGGAAACGGCGCAAACCGCCTTACGGAACGCCACTCGTTCGCTGGATAAAGCAGTGACTAAAGGGATTATCCACCGCAATCACGCGGCTCGTAAGAAATCGCGTTTGACTCTGCGCTATAACAAAGCGGCTATGTAGACTCGACAATGCGATAGACAGTGACATGGCGCAAGGGCCTTTGCCTCTGCGCCATTTCTGCTATGTACAGGTTTACTTTTAAGCGCCGCGCATTCGGCGTAAAAAGAACATATCCATCGCCGTCTGTTCGCTCATCTGACCTGATTTGATGGAAAATTCCAGATCAGCAAGTTCCACTAAACTGTTCATACACTCCACCAAAGGCAGTCCCCGCGCCTGATCACGGGCCACTTTTACCGCGAAAGGATGCGCGCCACACAAAGACGCTAACTTGGCATCGGGAAGTTGACCATTAACAGGGTCTTGCACCTGAGCAATGAGTCGGTATTGACGTGAAAGCAAAGCCATGAATCCAAAAACAGACTCACTAGCAGACTGCGCTCGATATAGCTCGTACGCCTGTGCCGCCTTTCCCGTCATGATCAGACGAATCACGGCAAACACATCGCTCTGTTCGTCGTGCGCCACAAGCCCTTGCAGCTCTGTATCCGTGATTGCAGAGCGCTCACCGGCAAAAGTCAAAATCTTTTGCATTTCGCCTGTCAGGCGATCAAGAGACGAGCCCACTTGGGCGAGCAGGTATTCTTCTTGACTTTTCGTTAGCTTCAGTTTGGTCTTCATCTGATCGCGCACAATACTTCGCAAATCTTCTGGCGAATGCTTATGGCCCGGGATCGCTCGCGTGTAGGCAAGGCCTAGAAGTGCCTTGACGATTTTCTTTCGTTCATCGAGCTTTTCGCCTTTGCAGCAGAGGATGACCGGATGGGCAGGCATTTCATCGACAAGCCACTGTAAGGCCCGCGTTTCTTCATCCGTCATCTTGCCCTTGAAGGTGGTGGTCAGGCACTCAATGTCACGCACGGAGACAATCTGCGCGTCGCCAAACAAACTGCCTGTAAATGCTTCACCGAGTGCGTCTGCGAGCCGATCTTCCGGATAATGACGACGGACGATCAGACTCTCGCCTGACGCGATGTTGGCTGCTAGTTCGTTCTCGAGCCACCTGATTGCAAATGCATCCGCACACCCGTAAAGCACATACAAGCGGGCGCCCCCTTTGTTGCGAACCTCTTGCAGGGCACGTACCAAAGACACTTCCAAGCCCGTCCCGCCTCTCACCATCGCTCTTGTCCGTTTATACGCGTTCTCGCGTAAGCGCTTTGGACCCGCGCCTCACCATTTTCAAGCCACCTAGTTGATACAGATACTTCACCTTGGTCAACTCCTTAGCCACCCCCGCCACAATCCCGGAGGTCTGCACACTACCGACCGAACCGACACCGACTTCACGCCCGAGGGAAGCTAGCGTCCCCAGTATTTTCGGAACAAACTCTGCCAAAGGTTGACCTTTGATTTGCGCGGCCACATTACCGCCCGCGACCCAGCCCATCTGCGTGGCGAGTTGCGCCGTCGGTGGCAAAGGGCGATTGCCAGACTGAAAGGATGCACAGTCCCCAATAATGTATACGTGGTCATCATCTACGGATTGGAGGTACGGGTTGACCTTTGCACGTCCACGCGGATCACAGGTAAATCCAGCCTGCGCCAAGGCAGGGTGGGCCCGGACGCCACCTGTCCAGATGATCGTCTCCGAAACGATGTCTTCGCCCGACTCCAAATGCACGTGTCCCGGGTCAACTCGGACAATTTTTGCTCCAGTGCGCAGTTGTGCGCCTTTTTTCTCGAGCACCTCGCGAGCCTTTTGTTGCAGCGCGCTCGGTAACACAGGAAGAATGCTCGGAGCAGCCTCCAGATTGATGATTCGCGGCTTGTCCCTATCGATCTTATACCGTGCGCATAGCTTCGGCAACCAGTCTGTCAATTCTCCGATGAGCTCAATTCCGGTCAATCCGGCGCCACCAATGACGATGCAAAGACGTTCGTCGCGCGGATCTCCAGGGTACGCCGCAAACTGTTTCTCGATATGCTCGCGAATCGCTTGGGCAGTATCGACCGAACGAAGTAGCAAACTATTTTGGGCCAGTCCTTCTATCCCGAAATATTCAGGAGCACTACCTAGCGCCAGAATCACGTAGTCGTAGCTGTACGAATCTCGTCGTCCTACCACTTTACGCGCTTCTCGGTCAATCCCTGTCACCTCGTCTTTAATCAGCGTAGTCGTTTCCCTTGGCAGGATCTCGCGCAGTTCCATCTTGTAGTCATTGATGTCGTTTCGCCCACCGGCCGCTTCGTGCAACCAAGTGATGAATTGGTGATAGGAATGCTTGTTGATCAGTGTGAAAGGGTAATTGGCTCGCTCCAAGCGGCGGGCTGCCATGACCCCTCCATAGCCCGCACCTACGATAAGAACTTGCACCATCTTGGGGACACTCCCTTGAAGATTGCATATGACCTCACCTTCATTGTCTGCCAAAAAGCAAAAAGCATTCCCTCGTAAGGGAATGCGGTGCATCTGTATACTCACTTATGTTCGTATAATAGTTGCTCTGTCCAGTGGTAAGCCGCCTCTCTATCTTTCAAAAAGCCGGCAAGCTGCGCCGCTGATTGAAGCAGATCTGCGAGTTTGCCCCACTCTGGATCATCTTGCACAGCAAATGCACAAATCATCAAGCGTTCGCAAAGAAGTTCGAGTTCAAGTGCCGTGGCGTGGCTTTCTATATCAATCACCTACTTTATGGTGTCGTCCAAACTCTTTTACAAGTATTGACTGCGCGGACGCGATCCATACCTGCGCATTGCATGGGCGCCACTGCCAAGGGCTATGAAGTAGACTAATATCTCAAAATACGTCACCTGCGGCAAGTGTAGAACCAACGGAAAATGTTGCAAATACAATATGGCCGATGTCAGCCCATCGGCAGCGAATGTTAAGCCCTCTGCGAGCCACTTTTCACCAGGCCATGTGAGATAACTGCCTGCCAACAGAACCATCGAGAAAGGAATAGCCGCTTCGAGCAGCGGGTATAGAAACAGATTGACTAACAAAGAGACCATCGAGAACTGCTCAAACAATACAGCGATCAGAGGCGTCACTCCGAGTTCTGCGGCAAACCCCCGGGCGGCTACGCGGCGCACGACGGATGGAAGGCGATTCGGAAGCAGGCTTTCTACCACTTTCGCGAGCGGCGAGAGAATGAAAGCCGCCGCGAAAGACAATAGGACGCCAGGATCCAAAATCGCGTCGGGCTGGAACAGCGTAATGACATCGAGAGCCAGTACGTTAGCCACTATACGATTGGTCCTAATGCCACAGGCCGCGCCTGTCAACCGATAGAAATAGGCGATGCCGGCGCGAAGTGCAGGCAAGGCAAGACCCGTCATGGTCAAAAGCGCAATCAGTGACAGTACTCCGAGCGGGTACCAAAGGGCTGCGTAGTTCGGACTGCGCCTCCTGAGACGATGGATGATTGGTGCAATTGTCATGTTGATCGTCGCTCCTGATGCGATGAGGGCATGAACCGCGCCGATTCCGGCAAGCGTTTGAATCACCTTGGTGTCTAAGCTCACGTGATCACCGAGTCCAATAGACAGCAACCACGCAGCGGCAGAAGCCCCGTAAGCACGTTGTACATGAGCTTCTACATCGGCGAGAGCCCGTCCATACCAGGTCCAGATATCAAAGTTCGTGGGGGCAATCCCGCTCGGCTTTGTAACGCCATAGATGGATGAACGACCGATAACAAGAATTCCGCGCCTGCGCAGTGCCGTGGCAAACGGGCCCGGCGGCACACGCGAGAAAAATACGTAGTCCATAATCCGATCTCCAGGTCGCAAGTGCTGTGCCATCACATAGGACCGCAGCACCGTGCGGCCGGTCTCCTGTTGCTGAACCTTCGGTAGCGTAATCTCGAGCCAGACAGTGGCGATCTCGGGCAATAGACGTAGCCCGGCTGACGTGTATACGCCACTGACGCGAAACGGGACTTCTACATGTCGTCCCACTCGCTCGAGCGGCCCGCTGAGCGTACCTGTGGTTAGTACAGCGCCCGCTGTTTGGCTGGCCTGCAACCACGACGAGGCGATCTCTCTTCCTTGCAAATGAGCTTGTCCGATCACAGACCCGGCCCATAGGCAACACCCGGCCAGCAGCGGCAATAAAATCGCGCTTTTTCGCGCACGGGTCACGTTTTGAGGTTTGCAAATGACACTTTCCTCGGGATCACCCACACGAACGCACCAGAAGCGACGAACGGCACGCCGCGCCATAGCATATTGCACGATGGAGACGGCCACGCCAAGTATGGCAGCGGCACTCGCAAACGCTTGCCACTGAAAGGCGGCGCAACATAAGCCTGTCGCGAGGCAGATACTCAGCCACACAACCGGACTGTGCATCCCCACCAACTCCCTTTGTGTAAAGTGTACACAATGCACTTGTCAGACTGTGTCGCAACTGGTAGAATACGAGTAGAGTGATAAAGCCGAATCTGAGTGGCTCTACTCAGTACGGGGGACGAAACACCTGGGGTGAATCTGTATTTTTCAGAGGGGCTACCTTTCAGCCCTAACCCGACAACTAACCTCGGAGGCATTAGAAAGGGGCCTATTTTTTTGCGTGCGTTTTCTCTCGTGGCGTCCGTCGCCGTGATCGGAACGCTGCTTACTGGAGCAGTGTCTCCCCAACTGGCGTTTGCAGACGAAAGCAACAGTGTCGTCATGCAATATGGCTCGACAGGAGCAGATGTCTCCGTTCTTCAGTCCGACCTTCGACATCTCGGCTACTTTCCGAGAAAAGAAGGCATTACGCAATACTTTGGCCCCGTAACTGCTCACGCAGTGATTGGATTCAAGAAAGACCATAAGCTGGGCGCCACTGATGTGGTGACCAAAGGCGTATTCACGATTATCCAGCACAGTGCGCAAGGGACGGCAGTCACGCCTACGGCTACTACTTTTGGCGAGCGCCTCATTGCACGAGCCGAGAAGTACCTTGGCGACCCTTATGTGTGGGGCGGTAACAGCCCTGCTGGTTTTGACTGTTCTGGCTTTACGCAGTATGTGTTCGCGCAGTTCGGCATTTCTCTACCGCACTCTGCCGCCGCTCAAGCACAGATGGGCACCCCAGTGAGCGAGGCTGACTTACAGCCAGGTGACCTCGTGTTTTTCAATACCAGTGGTGGAATCTCTCATGTAGGCATCTACATCGGTGGCGGTCAGTTCATCAACGCTGCAAGTACGGATGTTGAAATCGACAACATCCATGACCCGTACTACTGGTCAAGTCGCTATGTAGGCGCCTGTCGCATCACCGGCAACTCATAAAGTCACCATACATATACAGACCGCTCGTTTCTGCCAACATCCTTTTTATAGAGGGGAGAACGGCGCCGTTGCAGGCCGTTCCCCCTTTTCCTTTCTCCGATCTCCCAATCACAGCGTCACGTATGCCGTGATCTTAGCGAGGACACTCACTCCAATCCCCGGCACATGACCAAGCTCCGGAATCGAAGTGAACAATCCATGGCGCGATCGAAACTGGATGATGGCTTCTGCTCGCTTCGCGCCGATACCTGGAAGCTGTTCAAGCGCGATTGCACTGGCCTTGTTGACGTTCAAGCGTTCTCCTGGCGCCAGTTCTTTCTTGTGGTGGCCCTTACCTGCAACCGATCTGCCACTACTTTCTGCCCCGGCGTTCGCTAGACTCGGGTCGGCAGCCCCACTGACGGACGCGACAGGCTCCGTCTGATTCCTATTCGGGACCACAACTTCCATGCCATCTTCTACTACCGCAGCCAAATCAATCGCGGCCAGATCGGCGTCTGCAGTAGCGCCCCCAGCTTTTGCGATAACATCCGCGATCCGGGCATCAAGGACCAGGTGATAGAGCCCAGGTCGTCTCACCGCGCCCACGACATAGATCGTCATCGTTGGCGGCTTCACGGTCTTCGCACGCGCTATGGAACCGTACTTCACGGTCTTCGCACGCGCTATGGAACCGTACTTCACGGGCGACTGTGCAGCTAGTCCTAAACCAGTGCCCTGCGAATGGCCCACAGGCGCCTTGGATAGCGCCTGCCAGGCGTAGATCCCCCACAGCGCACAGAGCAGGCCCAAGAATAAAGTAGCGGTCTTTTTCTGCGACATCACCCGCTGTCTCAGCTTCACCCACCACAACGGCATATCCATCGCCTCCGCTGTTTCTCGACTTGTGGGTACACGTTCTGCCTTGATGGGGAACAATCCTGTTTGCAATTCGTATATTTACTAAGAGAGAATCCTTGCCTCTCTATGGCTCCACAAATCCTACAGTTTCAGATGCAAGATCGGGACGATCTGTAGTAAAATGTATGGATACTTCACGAAAGTGGGCGACGCTGTGCTTACCCCCAGCATGGAGGATTACCTGGAAAAAATCTATCAGCTCATGAAAGACAAGGGGTACGCCCGGGTTTCGGACATCGCTTCCTCTTTGGCGGTCCAACCATCTTCCGTCACCAAAATGCTTCAGAAGCTCGATGAACAGGACTATGTCACGTACGAAAAGTATCGCGGGATTTTGCTGACTACGTCCGGAGAACAGATGGGTAAAGCGATGATTGAGCGCCACGCGATGCTCGAGGAATTACTGCGCATGCTAGGGATCCAGGAAGATACGATCCGTGTGGATGTCGAAGGTATTGAACACCATGTGAGTCCGCAAACGGTGACCCAGCTTTATTACCTGATGCAGTTTTTTCAAAGCAATCCCCAAATGCTGTCTGCCTTTTCGAAATTCCGAAGGGAATACATCGACAAGAATGCTGCGACGCTGTCGCTGACCAGTGATGTCATTAAAAGCACTGAGGCTTGAAACAGGCGCTAGAGTTAGCTACATCACGATTTTCGAGCGAAGAAAAACCAACGGTCGGCTTGTGCCATGACACTCAGGCGCGGTTCGCCATCGATGCGGATCCCCGCTCCTTTTTCGAGTTGGCACACGTCCGCCGATCGAGGAGTCGTGAGCTCATCTTCCGGATTCCCCCACCACATCTCAAAGTCGGCCCCGAGTGTGACTCGCGCGAACCCCGCTTGTGCCAGAGCCTGCAAGAGGATTTCGAGTTCGAAAGCGCGCTGCACATGCCTTTCTTCATAGCGCGCATAGCGTCCGTCTGATTCACGCAGCAACAAGACAACATCATATGTCACCTCGAGGTTCGCAACTGCCACCTCGGTTTTCATGATCGCGATTTCCTCGTCTCGAATATCACCGTACAAGTTGTCGCCGATCCCCTCAAGGACCTTGTGTGGCGAGTGTACGTCAAACAGGACCCAGCCATCAGGTTTAAGCGCCTTTGCCATCGTCTCAAACGAGCGCGCCAATTCTTCTTGACTTCTCGTATAGCTCAGGACATCGCAAAAAGCCATGCATCCATCCGCTTTCACAGGCGACGCAAACGCTTCTGCGCGAGCCTGAACGAACGACACGCGCCGGCCGTAGGATGCCACTCTTTGTTCCGCTTGCGCGAGCATCTCCAAAGAAGGATCGACCCCCACCACACGGCGCGCTCGACGCAAAAACTGCGGTATCATCATGCCTGTACCGCAGCCCATGTCAATCAGTTGATCTGTCGCTAAACCTGTTTTGGCAAGCATCTCTTCCCACAAGCCAACAAAACGATCATAAGGGATATCCCCCATTAGCTTGTCGTACACACTCGCTAATTGACTGTACAAAACCCAAAACCTCATTTCGAATCGCGAGGGGTGATACCGCTATTACACGCTCACTGACAGGCGTTTGGCGTCGCCCCACAGGCGCTCAAGGCCAAAGAAGTCACGCTCTTCTTCGTTAAACACATGCACGACTACATCACCAAAATCGATCAGCACCCACTTGGCGTCATCCTTGCCTTCTACCCCTTTACACTGCAGGCCGTTCTCTTCGAGCTTGTCTTTAACGGCGTCTGCGATCGCCTGTACTTGGGTACGTGAATTGGCGCTACAGATAATAAAATAGTCCGCTATCACAGACAGTTCCCTGATGTCCAGAACCACCACATTTCTGGCTTTCTTACTGTCCGCTGCATCCGCAGCCACCCTAGCGTACTCCTCGTACTTTTCGCGCATTCACAGGCCTCCTAATGACTTGTTGTACTTCTACTGTATGCTATATCGTAGAGCGATTACAAGTACGGTACTCCCGATAGGCTTCATTTCGCATCGCCACAGTGGCCAGTGCAATCTCTTCGTTTCGTGAAAGCAGATAGCGAATGGAATCGTCTGCCGTACGCGCCAACGCCAGCGTCAAGTCCTGCTGCGCCAAAGTGCGCAGATCCTCTACTCCGGGATACCGGCGCGTCGGCTCTATCGCGTCAGCCACGTATAAAATACGCGCCAAAAGTGGCATCACAGCATGTCCCACGGTATGATAAGCAACTGCAAACTTTACCTCTTCATCATCGACCGCAAAGTCTCGTTTCATTCGCGCAGCGCAGATCGGACCATGCCACGTCACCGCTGGACCTTCTGGCAGCGCCATCCCCACGTCTTGCGCTAGGTGTGTAAGCTCGTCTTCACTCGCTTCGCGATAATAGTCGTGCAACCAGGCAGCGAGTATCGCCTTATGCGGGTCGGCGCCGTAAAGTCGCGCGAGTGACTCGGCCGTTTTGACGACACCTGCTACATGCGCGAAGCGACCCGGCGTCAGCCGCTCACGAAGCGCCTGCTGCAATCGCTTCACGACTTGTACATCCCCTTTTGCACAATCAACTCCGCCACGCCTTTTGGCAACAGAAATTCACAGCGCAAGTTTTGCGCCAATCGATTGCGCAGCCAGCTACTGGAGATATCGAGCGCCGGCATGTCAAGAGGTTGCAACGCGATGTCCGGCATCTCGAGGCGCACCTGGCGCGCAGACGATTCCAAATCCACCTGGGGCCTCGGCGCCACTAATAGATCAGCGTGAGCCACGAGATCCTGTACCCGCTCCCACGTAAAAAACGTCTGCAGCATATCAGCTCCGAGCAAAAAAGCGAGTTTGGCATCCGGCCACATCTCGCGAAACTGCAAGACCGTGTCGGCCGTAAAACTGGGTCCTGGCCGATCGAGCTCGATTCGCGACACGTCAAAGAGGGGGAATTCACCGATCGCCTTTTCGACCAGGGCAACGCGATCGAGCGCACCTGATACGCCTTCTGGCGCTTTGTGCGGCGGAACCGAAGCCGGGACAAATAACACGACATCTGCGCCCCACTCTTCTGCGGCCACCTGCGCGATGAGCAGATGACCCACGTGAGGGGGATCAAACGTCCCTCCGAATAGGCAGACCCGGCGCGCACTCATCTCGGAAGCGTGATCTTCCGATTGTCATGCGATCGACGATAAAGAACCACCGTGCGACCTATCACTTGTACAACTTCCGCATGCAGCTTGTCTCGCAACTCCTCGGACGCTTGTGCAGCCGTCGCCTCTGCGTTTGCTAACACGGATATCTTCACGAGTTCACGCGCTTCGAGGGCAAGCCCCGCTTGATCGAGAAAATTCTCAGAGATGCCGCCCTTGCCGATCTGCAATATCGCCGGTTCAGCATGCGCTAACGAACGCAAAAAGGCGGTCTGTTTCGATGTCAACACGAAGTTATCGCCTCCCTGTAGTGATATGCGGTCTTGCGGCGCGGGCAGACCCGTGCATACGCCCTTTGCCAGCCCCACGACGGCCCGCGCCAAGAGCCGGGCGCACGGTGATCTCGACGCCTTCCGGAACATGCATCTTGAGCTTCACAGTCTTGCCACTCAAGCGAATCCAACCCAGTCCTGAGATCACGATATCGACTGGCTTACCATCTTCAAAGCTCATATTTTTCGGCTTTAGCACCTGCAAGGAAGCATCGCATTGCGGGCACGGCGGAGTCAAAATGGCGCCTACTTGCCGCTTGAACAGCTCGTCTGCCTGTGCAAGTTTCGTCCGATGAACGGTCAACTGATTCGCCACGTAGACGACAAACGGTTGCTCCTGCCCCGCGATAAAGTCAAGTCGGGCCAGTCCGCCGAGAAAGAGCGTCTGCTCCGGCTGTAGTTGGTAAACCCGCGGTCGCACCTGAACGCGTGCCACAATATCCGCAAGCGACGCTTGGCATACGCGGTCTTGCAAGCGAAAGCGGCCGAGCAATCCGGGCGTATCCGCTAATGTGACGCCGCTGCCACCGAGTTTCAGCGTGAAGCCCCCCAGTGTCGTTCCTGGATACGGACTGACAGTAAAGGCTTGTCCTTCGAGTTGTCCAGCATGTTCTAAAAGCTTGTTTTGTACCGAGGACTTCCCCACATTAGCCATCCCTATCGCGACGGCCTGCCGATCGCGCGCCCGCAGTTTTACTGCTTCCCACAACTGGGCTAAACCTTCACCTGTCTTGGCGCTCACCAAAAATACTTCTCGCACTTCGAGTTCCTGGCGACGGGCTTCGCGCATCAACCATGCACTCAGTCGGTCGCGATTGAGTTCACGCGGTAACAAGTCCACTTTGTTACCGATTAGCCAGATCTCATGATCGCGCAAGGACCCACTGATACCGCGCACAAGGCTGCCTCGAAAATCGAACAAGTCTACAACGTACAGCACCAGCGATGGCCGGGCCAACGTGCGCATGACGGACGTGCGGTACTCGTCTTCAGTGACGCTGCTAGGGGAGAACTGTCCGTAGTGAATCAGGCGATAACAGCGCTGACAAAGGGGCTGTTCACGCAAAAAAGCGGAGGAAGTCACATACCCTCGCTCATTTTCCGCCTCCATCTGCAATGGCGCTCCACAACCCGTACACACCAGGTTAATACTCAATCAATGACCCCCTGTAAAATACTCATCTATCGCGAGCGGTTTGCGGCCGCGAAGAACGACTCGCTCCACTCGCCTAATCATCGTCGTGCCACCGTGTTGCTGCCCAGGAACTGGCGTCACCAAAATGGTGCGAATCCCCAAGCGATTGCCACCCCATACATCTGTGAATAACTGATCTCCGATCATGGCCGTCTGTGCAGGCGTCGTGCCGATCAGCGCCATCGCTTTATGGTAGGCACCCGTGCGCGGTTTGCGCGCGCGCGCGAGCGCAGGTATCCCTAGCTGCGCCGCGAACCGCGCGACTCGCTCTTCGTGATTATTGGACAAGATGCACACTGCGAATCCCAACTCGCGAGCATGATCAAGCCAAGCCACGAGTTTCTCAGGTGCGGTTAGTGCACCCCACGCAACCAAAGTGTTATCGAGATCCGTGACCAACCCGCGCACACCGCTATCCCATAGATGGCGAAGGTCGATGTGATAGATAGAGGTTACGTAGTCAGTGGGCAAAAATCTTGCAAACAAAGAGGCCAACTCCAAACGTTCACATTCGGTGCTCCTATCGTATCACAGAACACGAAGAGACCAAAGTCGACCTATAGATCATGCTGACGCAGCTGATCCTGCAGCTTTTCAATCGCACGTTTTTCTATACGGGACACGTAAGAACGCGAAATGCCGAGTTCTCTAGCGATTTCGCGCTGTGTCTTCTCCGCCCCATAGGGGAGCCCAAAGCGCGCCCAGATAATCTCTCGCTCGCGTGGATCAAGCACTGACAAGCCATCATAGACCTGATCTCGATCCATGCGAAACTGTATTCCCTCCACAATCTCATCATCATCGGTGCCAAGAATGTCGATCAATGACACTTCATTGCCTTCCTTATCGTGGCCGATCGGTTCATTGATCGACACATCCTTGCTCACTTTTCGCTGTGAGCGCATGTGCATCAAAATCTCGTTTTCAATACAGCGCGCCGCATACGTGGCCAAACGCACCCCTTTGTCCGGTTTAAAGGTTTGAATCCCCTTGATGAGACCGATCGTCCCGATGGAAATAAGGTCGTCTGGATCCACTTTGCCGTGATCGTATTTTTTGACAATATGAGCGACCAATCGCAGGTTGTGCTCTATGAGAATATTGCGCGCTTCTTCATCGCCTTGCGCGAGTCTGCGAATCATGGCGTCTTCCTCCACCGGCGGGAGGGGTTGTGGAAAAGTGTGGTTTTTGACATAGGAGACAAACAGAGACATCTCGCGTACAAGGAGTACCAAAGCTGCAAACAGACCCATGTGGCCCACCTCCTCAAGGTACTCGCGCAAGAGAGTCTATGCCCTTGGGACAGTGAACATGCGTGTGAGCTTGTACGCGAACCATCAATGCAAAGAAGCTGTAGGCGAATGAGCAACACTAGCGCGCTTGGCCAGATTACTTTCGCGTCGGGCGATATTGGCCAACTGTTGGGCGTAGGTCACAGCAAAGTAACTGCCACCCGATCCATTGCCTTTAGCGACATAATAGTAATAGTCAGTGTGGGCGGGATGAATGGCCGCTTCGATTGAAGCCCACCCTGGATTGGCGATCGGACCTGGCGGCAAACCGGCGTGTGTGTAGGTATTATACGGGTTCATGCTTTGCAGATCCGCATCCGTCAGCACGGTGATGCCACCTAACGCATAATCTGTCGTCGAATCGATCTGCAGCTTCATCGGCGGATGCAGATGAAGACGGTTGTAGATCACACTGGCGATAAGCGGACGATCGCTGGCCAACTTCGCCTCTTTTTCAATCATCGACGCCACTGTCATTACTTCCGGAAGCGTCAAGTGCTCCTTCTTAATGGTGCGCATGACAGGTGTCAGTACTGAACTTGTTTCGGACAAGATCTTATCGATCACAGCAACGGGTGACTCATTGCGCAGGAAATAATAGGTGTTTGGAAACAGATACCCTTCTAAACGATCACGTATGTACTTATTATGTGTAGCAATAAACTTCCAAAATGGATATTGTGAGAACATGCCATGAGTCGCTTCGTGCATGAAAGCTTGTTCTGAACATACCTTGTCCTTCGCGAGCAACTGAGCGATCTGACGCACGGTAAATCCTTCTGGAATCGTCACGATCACTGTATTATAGGCACCGTCACCCGCGCTTAGTTCGGAGACCACTTGGGGTATGGTGAGCCCTGAAGAAAAAAGGTAATCGCCCGCCTGAAGAGAGCGCCCACGGCCCGACAGCGCCAAGTAGAGACGGAAAAAAGTCGTACTGCCGATGACACCTTGTTGTGCCAGCAAACGCCCGATCGTGTCAGTGGAGGCGCCTTGCGGAATCACTACGCGGATATCTTCACCCGGTCTTCCTGCCGTTTGCCAGTACATCCCTCGCACAGGCCACAAGACAACGACGAGGCCCAAGACGAGCAAACTGCCCGCTGTGATCGCCAGCGTCAATAAACCGCGCCTGTTCATGAATGAAACCCCTCATCAAATTGTGCCGTCCTCAGCTTTGATCATCCCACTGGTACATAAGTGTATCGAAGGCTTCTGCGACAGACTCCCACTCGTCATCATCATCGATGCCTACCAAAGATGCGTTATCTGCTTCCACATCCCCTTCGATGCGCAAGATCAGCGGTTCTTCCTCTTCTTCATTTGGCACGGACTGCAATAATGCATAGTGCTTTCCTTCCATCTCCAACACGCGCAAGACCTGAAACTCTTCCTCCCGTCCCTCGTCGTCGGTAAGAAGAACACGCCCCTGCAAGAGGTCGTCCAACATACTAGGCTCTCCCCTTCCTGTCCAGATAGGCTTGTAAGATCAACGTAGCTGCCACTTTGTCAATCACCTGACGACGCTTCGCTCGACTCACGTCACCCTCGAGCAATGACCGATTGGCCCCCACCGTGGAGAGCCGCTCGTCCATCCATTCTACAGGAAGCCCTGTGGATAATGCTACTTCTTGCGCGAAAATGCGGGTCTTTTCTGCGCGCTCTCCGTACGTCCCGTTCATGTTGCGCGGAAGCCCCATCACAATCACATCGACCTCATGCTCACGAGCGATCTGACTGATGCGCCCGATCGGGTCACGCACCCGACGACAATCGATCACTTCGTAAGACTGAGCAGTCAAACCAAGCGGGTCGCCGAGTGCAATTCCGATACGCGCATCCCCATAATCAACGCCAAGTGCTCTCATGACAGCCGCGTGGCCAAATACGCGCGGACCAACTCTTCAATCAATTCGTCGCGCTCCACTCTCCTGATGGCATCACGCGCATCTTTAAAACTCGTGATGTAGGCGGGATCCCCAGAAAGCAGATAGCCAGAGATCTGGTGAATGGGATTATACCCTTTCTCGATCAGCGCCTCATAGGCCAAGATCAGGGCACGCTCTGCCCGCGATGGTTCATCAGGCCGTAGTCGAAACTGCATGGTTTCTTCAAACGAAGACACGACCGAACACCTCTCTCCTCGTTCCTGATTCACCTTACCTACTTATAGAATACGACAACTGTATAGACATTCTGCACGGTTCCGCCAAATTCCTCTTGATCCGCTTGTCCGACTCAGAATTGTCACGACTCACCCATTCAAGGCTGTCCGCAACAGATCCTTCGCCAAGGTCAAGGCAGCAGCCAGTTGCTGCGGGTCCTTACCTCCAGCTTGCGCGAGATCAGGGCGCCCACCACCCGAGCCACCAGCCACCGTGGCCACGTCCTTCACTAGTCTACCCGCGTGTAGTCCCTGCGCTTGCAAAGGGTGGGACATCGCCGCCACAAAGGAGACTTTGCCATCTTTCACCGAACCGAGAACTAGCGCCAGATCCGTATACTTTTGCCGAAAACTTTCCGCTATCGCCCGCAAGCCTTCGACGTCCATGCCGGGCACATCCGCGACTAACGCGCGACCTTTCGGATAACTCTCGACTTGATCGACTAATTGGGCCGCCTCAGCTTTACTAAGACTTTGCGTCAGTTGCTCGACCTGCTTCTCCAGCCCCTTCATCTGCTCCACGAGGCCTTCGAGACGGTGCGGCAGTTGCGCTGGATTGGTCCGCAGTTGTTCGGCCATTGCCGTTAGCAATTGCTCTTCACGCGTGACGTACTCATATGCGTAGGCGCCGGTGACGGCTTCGATCCGTCTGATGCCCGATCCAATCCCACCTTCACTCACGAGCTTGAACAACGCGATCTCACCGGTGTGCTGTACATGACAGCCTCCACATAACTCCGTAGAGTAATCGCCTGCTTTTACGACGCGCACGATCTCACCGTACTTTTCGCCAAACAGGGCCATAGCGCCAAGCCCACGCGCTTGATCCAGTCCCATCTGTTCGGTTACGACCGGTTGGTCCCGCCAAATCTGTTCATTGACCGCACGTTCTACACGGTGCCAATCCTCCTGAGATAGTGCCCCGTTATGAGAGAAGTCAAAACGTAACCGCTCATCTTGTACGAGGGAGCCTGCCTGTGCCACGTGCGTACCGAGTACATCGCGCAGCGCGCGGTGCAGCAGGTGTGTAGAGGTATGGTTTCTGACAATCGCGCGCCGTCGCTCGCTGTCGATCTTGCCAACGACCTGCGCATGAAGGCGGACTTCCCCTTCTGTCACTTCGCACGAATGAACGTGCTGACCATTCGGCCCTTTTTGCACATCGCGAACGAGTAGCGTGAAGTGCTCCCCTTCAATCACACCGGTGTCTGCGACTTGACCACCGCTCTCGGCGTAAAAAGGCGTGCGCGCAAGTACCACCTGTACACGCTCGCCAAGCCCGGCCTGAGTGACCGACTCATCTCCGAGTAAGATAGCGACGATCTTCGTCTCTACCGTGTGCTCTCCGTATCCGACAAATTCACTGTCCACCGTCAGATCCCGCAGTGTCGAGGTTTGTACCTGCATACTATCGACTTCCGGACGCGCACTGCGCGCACGTTGACGCTGCTGTTCAAGCGCGTGCGAGAATCCTTCGCGATCTACTGTAAAGCCGCTCTCTTGCGCGATTTCCTCCGTCAAGTCAATCGGGAAGCCGTACGTGTCATAGAGTTTGAACGCCTCTTCCCCAGACAGCGTACGCTCGCCCTTAGCAGAAAGCGCACGCAGTGCCTCTGTGAGTAGTGCCTCACCCTCTGTGAGCGTTGCAAAGAAGCGCTCTTCTTCCATGCGGATGACGCCTTCGATAAACGCCTTTTTCTCAACTACTTCAGGGTAGTAATCCCCCATAATCTCTCCGACGACACCCACGAGGCCATGGAGAAAGGGTTGTTCCACACCTTGTTGCTTCCCGTAACGCACGGCCCGTCGCAGCAAGCGACGAATCACGTAACCGCGCCCTTCATTACTCGGTGAAACGCCGTCGCCGATCGAGAACACCACCGCGCGCGTATGGTCGGCAATCACTTTGAGCGCTGTGTCGATCGTGTCTGAGTCTCCGTAGCGCACACCCATCTGCTTCGCGGCCGCATCGATGATCGGGCGAAAAAAGTCAGTATCGAAATTGGTCGGTACATCTTGCAAGACGGATGCTGTGCGTTCGAGTCCCATACCGGTGTCTATATTCTTCTTGGGAAGCGGCGTATATGAGCCGTCAGGGTTGTGATTGTACTGACTAAAGACGAGGTTCCAGATCTCGAGATGTCGGTCACAATCACAGGAGGCGTCACACTCTTTTCGACCACAGCCGACATGCGCGCCGCGATCATAGAAAATTTCCGAGTTAGGCCCACACGGCCCTTCTCCGATGTCCCAAAAGTTATCTTCGACCCGCAAAATCCGATCTTCCGGCACACCGATCTCACGACTCCAGATTTGAAACGCTTCGTCATCCTCTGGATGAATGGTCACAGACAGCCGACTTTTGTCCATCTGCAAGCGCTCTGTGACAAACTCCCAAGCCCAGTGAATCGACTCGCGTTTGAAATAGTCCCCAATCGAAAAATTCCCAAGCATCTCAAAGAAGGTCTGGTGACGCGCCGTCTTGCCGACATTCTCGATGTCGTTGGTGCGAATACACTTTTGGCTGTTGGTCAGTCGCGGATTCTCAGGTGTCACGCGCCCGTCGAAGTATTTCTTCAGCGGCGCCATCCCACTATTGATCCATAATAAGGAGTGATCATCCTGCGGCACCAGGCTTGCGCTAGGTACGATGTCATGTCCCTTTTCCCGGAAAAACTCCACATATCTACGGCGAATCTCGCTACCTTTCATCTCCCTATGACCCCCTGACAAAATAAAAAAGCCCACTATCCTCAAAGGGACGTGAGACTCACGCGGTACCACCCTTACTTGCGACGCCCACTACTTTCGCGTCTTTGACTGAACGCTTGGTGTGTACGCACGCCACTTGCACGCCTGGTAACGGAGACATCCGGCGCGATCCTCTCGCGCAGCCGACAGACTGGCTTTCATGCGCCCTTCGTCGCTCCCCTCTCAATCACGCTTCGCGCGGGGTCGCTCCCTGGTACGGACAACGCATTACTTCTTGTCTGCTATTGCAGTTACTGCGCAGTATAGCAAAACGAAACGGCCCTTTGCAACACCACTGAGATAAAATAAAAAGCCCTTGCTTAGCACAAGGGCTTGCTGGCCTGGCAATGTCCTACTCTCCCAGGACCCTGCGGTCCAAGTACCATCGGCGCTGGAGGGCTTAACCGTCGTGTTCGGTATGGGAACGGGTGTGTCCCCTCCGCCATCATCACCAAGCAATGTAGATAATATAGCACAACAACGACAGCTTGTCAAATTTCGCGAGCTGCTCGCACCTGCTCCCAGATCACTTTACCGACCGCTAACAGAGGAACAGCGAAAATCAGTCCGGTAATCCCCGCCACTTCACCGGCAAGCATGACGG
>JAPNUP010000081.1 GCA_026627345.1 Bacillota bacterium | reverse complement strand
TCAAGCAGACTATTGTGATTTAAGGGAGGCATTCGGGTTTGTTGCTTTTCCGGAGAGATAAAATTGTAGTGGCCTTCACTGAATAGGGATAGTTATTGACCCTGTTTCAACATCGCCAAAAACCTTGTACTTGCTGGAATTAAATCGGTGAGTCCAAAGATACAACGCAACGTAGGCGCAAAACAGTGCGTCAAGCAAATCCTCGTGTTGTTTGTATAAGCGCCCTCTAAGTCCCTGTATATCGACTTCCAGCAAACCGATGGTTGCGGTTTTCAACGCAGGGTTCATCGTGCCAAGGCCAACGAGATGGGCTTGGTATTGTGCCATTGCCATCCGGCACGTGGCCATGTTTCGCCCTGATTTTTGCTTATACCGCAGGATCCCATCGAGCCCAAACAGTTCTATATGGCCAGGGTGCGGGTACGTTTCTATGATAGGGAATTTCAGCGCTGACGTATTTGTCGCATCAACTGCGACCTGCATTTCCGACCTTAGCGCCTGCAGTTTCTTTACAAGGGCCGGGCCGCGTTGCCCAGAATGCAGTTGAGTATTGGCGGAATGGCAACTCGCACCTCGGGATCCGTATGTACGCCCAACACTGGTCTCACAGGCCCGTTGACCCGAGTGATTTGGTACGATCAGTGGGCCGTCGATAGCAATGACGTTTCCTTCAGAATGCAAATGGCCAAGCACATATTCTACAATCTCCGTATCACTGGCTGCATAAGTATGAGAAATCTCCGCGCCCTCTTCGTCGAGGACGAATAGTCCACTTCGGTTGTTATCTTTGAAAGCTAAATCTATTCCAAAGAAGCGCATGGGTGTTCACCGCTCTTTCAATGTGCTCGTCAGCCTGATCATGAATCTCCTCGGGAATGGCCTGCATAAATGTATGCCAATTGTACGGACTTAACGCACGCCTTTGCAGTTGGTGACTACGATGGCGTGAAAATCTAGCTCATCCGTATGGGGGAAAACTTGAAAGGAAACCACTTCGAAAAACTGAGAAAGCATCGCTTTTAACGTCGCCTCATCGAAGAAAGAGAAGAACCTTTTGGGTTGGTAATCGTCATCTTTCCAAATCCCTTCGGAGTTGTATCGCCCGTAAACACCTATGAAGAAAAGGCCGCCTGGTTTTAATACGCGACTGATCTCAGTAAGTACTCCGGGCAGTTCGACCTTCGGAACGTGTAGCAGACAATTCAGTGCCCATACTGCATCAAAGGATTTGTCATGGAAAGACATCTGAGAAAAATCCATCACCTTTGCCTGAAGTCCCTTTGCGATGCAAAGCTCTACCATTTTGGGAGAAATGTCAATGCAACTCACCTTAAGCCCATTCTCTTGAAAAAACTTGCCGTCATGGCCTGGGCCAGATCCGATATCTAAGAGCGAATGCAATGGTTGCTTTTGAACCTGAGCTAGGAAGCTATCTCGCACTTGAATCTTCCATTCCTGACGCGCCGCCGCATTGCGTGTAGCAGCTTGACGATTGTAGGCTATCACCAATTCGTTTTTTATGGATGCCATATCATGCATCTACCTCATTTCACCAAATTTTCCCTTAACTGCAATGATGTCGTACAATCTATGAACGCAAATCTTATGGATGACTGAGCCACCCACTTCACCGGACTTAGTATACAATAAATGAAAATGGGTCGATTGTTAGAGTGGGGTACGCATGTCCAAAATTCGGTTGGTTTCATCACAGTTGCTGCAAGAATTGATTCGGCACACCTACGAGGCGGATTCTATCTATCTACTTGTTTCATTCGTCATGGAATCCGGCGTTCAACTATTGGCGCCACACCTTCATAGTGCAGCCTCACGTGGCGCAGAGATCAAGATTTTGACCGGTGATTATTTGTATGTGACACAGCCGAATGCGCTCGAAGCATTGTACGCTGCGCATTCTAGCATCGAAATCAGGATGTGGAACAGTTATGGAACTTCATTTCATCCGAAGGCGTATCTGTTTCGCAAGCAGGGTGGGGATGGGGCGGCCATCGTTGGATCGTCGAACATGTCCCGATCTGCTTTAACGACTGGCGTAGAGTGGAATATTTCGGTATCTTCAATTGAGCGTGAGGTTCTGTTTGACGAGACTGCGGATAGGTTTCTACATCTGTTTTACGCTGACCAGACCCTGCCGGTGAATCCAGTTACGATTCAAATGTATCGTCTGGCGTATAAGGAATTTCATGGTCAGCATCCAGATTTGGCGAAAACGTGGTCGGAATCAGAGGCGTTAGCCACAATGCTTGAGGTGACAGAGGCACACACTGACCAAATTAAGGAACAATCTGAGACCTACCTAGTTCCGCTTAAGCCCCGGCCCGCCCAATTAGAGGCGCTGCACCAATTGAACATGACACGCGAAGATGGGTACGACAAAGCGCTGGTTGTGATGGCCACCGGACTGGGAAAGACATTCCTGGCAGCGATGTTTGCTAAGTCGTTTGTGCGGGTGTTGTTCGTCGCCCACCGTGAGCAGATTCTTGTACAAGCGCAAAGTGCATTCCGAGCTGTCTTGCCAGAAAAATCTACTGGATTGTTCACTGGACGCGAAAAAGTGGGTCATGCAGACATCGTCTTTGCGTCGATTTTTACGTTAGGGCAGAGGAGACATCTGTCACAATTCCAGACAACACATTTTGACTTGATCATCGTTGATGAATTTCACCATGCGGCCGCGAGCACCTACAGATCGGTGATGAATTGGTTTAAGCCGCAGTTCATGCTGGGGATCACGGCCACTCCCGATCGAGCGGATGGACACGAGGTATACGGATTATGTGACGGTAACGTCGCCTACAAAATTGAATTCTTGGATGCCATCCAGCGCGGTTGGCTTTCGCCCTTCCAGTACTACGGTATATATGATGATACGGACTATTCCCAGATCCGTTGGCTCGGAACGAAGTATGATGAACAGGAGTTAAGAACGGCTCAAACCAGAGAATCGATGGCATCAGTTGTGTTGGACGCTTGGAATAAGCATAAGCAGACTCGGGGAATCGCTTTTTGCTCATCGGTGGCGCAAGCATTGTTCCTATCGAATTATTTCTTGTCCCGAGATGTCCGCTGTGTGTGTCTTCATGGCGGATCCTCACCAGAATCTAGGGCTAAGGCGATAGAGGAGCTAACTTCCGGAGAGAAGGAACTGATATTTACGGTCGACTTGTTCAATGAAGGCGTGGACATTCCGTCTGTAGATACCCTCTTGTTTGTTCGCCCGACTGAGTCTTTGACTGTCTTTACGCAACAGATCGGGCGGGGACTTAGAATTCATCCCGACAAATCACATTGTGCCATCATTGACCTCATTGGGAACTATCGAAATGCTGACCTAAAGTTTGCTGTGTTAGATGCCGTTGATGTGGGCACCGCAAACTCGATATCACAAATCATAACTTTTCCATCAAAGACCCCATCCTGTACGTTCCATTTAGATCTTCGTGTCGTAGACTTAATTCGAGCAATGCAGCGGAAGAAACAACCGAGAAAAGAACGACTTAAGGATGCTTACCAAGCGTTAAAAATAGAGTTAGGAAGGCGACCACTCTACCTAGAAATGCATCTGCAAAGGCGAGTAGATGGACGCGAAATCAAACAAGAATTTGGGAGCTACGTGAGGTTTCTTGAATCGTTGGGCGAACTAGAAGCAGATGAATTGGACGTCAGCGAACGGTATCAGCCATGGTTCCGAGAAGTTGAGTCCACCGGTATGACGAAGAGCTACAAGATGGTCGTGTTGTTAGCCATGCTCCAGAGAGGTAAAGGAGATTGGTACAAGCCGATTACGCATCAGGAAGTCGCACCATTTTTCCACAAATATTTCACGGAAAAGGAATTTCGAAGAAAAATCGATTTCAGCGATCGAAAAACGGCTGCTTTGGCTGAATACAATGT
Source organism: Bacillota bacterium (assembly GCA_026627345.1). Classification (GTDB taxonomy): domain Bacteria; phylum Bacillota; class Bacilli; order Alicyclobacillales; family SLC66; genus JAPNUJ01. The sequence goes on along the minus strand of JAPNUP010000081.1, from coordinate 31,834 downwards.
AGACGAGGTAGCTCAACTGATTCGTAAAATGCCCATGACCAAATGGTCCAATTCGTCGCAAGGACTTGTGTGTTTCGATGGCACATACTTCTGGTTCGACCTGGATGTGGAAGAAGACCTGGAGCAACTGCTGTATGAATGGACCATCCAGATTTGCAGTTATAGGCTCCATGCCTATTTTGAGCGTAAATGGCAGGTAAAGAAATCAGAGAATGCAGTCTAGTAGTCGTAAATGCTGTTCACCCCGGATCTGGTACTCTATCAATAGAGTAGACACCTCGAATTGGCCGGCGCACGCTTCATCACATTGGGCGCTCATCCCAACCGTGTACCGTATTACGAGTCTCTTGGTTTTTGGATCAAAAATTCAAACCAAGGCAGAAATGCAACGACTGTCAGTATGCGAAATGACATTTACGAGCCGTTCACCGAACAATAAAAGCCGCACCGTGTTTGGTCGAACACGGTGCGCAGTGTATAGCCTCCCCACGTATTGCACGCTGCGCCTAAGCTCCATCCCAAACCTCAAAAATCCGCTGGCGAGAACGTCGAAGACTCCACTCGAGACAAACAAAAAGAGCACAGTAGGAACTGCTGCGTTATCGACCAGCACCCCCACCTGAGTGAGCCTCTTGACAATTGTCCGATCACATGTAATATGTGTACTATATAGAGTAATACACATAGTGCACGCCGAGGGGAGGTGATCGAGTGTGGTTGACGGTTGATCCAAGGTCTAGTACGCCCATGTATCAACAGATTATTGCCGATGTGAAGGAGCGCATCGCTAAAGATATTTTGGCACCTGGCAGCCGCTTGCCGTCCATTCGCGAATTGGCGGTGGACATGACCATCAATCCGAATACGATCGCGAAAGCGTATCAGGAACTCGAGCGCGAAGGTGTGATCGAGGTGGTGCGAGGTAAGGGGACGTTCGTAACGGAAAAGAGAGAGGGACCGAGTCCGGCTGCCTCTGCGGCAGATTTACGTGAGTTACTCACGAAGGTTCTCGTGGAGGCACACCACAAAGGGGTTGCATTTGCGGACGTGAGTCGGGAACTAGAGGATCTCATCTTGCATTGGTCGGGGAGCGCGACAGATGAATAGGCTCGAACACATGAAAGGAGGCAGAACACAGTGAGCGCAGTACCGATTGAGACTCGCGGACTCGGTAAACAATATGGGCGGATGCAAGCGGTCGCGGATGTCACGATGACTGTACCGGAAGGGAGTATTTGCGGCATCGTCGGGACGAATGGAGCGGGTAAGTCGACTTTTCTGAACATGCTACTCGGGATCACCAGACCGACGACGGGATCAGCGCAGGTGCTTGGCGTCGATGTTCGTGATTCATCAGGGAAGTGGCGGCAGCGCCTTGGCTACGTCACGGATCAAGACTGGTTTTTTCGGCAATTTACGGTGGGCGAAATGGTGGAGTATGGTCGCCGCACTTGGAAACACTGGGATTCGGCTCGCTGTCAACACTTGCTTGACTCCTTTGAACTCGCGAAGACGCAGGTCGTCCGTTCACTGTCTAAGGGCATGCGGGTGCAACTGGCGTTTGTCACGGCGCTATCGTTGCGTCCGGAGCTATTCATTTTGGATGAACCGACGAGCGGCTTGGATGCAGTGGTTAAGCGCCAAGTGCTGCAATTAATCGTACAAGAGGCAGCGGCCGGCGTCACTACACTCATTGCCACGCACCACCTCAGTGAGCTTGAGCGCATAGCGGATCGCGTCGCCTTCTTTCACAAGGGTCGGGTCATCTTGCAGTCGACGACAGAAGACGCCAAGCGCGAGATCCGGCGCATCCAGACCGTCTTTCCACAGGGAATGCCGGACGAGATTAGACAGGCTCCGGGTGTTCTTCGCATTGAGCAGTCAGGTAGCGTCTACGGCGTGATCGTCGAACACGATCCGGAGCATATACTCGCCCTCTGTCGCCGCCATGATCCCGTCTATCTCGAAGAGATGGATGTGGACTTCGAGGAACTATTTATCCACATCATGCATAAGGAGGGCTACGCGCGTGAACAGATCATTCTGGACTAGGGGGCTCTTGTATAAGGAGTGGCGTCAGCAACGCATCGTGCTTCTGTTCATCGTACTCGCGGTGTTCTTTCAGCCGATACTTGGATCCATCGCAGGAGAAATTTTGAACATGATGCGTCAGTTTGAGTCTGTGCAACCCTACCCGGCGCTTCCTGCGTTGGGGGAATGGGCGCGCGCTGTCCTCCTCTTTTACGGGAGCAATCAGCTATCGTTTCTCCCTGTGGGCGCCACGCTATTTTGGGGTGTCTTTATGATGGATAGCGAGCGGCGCGGACAAAACCTCGAAGCGCTGCTCGCGGGTCCCGTGTCAAGGCGCTCCGTGATCTCCACCAAGTGGGGATTAGGGATTGCTACCATCCTTTTGCTCAATCTCCCCGGTGCGATCGTGCTGTCTGTCGAAGCGCTTGGAGCGCCTGGCACACACGCGATCTGGGCGCTGGGTTGGGCGACACGCTGGTATTTCGTTCAGACTGGGCTCGAGTGCCTGACTTTTAGCGTTGGGCTAATCGTAGGGATCGGCGTCGGCACCTACGCATTGGCGATTGGATATGCGATCGTCGCGGTCTGGTTACCCTATCTGATCGTCAGTACCATTGCAGCAACTATTCAGCTCGCACCACACGTGTATACAAGCAGTCAAGGGATGGAAATGTCCTTTTACAATAGTGCTCTCCCCCAAGCGCTACAACAGTTGCAGACGATTCTCAATCCATACACGTATATGGGTCATGCCTATTACTCAGTGGTATCCTTGAGTCCAGACGAGGTTCCTTTGTCATTCAGTCTCGTGTTCCCTGTCTGTCTGGTGCTGGCGATCGCACTGTTCTGGGGTGCCTTCGAGCTCTTCGGGCGTCTATCTGTCGAGTCCTGGCGCAAAATGTTCACGATGCGCGGGTTCAAGCTGGCTCTACTTCTGCTTGTCGGGGCCACACTGGCATGGATAGTGGGCTTTGTAGCAATGGGAAGGGCGGAAAACGCCATTGTAATGAACAACTATCTCTTGCATCAGCATCCTTCATTAATCGTTACCAAGGTGTGGACCGTTTTTGTCATCGGCTTCATCGTCTTTTTGGCGGTAGAGTGGCTTCTGTGGATGGGCATTCGCCGGCTGGTCCGACGCCGGGCAAGGTCTACCGCAATCGCGTAGATACGACGCTATGAGTGAGAGGGCCATAGACCCTCAGCGGCGTAGCCATCGCCGCTTGTGGGTCTTTTCTGTGAGTTGCTGTAGATCGGCGAGAATTTCGCGTTGTACGACGTCGATAGAGTGTAAATTCTGCTCGATGAACGCTTTGAGTCCCTCTTGAAACGTATCCAGAGCCGCTTGCACCGGTACCTGAGGCTGCTCGGGCAAAGGTATATTCACGGTGTCCAGCGTCGTCTCTTGAAAACCTGCTGCGGCAACCTCTTGCGCAGCTGCCTGCAAGGATTCTGGCAACCCCTGTTCGTCTGCCATAACCTCGAGGATATCGCGAATTGTAGACACCGGTAATCCGATGTCGCGTAACCGACTGACGCGTTTGAACTGAACCACCGCACGATCATCGTAGTGGCGCGTGCCAGATTCGTCTCGGGTGGCTTGTAGATAAGGCGTAAGATCGCGTTCCCAGTTGCGAATGGTGTTCTGTGAGACATCGATGAGTGTCGCCATTTGCGCTACGGTATAAGTCATGGATCATGCCCCCCTGCAAATGCATTTGCAAGAGTAAATTCGCGCTTTTCTCTGTCGAATCCTTTGCCGAAGGATAGGAACCTTTGTCGAAGACGGATGACAAATAGCTACATATCCTGAGGCGTTTTGACAGCTCTTTCTTGCGTAAAGATGAACTCTGTTTTTCCGTCCTTCGATAGTTTCAACTGAGCTTGAAACGGTTTTCCGGCTTTGCTAACAAACGCTAAGCTTGTGGTCTGCCCCTTTGTCAGGAGCTCGTGGACCTCGTGTTCGTGCACGTGGTGGCCCGCGATTTCCTTCCAAATCGTAAACGTACATCCGCTACGCCAGGCCGAACAACCGTATGCTTTGGCCGTTTGCGAGATCGGAGCGCCACATAAAGGGCAGGTGCCAAGCGAGGAGTCCTGCCCTGCATCTGACTTTGGCGCACTCGCGGACTGCTCTGTGCGCAGCGAGGCGGCGGTTTGCGTGGCAGATGAGGCTGTACTGCGTTTGCGCGAGGACGTGCGCGGCGATTTTGTGCGAGTCGCGGCAGACGGCTTGCGCTTGGACTTCGCCTTTGTGTCTGCCGCGAGCACGGGCACCTGTCCACGGAGATCTGCGATCAGGGAATGCGTGAAGGCAGCGATTTCCTGCATAAAATCCGACCGTGCGTACTCGCCTTTTTCCATTTGCTTGAGGTGCAGTTCCCATTCCCCAGTCAACTCCGGTGATTTGAGCGCAGCAACCGGAATGGCCGCAATCAGCGCGCGGCCCTTGTGCGTGGCGGTCACCTGCTTCTTGACGCTGACAATGAGTCCGTCGCGCTTCAATTTCTCGATCGTCGCGGCGCGCGTCGCGGGTGTACCGAGACCGCGCTCTTTCATCGCGTCTGCGAGCTCAGGGTTGTCAATCTGTCGCCCTGCCCCTTCCATCGCGGCGAGGAGCGAGGCCTCTGTGAAGTGAGCGGGCGGTTTTGTCTGTTTGTCCAACACTTGCGCCTCAGTGGTGTCCACCTGGTCGCCTGTCGCTAGCAGTGGCACTCCAGACGCATCCGTTTCTTCCTCGGAAGAGGGGTTTTCCGATGGCTCATTTTCGCCCATCGCAGCTCTCCATCCCGCTGCCAGCAGTGTACGGCCTTGTGTAACGAACGTCAGGTCTTCGACGACTGTCTCGACCCGCGTGTGAGACCACAAGGCATCTGGCAAGAGAGCCGCGAATGTCTGCCGCGCGATCAGTTCGTAGATCTTACGCTCATCCCCGAGTAAGCTCGGACTCGGTTTCTTATCTGTAGGGAGGAGGGCGTGGTGATCTGACACTTTGGCATCTTGCACTACCCGCGCCCCCGGTTTGGCACGTACGGATGAAAGGAGTGCAGATAAATCCGGCAAGATTGTGGTGGCCGCGCGCAAACGACTAGGCAGAGTGGGGGCGATATCTTGCGTGAGATAGCGGCTGTCTGTCCGCGGATAGGTGATGAGTTTGTGTCGCTCATACAAGGTTTGCGCCGCTTTGAGCGTCTGGTCCGCGGTCATACCCCACAGTTGATTGGCTCTGCGCTGCAACGAGGTAAGGTCAAATAACTGAGGCGCTATCTCCTTTCGTTCTTTGTTTTCTACGCGCAAGATGGCGCCAGGCCGCCCAAGGACCTTTTCGACGATGGCCTGTGCCTGGTCTCGCTCATTTAACCGGGTCTGCTTGCCGCGCGTCCACTTGCCTTTGTACGTGCCGGTGCTTGCTAAAAAGGTTGCGACCACTTCAAAGTAAGGCTCCGGCGTAAACGACTCGATCGTGAGATCGCGTTCGACAATCATAGCCAGAGTTGGCGTCTGCACTCGACCGACTGGCAGCAGCGTACCTGCCTGCACCGTCATGCAGCGCGTGGCATTGATCCCCACAGCCCAGTCTGCCTCCGCTCGCGAGAGGGCGGCATCGTATAGTGGACGGTATTCACGGTTGTCGCGCAGGCGTGCAAATGCCTCGCGAATGGCCTGATCGGTCAACGACGATAACCACAGTCTTCGGGTCGGCCCTGTATAACCGACTTGGCGAGCGATCAGTTCATAGATGAGTTGCCCTTCACGGCCGGCGTCAGTCGCAACGATGACTTCCTGTGCTTGGCGCAAAAGGCGCGCCAAGACCTGATACTGAGCCTTGGCATGCGGCAATACCACGAGTGCAAACTGCTCAGGCACAATCGGCAAGTCGGTTAGGCACCACGACTTGTAACGCGCATCATAGACGTCTGCATCTGCAAGGCCAACTAGATGACCTACTGCGTAGCTGATGGTATAGGCTCCGGCTTCGAGGTAGCCGGCCTTTCGTGTCACCTTGCCAAGCGTCGCCGCAATATCGCGCGCCACAGACGGCTTTTCTGCAATAATCAGTTTCACGCTGTAATTCCCCTTGCTTTTGTGTCCATATGCTACATACGATTCTGCACTACAGTGGTGATCTCCTTTATCGTGAAGCAGGAACTGCCTGTTCAATCTAGAATACAGAGCATATAGCCTCAAGAGCGGTAGGAGTGATGCGGCGTGTTTCGTTTCGTTCATTGTGCAGATCTCCACTTAGATAGCCCTTTACGTGGTCTGGCCGCTAAAGATGGTGCGCCGATAGAGGCCATCCGGGGAGCCACGCGCAAGGCGCTGGAGAATCTCGTGCGACTGTGTATCACAGAGAAAGTCGCGTTTCTCGTGATCGCAGGGGATATCTACGACGGGGATTGGGAGGATTATTCCACTGGACTATTTTTTTACAGTCAGATGGTGCGGCTGCGTGAGCATGGCATTGCGGTGTTTCTGATTCGCGGGAATCACGATGCAGCCAGTCAGATTACGCGACGGCTTTCGTTGCCGGACAACGTGGTGGAGTTCCCAGTCGACCGTCCAGAAACAGCCTATGTCGAAGCCTGCAAAGTCGCGATTCACGGGCAGGGATTTGCGTCGCGCGCAGTGACGGAAGATTTGTCGCAGCGTTATCCGCAACCAGTCCCAGGATACTTTAACATCGGTCTTTTGCACACCTGCGCGGAAGGTCGCGAAGGTCATGAAGCCTACGCGCCTTGTAGCGTCGCGAATCTGATCGCTAAAGGCTACGATTACTGGGCACTTGGACACATTCATAAGCGTGAGATTTTGGCAGAGCGCCCGTGGATCGTCTTTCCTGGCAACCTGCAAGGCCGACATATTCGCGAGACCGGAAGCAAAGGGTGCACCGTAGTTACCGTCGACGGACGAGAGGTTTCACTCGAACATCGCGCGCTGGATGTTTTGCGCTGGTGTCCTTGCGACGTTGACGTAGAGGGCGTAGAGACGACCGAGGACGCTCTCTCGCGCATAGAAGCGGAGCTTTGGATGCTCGCGGATGAACATGCAGGGTATCCCCTGGCGGTGCGCGTGACTTTGACTGGAGAGACGATCTTGCATGAGACTTTTATGGGTGATCCTGAGCAGCTAGACAGCGAGGTTCGAGCACTGACGCTGCTGGTCGCGGGCGATCGCATGTGGCTTGAGAAGGTGCAGATCAGCACTTTTGCGCCATTATCGCACACAGAGAGCCAGCTCCCGGAGGACGCTATGTCGCGCTTGTTGCTTGCGCTTCGGGAATTGACCGACGACGAGTCCTTTTTACAATCGTTCGCCACGGAGTTGGCGGGCGCACAGAAACATCTGCGCACGTACATGCAGTCACCAGGCGCGCTGCCTATCTCGTCTAGTGAAGATGTGCGTGCTGTGGCACGAGACGCGGAGGCCATATTGCTCTCCGCTTTGACAAAAGCGGGGCGGCGCATATGAGGATTCGAGAGTTGACGGTGCAGTCTGTGTTGCATTTCGAAAGACAAGAGCTGGACTTCTCAGGCAAGTCAGGCTTACAACTGATTTATGGGGCCAATGAAGCGGGGAAGAGCACGATGTTACAAGTGCTGGTCGACCTACTTTTTGGTGGGAAAGTAGAAGAGGCTCAAAAAGACTTGTATCACAGCCGGTCGCGCCTTTCAGGCACACTGTCGCAAGAGGGAGAACCCGAGTTTACGATTGTACGTCGCAAACAGCGCACGCAGTTGGTGCTCACAGATGCGCGCGATCAGGTCTTGGGGCAAGAGGTGTTGCAACCCTACTTGGGCACGATGACGCGCGAACGTTACCGACTCTTATTTGGATTCGATCATGAGCGCCTCCGTATAGGCGGAGAAAGTCTACTGGCATCGGACGGTCACGCAGGTATCTCGCTGTTTGAAGCTGGAGGGGGCGTACAGCTTCTGCAAGGCGCGCTGGCAGGACTGGGTGAACGCGTGAACAGGCTCGCTGATCTGACGTTTCGATCCAATAGCACGCGGCTTTTGAACACCGAATGGCGTCTCTATCAGGAGGCTGTCGCAAAGGTTCGAGATAGTGGACTGCGCGGGGAAGACTGGCTGGCTTTGCGCGAGGATATCGAGGCCATGGAGAGGCAAGTTGCACAGTTTCGCCGCGAGCAGGGTGAACTGGAAAAGACGCTTACCAGCGTTCGGCGCGTGCAGCGGGTGTATCCGGTCTTACTGACATGGCGAGCACTGCATAGCCAATTGCAGACGTTCGATGATGTGCCTGTGTTAGCACAGGCATGGGAACAGCATATTCCTACGCTCTATAACGCTTTGCATGAAGCGCAAAAGGACATTGCGCAGCGCGAGCAGGCACTGGCGGCGATGGTGAACGAACGTGCGACGCATAAGGAAGATCCCGCCATTTTGGTTCAGGAAGTGCCGCTCAGGCACTTGTTTGCCACTCTCGACGCGTACCGGCAAACGGTTCGCGACATGCCGAGATTAGAGCAACAGGTGCAAGACCTGCGTACACAGGTACTGTCTATCTGGCGTGAGGTGGCGCCGAATATCGATCTGCAAGAGATCGAGAAACTCCGCACACCGCTGGCTGAACGCGAGCAGATCAGAGCGGTGGCGCAGCTGTGGCAGAATCTGCATGTACAGCTGGAAGCCGCAGAAGAGGGCTATGACAAGACTGTAGCGGAGGTCGCGCAGCGTGAACGGGTGTGGCAACAATGCGCTGCAGCTCCGGACAGCACCCCCCTGCAGGGATTACTGAAGCTTGCGATGTCGTGGGGAGATGTGGATGACAACCTGCTGCAATGGCAAAAGCAATGGTCAGCCTCACTGGAAGACATTCGTTTGATGTGGAGTCGGCAAACGGTCTGTCGTCGAACAGTCGACGAAGCTGTTGCGATGTCGATCCCGCTCATGGCGACAATCGAACGTTATGAACGGGAATGGTTGGATAGAGAACGCGATGCCCGGCAGCTCGAACAGCAATGGGTTGAAGCGAACAAAGATCTGGCGCACCTAGGCGAGCAGCTAGAGACCCTGTCGCTGATGGGGCAGGTCCCGGTCGAAGCGGATTTGACGCAAGCGCGTGCGCATCGTCAAACGGGTTGGCAGTGGGTGAAGCGCGTGTGGCTAGAAGGCGTCACGCAAGAGACGGTGGCATTCGGTGAAGAGGCTTCGTTGCCTGACGCTTACGAGGCCGCTGTTAAACGTGCGGATGAAGTCGCTGATCGTTTGCGCCGCGAGGCGGATCGGTCTGCCCAACGAGCACAGTGGTTAGCGCAAAAGGAACAGCGAGAACTGGATATCGCAAGGTTCAAGCAGGCGTCGCAAGAGGCAGACCGGCAATGGACGCTCCGTATGGCAGCTTGGCAAGGTGAATGGGTAGATTTAGGACAAGCAGCGCTCTCGCCGACTGAGATGAAAGCGTGGTTGCAAGAGGTCTGGACGCCGCTCGTGCAAGCACACGCGCGTGTATCCGAGATGAAGCGTGAGCATTTGGCACTGTCGCAGCGCAAGATCGACTGGGTGCGAAGTGTCGCACGCATGCTGGCGGATGCAGGGCTGCAGGATACGGTTTTCGAAGCCGAGGCCAGTGGTGATCAGTTGCCGCTCACGGAATGGTCTGAGCTTGTCGGTCGTCTCGAGCGGATCGTGCGTCACTTGGATGATGCGCATAGGCAGCGTGCCGAGAGCGCGAAACGTGTAGAAGAGAGTCAGGAAGCACTGCTCTCTAGTCAGCGAAAACGCAGTGGCGTTCAGGCACAATTGGCAGAGTGTCAGGGCAAATGGCAAACGCTGATCGCATCTTTTCCTACGTTGCCGCCGGACCCTGCAGCGGTCACGCGCTATCTCGACCGGGTGCGCGATCTCTTTCAGGCCGTAGAGGATTACCAGCGGGCGAAGTCCGATCTGGCTCGTCACGTGCAAGCGCGCGAGGCATTTGAACAGCGGAGTCAGGCGATTGCGGGAGAGTTGCCGGACATTCCGGGTTCTCATCTGGAGCAACCTTCCGTCGAGTCACTCATTACCTATCTGCATCAGCGTATGGAAGACGCGTTGCAAGAGGATCGTTGGCTTGCACAGTCTGCGCGCGATATCAGTCGCGCGCAAACTGAGCTAGCTAGTGTGCGAACTGCGCAGGAGGCCGACATGGCGCAGTGGGAAGCGTATCGCATGAGTCTTGGCGCCGCCGATTCACAGGCCCTCTTACAGTTGATCGACAGGGCTTTAGCGCGCAGACAGTTGCAAGAGGAGCAAGCTCAGGTGAAAAAACAGCTGACTTTGGCTGGAGACGAGCGTGCGCCTAGTGAACTGGAGGAAGAAGTGGCGTCCGTCCTGCAGGGAGACGCATTTGATAGGTTGGAAGAGCGCGCGCAGGGACTGCTTCAACAAAAAAGCGAGTTGAACGAGAAGATCGACTCGTTGGCGCAGACCTTGGGCGTAAAGAGAGAACGCTTGCGGTTGCAAGACGGCAGTCAAGCCACCGCTGCGCAGATGGCGCAAGAGGCTGAAAATAGACTGGCGCAAGTCGACCGACTGTGGCAAGAATACGTACGAGCTGCGCTCGCACGAAAGCTTCTTGAACGGGGCATAGAGATTTTTCGCGGCCAGACAGAGTCCCTGATTCTCGGACGAGCCAGTGAAATCTTTGCCAGGCTGACATTGCACCGTTATCGGGAACTGACCGTGGAGTACGAGGAGACAACGCCTTATCTCTATGCGCTCGCGGCTGACGGCAGTTCCCGCCGGATTAGTCAATTGAGCGATGGAACGCGCGATCAATTGCATCTGGCGCTACGCCTCTCTTTTGTCGAGCACTACATGGCGGCGGAAGGTCCGTTGCCGCTGATCATGGACGACATCCTTGTGCATTTTGATGATGAGCGGGCTGCAGCGACCCTTGAAGTGCTGCGGGAGTTATCTGCGCATACGCAAGTCATCTACTTCACGCATCATAAGCACATCGCGGCGCTCATGTTGCGCCTTGCAGGTGCGGATGCTGTGCGCCTTCACGAGTTAGGCGAGAGCCCGGCCCTAAGCGGGCGGGTGCGCATACAGTAGGCGTGAGCGGTCTAGGAGGTGCAGGCGATGGAGTGGATCAGTGACTATGGGTTGACACCTTGGATGATCGGGTTTCTCGCGATGTTTGTCGTGTTTTTCTTGCTGGCGGCAGCCTTTGCCGCACGTCCTGTCGCAGGTGAACTGGCGTAGGCGCTGCGCCTACGCCAGTGATATTGCAAAACCGTGTAGCTGGATTGTTGCGTATGTATAGAGACATACCCTTGCTGTGCTAGACCATGGGCGGTCACGCCGGAATGTTGCATCAGAAATGCGTACGGGGGTCTGCGGTTTGACCGATGAAGAGTTGTATGAAGGCGTTTTACGCGGAGATGGTCAAGCACTGTCCTTGCTGTACGATCGGTATGCAAGCAAAGTCTTTGCGATCGGCAGACGACTGACATCTGACCGTCAGTTGCTGGAAGAGATCGTGCAAGATGTGTTTACACGCGTTTGGACGACGCAAGGCTATAAGCCCGCGCTTGGTGCTTTTGACCACTGGCTTAGTGTCGTGGCGCGCCGAATTGCAATTGATCATCTGCGTAAGCACCTGCGTTCTCATAAATCAGGTGTGCCGCTCGACATCACATTGCTCGATTTGCCAGCGTCAGAAGGTGTCGAAAAAGAGGTACAAGGGCGACTGGTGCGAGGCGAACTTCGAACGGCAATGTCCAGTCTGCGGCCTGAGGAACGGTTGGTCCTGGAACTCGCCTATTTTCACGGCTACACACTCAGCGAAGTGGCGACTGTCCTTGATTTGCCGCTTGGCACTGTCAAGACGCGGCTTCACGCAGGACTCTTACGGTTGCGCACGCGTATGACAGACTGGAAGCTGGAGGTGCTCGGATGACAGACAGGCATGAAACGACGCCGGTGGAGTGTGACAGGCTGACGGAGTATCTGCTCGGAGAACTATCTGAGGAGCAGATGTCGTCGTTCGCAGTCCACTTGACAAGTTGTTTGCGCTGTCAGCAAGAGTGGACGGATTTGCAGTTGGCTCATACGCTTTTGACAGAGGCGCCTTGGCCAGAAAACGATGAATCGGCACAAACAGGCGAGCCTGATGGGGTAAAGCACGTGGCACCAGCGAACTTCGAAGCGCTAAAGGCGACGACACTTCAAGCTGCCTTTGCAGTTAGGGCGCCGGAGGCTACACCCGTCTCCGATTCATTGCCCACTCCTGCATATCAGCCGCTTGTCAGTCGCAAATCGACAGTTCGGCGCGCCCGAAATGGCTGGCTTGGGGTCATTGGTGCGGGGGCTGCGGTGATACTAGGGATCTTCTTGGTGGTGCACGGATCGTCCGGCGTTAACCGGTTATTAGGGACGCCGCTTAAGATGGAAGCTTCTGCTACGTTTCCACATACGCATGGAGTGCTCATGATGAAGCGCCAGGCGGATATGATGCAGTTAACGCTGGCTTTAAAGGAGATGCCTCCTGCCCCCGCCAACGGGTGCTACGAGTTGTGGGTGGTCACGCAAAGTGGTAAGCACATCGGATTCGGTGAATTTGTCCCCGCAGCAGGCGGTCAAGCGACCGTAACGGCGATGGTTCCGCAATCCTTGAGTTTTGTTGCAGTCGGAGTCACACGTGAACCGCAGTGGGGCGACAAAAAGCCGCTCGGCAAAATGGTGGTTCACATGCAGATGGATGAATCAGTCTGATTGACACCGTAGCCTGCGCGGCTCATAATTGTGAAAAAGCGCGTAGGAGTACGCGGATGCGCGGTGTGGGGGGCGTCATGGTACCAGAGTTGTTTATAGCGTTTGACCCGGCGGACAAGCATGAACGAAAGGGACACTTCATTATCCTTTCGGGCCCATCAGGTGTGGGAAAAAACACCTTATTGACACGCGTCTTGGAGGGCGTAAAGGGTGTGTATTACATCCCCTCTGCCACGACGCGCGCGATGCGACCTGGCGAAAGCCAGATGAACCCTTATGTGTTTTTGTCCACAGAGGAATTTGAAGACCTGATCGCGCGGGATCATTTTCTCGAGTGGAAAAAGATACACTCGCAAAACTACTATGGTACGCACCGTCCGACGATCGAATATGCCATTGAGAACGGCTATGACATTATTACTGATATGGATGTGCTTGGGTGCGAAGATGCGCGGAAGGCTTTTCCGCAGGACATCCGCACGATTTTTATTTCGCCCCCTTCTATGGATGAACTGTCTCATCGCCTGATGGAGCGCGACGGTGATGTACAGGCTGTAGAGAACCGTCTCAAGCGCGTGCCGCTAGAGATGGATCATCAGCATAAGTACAATCACGTGTTGGTTAATGACGATCTTGAAGAGAGCACGTATGCGCTACAGCGTATCATCCGCGACATCGTCGGCGCACCGGAGAACGTATCACGTTAAGAACGCCTTCGTCGTTTCTTGGCCGATAACATCTATAGCGAGAGACAAAGCGGCGCACCTAGATACCCGGGTGCGCCGCTTTGTCTCTGTTAGCCAACGATCGTGACGCCGTGATCGCGTAACCATGCGTTGATTTGAATCAGGTAGTCGAACATTTGCGGCACGCCCATGATCTGTCCAAACCAGGGTTTGTGCTCGGACTTTTGGAAACTGTCATCGATGGCTGCGCGAACACCGGGAATATCGAGTAACGGCAGAATCGGTGAGCTCGGGTCTGCCAGAATCTCATTCATCAAGCCACGCACAGCCTGCAAATAGGCGGGGTTATGCGTTGAGGGGTACGGCGTTTTCTTGCGCCATACGACGTCGTCTGGCAGCACGTCGACGACCGCCTTGCGCAGGATTGCCTTGGCTGTGCCCCCTGCGTTGCGGATCGACCACGGCACATTCCAAACATACTCCACCAATCGGTGATCGCAAAAAGGCACCCGTACTTCGAGCCCTGCCGCCATGCTCATCCGGTCTTTACGCTCCAGCAACGTCGCAAGAAAGCGTGTGATGCTGAGATATGAGATCTCGCGAATGCGCGCGTCCTGCGCTGATTCAGAAGTCAGGCGCGGCACCTCTTGCAACGCCTCCTCGTAGCGACGCATCACGTACTGCTCGGGGTTGATCGCCGCGCGCAGTTCCTTGTTGACGATCGGCATGCGCCGATGCAGTTGCAAGGACCAAGGGAAGGTGTTCGCGGTCAGGGCATCTTCTCGGTGAAACCACGGATACCCGCCGAAGACCTCGTCGGCCGCTTCCCCTGATAGGGCTACTGTAGCGCCTTTTTTAATCTCCTGGCAAAACAGGAACAAAGAGACGTCGATGTCAGCCATACCGGGCAGGTCGCGTGCTGCCAAAGGCCGTAGCAAATGCTGGATCATTTCTGGATTGTCGAACACGATGTTGTGATGTACGCTGCCTAGGTACTCGGATACGCGCGTGACCCAAGGCGCATCGCGGCTCGTTTGAAATGAATTGGCTTCAAAGTAGGCGTCAGCGTCAACAAAATCGACGGAATACGTGTGTAGGGGACCTCTGCCAGCTTCGCGAAGCGCTTTGGAGGCGAACGCGCTCACTGCGCTTGAATCCAACCCGCCGGAGAGCAGCGTCGCAATTGGCACATCCGAAACCAACTGACGTGACACGGCATCATATAGGAGTTCTTGCACGCGATCAGTGGTTACAGCCAAATCGTCTTCATGCTCATGGCTTTCGAGTTTCCAGTAACACTTCTCTTGCACGCCATCTCGGGTACATAATAGCCAGTGGCCTGGTCGCAACTCGCGAATCCCGCGAAACACCGCGTGTCCAGGCGTTCTTGCAGGGCCGATAAAGAACAGTTCTGCTAAACCTTCGAGAGCCACTTCGGCTGGAACGTATGGATTGGCGAGGATCGCTTTTAGCTCTGAACCAAATACCAAGCGGTCTGGTTGAGGCGCGAAAAAGAGTGGTTTGACCCCTAGTCTGTCACGCGCGAGAAACAGGCTTTGATCCCGCTCGCTCCAGATCCCGAATGCGAAAATCCCATTGAAATGGTCGACGCAGTCCGGCCCCCACTCCATGTATGCCCGCAACAGCAACTCGGTGTCAGATCGCGAAGTCATTGCGTGTCCACGTGCTGTCAGTTCACTGCGAACTTCATCCATATTGTACATTTCGCCATTGTAAACGATGATAAAAGCACGGTCTCGCTCGCCGCGTATCATCGGTTGTGCCCCGCCTTCGGGATCGATGACAATCAGGCGCCGATGGGCGAAGGCTGCGTGCTCAGACAGCCAGATTCCCTCTGCATCGGGACCGCGACAGATTAGCGTGGCCCCCATTTGGCGCACGGCCTCTTCCCGATGTCGCAAGTCCTCCCGCCAGTCGATCCATCCTGCTATCCCACACATACTGTCGACCCCTTTCCTTCATCGTCTGTACGCTATGCAAACGCCCAAAGAAGTGTGATAACGTAAGACGCAGTTCAAGGGGCCAGAGGTAGGTGCGGAGATGAGCGAAGGTGTGCAAGACGGTGCAGTCAGGCACAGCGTCTATATGGAAGAGGCGCTGCTTGAGGCCAAAAAGGCAGCTGCGATCGGGGAAGTGCCGATCGGTGCGGTGGTGGTGCGGGCGGATGGCGAGATTATCGGTCGCGGGTACAATCAACGCGAGACCTTAAAGGATCCCACTGCACATGCAGAGGTGCTTGCGCTAAGAGAAGCGGCCCTTGTTTACGGAGACTGGCGTCTGACTGGATGTCGGTTGTATGTGACAGTCGAGCCGTGTGTGATGTGTGCAGGCGCCATCTTGCTGGCACGGGTCGAAGAGGTGGTGTTCGGAACGCTAAGTCCGAAAGGTGGCGCGCTCGTATCGACACTTTCTTTGTACGATATCCAAGGCTTCAATCATTATCCACGCGTTTGCGCTGGCATTTTGGACGACCGATGTGCTATGATGTTGGCAGACTTCTTTAGCAAGCGGCGACGCGACAAGCGTTGATGACGCGATCTGAAGAAACTGCGGAGAGATGTCCGAGTGGTCGAAGGAGCTCGCCTCGAAAGCGAGTAGTCCTTAACGGGGCTCGTGGGTTCGAATCCCACTCTCTCCGCCATTTTTATGTCTTGGGACGAGTCTCAGCGTCATCTGACCGGGACCCGCGCGACGCCTGCTCACGAAGGGTGTCAGGTCCTGACGGAAGCAGCACTAAGAGATGTCAGGCGGGTGCCGTGGTTGCGCCTGGTCAGGTGATGCTGAGAGTCGCCCTGAGGTTGGTAGGACATATCCTGCGAGAAGCCGAGGACCGAAGGCTGGGGGTGAACACATGTCCGCAGATTTCAATGTCCACGAACGTTCCCCCTCTTGGATTGCACAGAAGGTCTTGCATGCTACTGCCTATGCTTTCGTGTCGGCGGATGGCGTGCTATTGGAGTATGGGCCTTTATTGGCTCGGTATTTTGCTTTCGCGCAGTCGATGGTTGGAGAGCGGGTCGAAACGGCTTTCGCACAGACGCCGTCCTTTCTGGCACTTGTACAGCAAGCGGTTAGCGAGCGGCAAGACATCGTCGCGCGGCTGATCTATATAGAACGAGCTGGAGAGCTTGCTCACGTGCTCGTCGACGCGGAGCGTGTCACTGATGGAGAAGCCGGCCCAGGCATGCTGTTTATCTGCAAATGGCTGGATCATCTCGTCACCCTCGAATCTCACATTGTTCGCAACGACAAGCTCGCCACAGCGGGTAAGATCGCTGCCGGTATCGCACACGAAATTCGCAACCCGTTGACCTCTGTTCGCGGATTTACTCAGATGCTACACGATCAATTTGAACGTGATAAACAAGAGCGCCAACGATCATTTACCAAGCTGATGATGGATGAGATCGATCACGTCAATATGTTGGTCAACGAACTCCTTTTACTTTCAAAGCCCACTGTGATGACCGTTTCGCGGGTCAACCTGCAAGAGGTCTTGGAGCCGTTTGCGCGTGTGGTGCAAGCGGACGCGTTGCTGCGCGGTGTCGCGTTTACCTCGACCATCGGCGATACGCCACCTGTCCTGATCGATTCGGGGATGTTTCGGCAAGTTCTCTCGAACCTCGTGCGAAACGCTCTGGAAGCGATGGAGGGTATCGGCAGTCTGACGATCGTGTCTCGCTTCGATGAGGTGGAAGACCGCGTCCGCATTGATGTGTCCGACACCGGCCCGGGCATCCCCAACTACATGATCGATCGCATTTTTGATGCTTTTTATACCACTAAAGAGTTTGGCATCGGGCTTGGACTGCCGATTTGTCAGCGCATTGTCGCTGAGCTAGGCGGCGAGATTCGCGTGCTCACCAAAGGCTATGGCACGACGTTCTCGGTTTTGTTGCCACCAGCGAAGGAACAGGTGCCACATGGCGTATAAAGCGCTGTATAGAGAATGGCGCCCTCAGACTTTCGCAGACGTCGTCGGCCAGCGTCATGTAGTCACCACTTTAGCGAACGCTTTGCGGCACGGAAGGTTGGCGCATGCCTATCTGTTTTCAGGTCCGCGCGGCACAGGCAAGACGACCATGGCGAAGCTGCTGGCCAAAGCGGTAAACTGCGAACGGCCGATCGATGGCTATGAGCCGTGCAACGAGTGCGCGACGTGTATCGGTATTACAGCTGGTGCCGTTGTCGATGTGGTCGAGATGGACGCCGCATCGAATCGCGGAGTGGATGAGATTCGTAGCTTGCTCGAGCAAGTACAGTATACCCCTGCTGAAGTCCAGCGTAAGGTCTATATCATCGATGAAGTGCACATGCTGACGACGGAAGCGTTCAACGCGCTGCTGAAGACGCTCGAAGAGCCGCCGGAGTACTGTCTTTTCGTCTTGGCCACCACCGAACTGCACAAAGTGCCAGCGACGATCGCGTCACGCTGTCAGCGTTTTGACTTCGGTCGCGCCCCTGCTGAAAGCGTCGTTGAGCGACTGCGTTTGGTAACGAAGGGCATCGACGCGAAGGTGGAGGAAGCGGCGCTTTGGCAGATTGCACGCGCATCTGAAGGCGGGCTGCGCGATGCGCTGTCGCTGCTCGATCAAGCTCTCGCATTCGCGCAAGAGCAGGTGGATGTGGAGGCGGTCAGCGCTGTGCTGGGCGGCGTGCCTAGTGAGCGACTCGGGCAGTTGTACGCCGCTGTGTTTCGCCACGATACGGCAGATCTGCTGACGCGGTTGTCTGCCATTTGGGAGCAAGGGGCGGATCCCGTTTTAGTCGTGACTGAACTGATTGCTTACGGACGCGACGCGATTCTGGACAAAAATGGTGTCAAGTCGGGCGGTGCGGAGCACCGCGAGCGGTACGACCCCACTTTCCCCCTTGTAATCAGGGATGTGGCGGTGGCGGATGTGCTCGCCATTGTCGAGCGCCTCGCTCGTCTGCAGGGAGAACTTCGCTATCAGTCGCAGGCGCAGCTGGTAGTCGATATGGTGTTGACGGTATGCTGTGATACTTCCGTGATACAGTCTAGGTCTGCCGTAGCCCATCCGGCGCCAGATCCGCCGCGAACTGAGGATGCCACCGTAGCTGCTCTTAAACGGCGCGTGGAGCACCTCGAGCAGGCACTCGCTGACCTTCGTGCCAGTCTCCGATCAGGTGTCGGTGCTATGGCCTTGTCCGAGGAATCGTCGCGACAGACGGTCCCGTGGGAACAAGAGACGGAACGTTTGGCTCCTTCTGTAGCATCGCCGTCTGTCGATACACAAGATGAGATGCGTAGCCAGACTGAGCAGGTGAGCCGCCGCCCTACGACATCGACCGCCGCCGCGCCGAAGGCTGCAACTGCATCGCGCAAGGCGCCCGCAGCAAGCACGGGTTTGGCTAATGCGCGTGCGGTTCAGCGCCTGCGCCCGATGAACGCCGATGAGCGAGAGCTGCTGCAAAGTGTGGTTGCGCGCTGGGCCGAACTCTTAGAAGAGGTAAAGCAGCGCAGCGTGCAGACACGCGCATGGCTGATGGCCGGTCGACCAGAGGCCTTATGCGAAGGCGGCCTGTGGGTGGTGTTTAAAGGCTCGCTGCATGCGGAGACGGTGATGAAATCTCCACATGCGGAGTTAGTCGCGCAAGTCTTGGAGACTCGATTTGGCGTGCCGATGCGGTTGCAAGCATTGACTGAAGAGGCGTGGAGCGCCGTGCAAGCGAGTGTCCTCGCCGGTGAAGAGCAGGCAGCGACAGGTGAGCAGCGCGAGCCGTGGGTCGAAAAAGTGGTAGAATGGTTTGGCGAAGATCGCGTGACGATACTGGAAGATTGAGGAGCGAATCCGGATTATGAAGAATATGAACCAGTTGATGAAACAAGCGAAGAAAATGCAGGAAGACATGGCCAAGGCGCAAGAGGAGCTGGGCCAACGCAGCGTGACTGGAACGGCTGGCGGCGGCGCTGTGACGATCGAGATGAGTGGACATCGTAAGGTGACGAGTGTGAAGATTAGCGCGGAAGTGGTCGACAAAGAGGATGTCGAGATGCTCGAAGATTTGATTCTGACCGCTCTTCAAGACGCAGATAGCAAGGCAGAAGCGCTCGTAGAATCGGAGATGGGCAAATACACGCGTGGTCTCAACATTCCGGGGCTGTTTTAATGGATGGTTTTGCCGAGCCGATCGCTCGCTTGATCGAGCAATTCGGTCGTCTTCCAGGTATTGGGCCGAAGTCTGCACAGCGCCTTGCTTTTCATATGATTTCCGCGCCGGAAGAACAGATTCGCGAGCTGACTCAGGCGCTTATTCAAATTAAGAGAGACCTCGTGCACTGTGACACTTGCTGCGTGATTTCTGATCGCTCTCCTTGCGAGGTGTGCGGCGACGGAACGCGTGATCACAGTATGATCTGCGTGGTGCAAGATACGCGCGATGTGCTTGCCCTTGAGCGCATGAACACGTACCGCGGACTGTATCACGTCCTCGGCGGCGCGATCTCGCCGATGGAGGGCGTAGGACCGGATCAGCTTCATTTGCGCGAGCTGCTACACCGTCTGCGAGATGAGCGCGTCCACGAGCTGATCCTCGCGACGAGCGCGACAGTCGAGGGTGAGGCGACTGCTCTGTACGTCGCTAGGCTCGTCCGTGAGTTTGACCACCTCGATATTACGCGTATTGCGCACGGGCTCCCGATGGGCGGCGATTTGGAATACGCTGATGAAAGAACCTTATCCCGTGCTTTGGAGTTTCGCCGTCCATTCGCCTGATTGGACGGTTTATTGGTGTCCCCTCCTTCCTACATGCTTAATCTCCTCCTTGTAGTCATACTTTGTCCCATGCGCCACTATACTCTACTACCATGATCCATCATCGAACGACAGGGCGTCGTAGTTTTGATACACGATGATCTTGCCGTTTGGGAGAGAATCGGAGGTAGCGTGGTGGGACAAGCGAAAGCACAGACGCAGCAAAAGAGTGCGAGCAACGAGCAGTTACTGATGGATATCGCGCAGGCGCATCGTGAGTGGGCGATTGCCATGGAACACTTTAACCATGCCACGGAACCCGATGTCATCGATGACGCCATCTATCTGCTGATCGCGGCAGAAAGGCGTTACGAAGGTCTAATGCGCATTGCGCGACGCCAACATCTGTATGTCAATTTGCATGGACAGATCAGCGCCTTGCCGTCACACACGCGTTCTGTTCAGGACTGGGCTGGTAAAGATGCCGTGGCAGTCACTACGGCGGTTGACCCTGGGGGCAGTTCACATCGTGCAGTCGACCAGTAGAAGGGACCAAAGGAGGAGTCGCAATGCCTAGCTGGTACGCAGTGGCTGCTATCATCATCGGTCTGTCTGCAGTCATCTGGGTGCTACGGATGATCGCGCGCAGTCCACTCGGATTTCTGTCTGCCCTACTGCGCAATCTGTTCGTCGGATGCGCAGCGCTACTGGCGCTTGATTATGTGGGGAAATCGTTTGGCATTCACGTACCGTTGAACGGATACACCGCGGGTGTGGCAAGCGTTCTTGGAGTTCCTGGGGTGGCTGCGATGGCTGTCATTGATAAGTGGATTATCTGACATTCGCGGATGTTCTGGTCAGGAAACGGTTGAGTAGGCGGCCAGCGACGGGCAGGCGACTGAGTTCATGCGGTTGGATCGCTCGCAACCAGAGCGCGGCGATCAGGTAGATGGGGGCGCCGATCAACAAGCCGAGCAGAACGAAGGCAGTGGCCAGCAGGCGCGAATCACTGGCGTGTAGTACAAGCGCTACCGGTTGGTACAAACGCGTGAGGGCAAACATCCATAGACCCGTGAGGACTGCGGCCATACCGGATCGCCACGTCAGCATAGGAATCGATAGAGGATGCCCGGAGGCTTGACGCAAGGTGTTCACGTTGAGCCAAGAAGATACAGCGTACCCGATGACGCTGGCTAAAGCCGCACCTTTGATCCCGAGGATCGGAATGAGAAACACATTACCGGCAAACTTGATCACAGCGCCGATAGCCATGTGAACCACGGGCTGATAGAAGCGATCGTATCCTTGCAAGATAAACGTCGTGACGAGCTCGAGTGCACTAAACAGGCTGATGACAGCGGCAATGGCAATCACGCCCGTGCCTGCGGCGCTTGGAAACAGCGCCGTGTTGATCGGGCCTGCCATGACGCCTAGTGTCACGGCAGCGGGCAGTGTGACAAATGCAGTCATGCGCAGCGCGGAGATAAAGCGGATCCGGCTCTCTAGATGCAAACCGCGTGACAAGGCTTCTGTGATCGCTGGCATGATGGACGCGCCGATGGCTGTGGCAAAGGAAAGCGGCAACTGCATGAGGCGCAGCGCCACGCCGGCGTATACCCCATACTGTTCGGTCGCGGCGACATCACTCATGCCGCCGTGGATCAGTTCTCGCACAACTGTCGCATTGTCGATATTTTGCGAGATGGGGAGAATGAGTGTGCCCAGCGCAATGGGTAGCGAGTAGATGAAAAGCTGCTTGAGTACAGGGCCAGTATGTAGCTGGGTGACGGTAGAATAGCGAACGCGACGCAAATTCATGCGGCGCGTTTTTTTGACGGCTGCGAGCAAGAGTATGAACCCTCCAACCGCTCCTGCAGTGCCTCCAAAAGTAGCGATGGCGGCTGTGAAGGAGTCAGATGCGCCGAAGTGAACAGCGATCACAAGTCCGATGAGCACGACGCCAACGCGAACAAACTGCTCGACGACCTGTGAGGCGCCAGACGGTTCAAGGCGCAGATTTCCTTGTAGATATCCGCGTTGGGCGCTCATCAGGGGGAGCAGTAAAAGGGCCGGAGCCAAAGCGTGAATGGCCGGGATGGCGTCGTGCAGGATCTGTGGACTCGCGACCGACCAACTGAGCAAATACGGACCGCCAAACCACATCAAGACCGCGGCCACCAAACCGAATAGCAAAAGGGTACGGCCGACGATCGCATAGGTCTGACTGGCTTCGCGAACTTTCCCCTGAGTGTTGAGCTGACTGATGGTTTTAGATAACGCGATAGGGAATCCGGCTGTAGACAAAGTTAACATGATGGTATATAGAGGATAGACAAGCTGATAGAGTCCGAGGGCGTAGTCTCCGAGCAGGTTCTGCATGGGGACAATCATGAATATCCCTAGCACCTTGGCCAAAAAGACAGCGCTGACCATCGACGAGGCGCCGCGCGACGCTTGCTGACGCGTGTCCTCTGTTTGACTGGTCACCGGCTTTCCCTCCTCGTCCTTGCCAAACGTAGTATAGCACATGCTTTCACCAACTGACCGGCCGTGCATAGTCTGGGGAAAGTGGCGAGGCAAATTCATCAGACGAGTATGATACGTCACCAATTGGTCAAGGATAGTAGAGACAGAGATTTGATCGCTGCAAGGAACTTTGGCCACAGACAGGGTGATTGCGATGCTGGAAGATCCACAAGAGCAAGAGGCGCCGGTTCAAGTATGCATGATTTGCGAACAGGCTGGTAAGGAAGGTATCCACATTCTCTCGCAGTTTATCTGCCTGGAGTGTGAACGAGAGATTGTCAATACAGGTGTGGATGACGATCTCTACGACTATTTCGTCGAGCGGATGCGGGCTTTGTGGCGCGACTTGGCCAATCGGGAGCCTGATTTGAGCGGACCGACTTATTCGTAGGTGAGCAGGAATTGAGCTGTGAAAAGGCGAATAGATGAGCATGAACAAGCGAGAGAATCGTCCTGTAGAGTTGCCGATTTTAGAGGCGTTGGAGCGGCATAGCCAAGATGAGCGGGTGTCCCTCCACGTTCCTGGGCACAAAAGTGGCTTCGGGTTGCCTACTGCCTTTCACACATGGGCGGGTGACGTGGCACGACTGGATCAGACTGAAGTTGCAGGACTCGATGACCTGTACCAGCCGATCGGGCCGATCGCGCATGCGCAAGGGCTGGCGGCGCGCGCTTATGGTAGCGATGGCACCTCCTTTTTGGTGGGAGGAAGTACGGCGGGCAATCTGGCGGCCGTGCTGGCAGCGATTGGCCGGCGCGAACGCGTCATCGTGGCACGCAACTCGCACCAGTCGATCTGGCATGCCTTGGAGCTGGCTGGCGCGCGTGCTGCTGTGATGACGCCGCCACTGCTCTCTACGGGAATCGGGGGCGCTGTATGGGGTCCGATCACCCCTGCCTTGCTACGCGAGGCGATCGCCAAGTGGCCAGACGCCAAGGCTGTGATTGTGACCAGTCCCACCTATACAGGCGTGGTCTCTTCGCTGCGCGAGTTGACGCTCTTGGCGCATAGTGCGGGCATGATGATGATCGTCGATGAGGCGCATGGCGCTCATCTGCCGTTTCATCCCGCGCTTCCCGAGTCTGCCGTCAGCGCGGGGGCCGATCTTGTCGTGCAAAGTCTGCACAAGATGACAGGCGCCATGACACAGACCGGGCTTTTGCATTACAGTGGGCCGCGCGTCGATACGGCGCGTTTGCAGCGGGCCTTGCGGATGGTGCAGACCAGTTCGCCTTCCTATGTGTTGTTAGCTTCCATCGATACAGTCAGGGCTGAACTCGCGCATACAGGGGAAGAGCGGCTTGGCGAGGCGATGGAACGGCTGGCGACAGCAGCGGACAACTTGAGACGGGAGCATCCGGGACTCTTGTGGGAGGCGACAGAAGGCGTACCTGTCGATCCGTTCAAGTGGTTGCTCTATGCGCCTGCCTTGGGGTGCTCAGGGATCGAACTGGCAGATCAGCTTCGGATTCGACACGGGATTTTTACTGAGTGGGCAGACGAGGTTCATGTGCTTTGCGCTTGGTCTTATGCGAACAGCGCGCAGGACGTGGCCGCAGTCGTCTCGGCCTTGCGTGATGTGGGCGATCACTTGCAGTGTAAAGGACAGGGCGACGCGCACGCGCTGTCCTTGGACGCGGCTTCCTGGGGCGCACATGCGATAGCGGATCTCGTCGAGTTGCCACTGCGCACCAAGCTTCATGAAGCGCCATCCGTTACCGTATCGCTGCGGGAAGCTGTCGGTCGACGCGTTGTCGACGCAGTGACGGTCTATCCACCAGGGGTACCGCTGCTGCTACCAGGGGAACGCATGACACAGCCACTATGCGACTGTATCGAGGCAGCTTTACAGGCTCAGATCCGGGTCGATGGATTGACTGGGGACGGGCTTCATATCGATTGCGTAGGGTGACGGGTAGGGGGCGGCAACGGATTGCAAGGCTCAGGGCTTTTCATTACGATTGAAGGCATGGACGGATCGGGTAAGACGACCCAGGTAGAGCGCTTGTGCGCGCGACTGGGACGAGAAGGGATCCCCTTTTTACGGACCCGCGAGCCCGGCGGCAGTGCGATCGGAGATGCGATTCGCGAATTGTTACTCGATCCGCACTCTGAGATGACGCCTTTGACAGAGGTATACCTTTATGCCGCAGGTCGGGCAGAGCACGTACAGACAGTCATTGAGCCTGCGCTGAGGGCAGGCCAGGTGGTCGTGTGCGATCGTTTTGTCGAAGCGAGCATTGCCTACCAAGGGTATGGCCTCAGTGATGCCGGTATGTCCCCTGCACTAGTGCGCGCTGTCAATGCTCATGCTGTTGGCCAGACGCGGCCGCATCGTACCTTCGTCATCGATGTGCCGGTGAAGGAAGCGCAGGCTCGCTTGGCGCGAAGCGGGCGGTCAGCCTATGGCGGCCAAGATCGGATCGAACGGCGTGGCAGTGCCTTTTTCGAGCGCGTGCGGGCGGGTTTGCGGGCCATCTACGAGGAAGATCCAGAGCGTGTGGTATGGCTCGATGGATTACTGTCTGCCGATGAGCTGGCGACTCGTATATGGCACAACCTGAAAGACAGTCTGGTCTAGCAAAGATTCGTTTGACTGCATCTCACTTCAAAAGGAGGGGATTCATATGAAACTGATCTATGCAGTCGTCCAGGATAAAGATGTGGCGCGGTTGTCAGAGCGTCTGGTCAAAGGTGGTATTCGCGCTACCAAGCTCGCATCGACAGGCGGATTTTTGCGTTCTGGCAACACGACCTTTATGATTGGCGTGGATGAGGACAAAGTCGACGATGTATTGACGATTATCAAGCAGAGTTGCCGCGCACGTGAGCAGCTGGTGACCCCGCTATCGCCGCTTGGCAATCAGGTAGAGTCCTACGTGTCCTACCCGGTGTCTGTGCAGGTAGGCGGCGCCACTGTATTTGTCGTGAAGGTGGACCGGTTTGAACAGTTTTAGGCCTTGTCGGAACGAGCGCTTGCGGAGGGGATCCGATGAAGATTGATCAGCAAGCTCGGGGATCCAGCGTCCCATCTACGGTTCAGACTGGGGGCGGACAGCGGGCTGGCAGCGCGCAAGGATTCGCTACTTTGCTTGACTCCGCTGTGTCTAGACGTGAAGAAGAAGAGCTTGACCAGCTCTTCGACGAGGTCACGGCGACAGGTGAACAGCTCGTCACTGAAGGCTCGCTGGAGGCTGCACTTCGCTACAAACAGTCTGTGAAAAAGTTGATGGATCGGGTCGTTAAGCAAGCCCTTCAGACCACTGGCGCAGTGGCTGTGGATCGTACGGGTAGACGTAAACAGTTTCTCACCGTGGACGAGATTGACAAGCATCTGCTGGCCCTTACTGAAGCTATGATCGGCAAGCAAAAGGAACCGCTCGATCTCTTGCATCTAATCGGAGAGATCAAAGGACTGTTGATCAGTCTGCGACTGTAAAAGTGATGGAGCAAGAGGGGGCGCAGTGTGGACGAGCAGGCAGTACTTGCGTGGTTTGCTACTCGGGCCGACCGCCAGCGACTCGGGCATGCATACATCCTGGAACATCCCGTGCGCGAACGGTCGGAAGCGGTCGCGCAGAACCTTTGTCAGTCGCTCCTATGCACTGCGCGCGCAGTGGATGGAACGCCCTGTGGGGTGTGTGACGCCTGCGTACAAGTGCGCTCAGGCAATCACCCAGGGCTCATCTGGGTGGAGCCGGACGGCGCATCGCTCAAGATCGCGCAGATGCGCGCGGCACTTCGCCTCGATCGGCATCAGACAGGACGCGAAGGCATGCACATTATCGTCCTTAGCGATGCCGGAAGACTGACGCCCGAGGCCGGCAACGCCATCCTCAAATGGGTCGAGGAACCCGGAGAAGCACGGCTCTTTTTACTGCTAACCCGTGCCCAAAGTGCGATCCTCTCGACACTTCGTTCACGCTGCCAAGTGGTTCGCTTACGCAGTGAACAAGAGGGTCTTGAGGCGCGGTGGGAGACGCTTCGTACACAGCTTGGTGACGAGCGGTTTGCTCAGGCCCAAAAGCTGATGGTAGAATTGACGGTAGCGTGGGCTGCGCGCGACCGCACTGCTTGGCAATCTGTGAGCACTGAACTAGGTCGCATCAAGCTTACGGGCGATGAGGCTCTATACTTTGTGGATGCGTGGATGACACTTTTTCGAGAAATCGTCGCTGTGCGTGCCAGTGCAGATCAGAGCCGCTTGCGTGAACTGGCGCCGGGGCTTCATGCGCTCGATGCGCGGGCGGATGCAGGGTGGCTCGCGCAGTGCGTACTGGCACTCGCGGATCAGCGCCGCCGACTACAAAGTCACGTCAGTCCTGTCACTGCGTTTGAAGCATTGCTGATTCGCTCACTGAGTCCGGTAGGGTAGGAGGGGTTCCTTGTGGCAAGTCCATTGAAGATCTTAGAGCAAGTTCAGCTACTCGAAGGGCAGCTGGCCGCATTTGCTGAGGAACTCGACCGGCTACGCGTGTGGGTGGAGGAATTGACCGAGGAAAACCGCAAACTCAGTCTTGAAAATGCGCATCTTTCCGATGGCACAAAGACGCATGCCATGGAGAAAGGTACTGTGACGAGTGGAGAGGCAGCTCGTGTCTTGGGGAAATTGTATGAAGATGGATACCATATTTGCAATGTGAATTACGGTGGCTTGCGCAAAGGCGATTGTCTGTTTTGCTTACAAAGCCTCCAGCGTTCGGGCTGATCAGAGACGATGACAGGAACCTTATACATTGTACCTACACCTATTGGCCATTTGGATGATATCACCCTTCGCGCTCTACGCGTTTTACAGACGGTCTCCTTTATCGCCGCGGAAGACACAAGGCACACTCGTAAACTGCTGACTCACTTTGAGATCCGTCCAGATCACCTGTTCTCGTATCATGAGCACAACACGGACTCGGCTGGGCAGCGGATTGTGGCGATGCTCAGGCAAGAGCAGTCTGGCGCACTCGTGACGGACGCTGGAATGCCAGGAATCTCTGACCCCGGACACGGGATTATCCGCACGCTCATCGAACAGGGGTTGCCTTTCGTCGTATTGCCCGGGCCCTCTGCTTTTGTCATGGCACTTGTGGCGTCTGGACTGTCGACGACGCATTTTTCTTTTTTTGGTTTCTTGCCGCGCGACAAGAAGCACCGGCGCGCGCATTTGGAAACCCTGCGCGAGCGGCCGGAAACGCTACTCTTTTATGAGGCTCCGCACCGCTTGCAGGCAATGCTCGCAGACGTGCATGCCATATTCGGAGATGACCGCGAACTGGTCGTCGCGCGGGAACTCACCAAGCTTCATGAATCATGGTACCGTGGACCGCTGTCGGAGTGGGCGACCCTACTTGCGCCAGCGGATGTGCGCGGAGAGATGGTTGTCTTACTGGAAGGCGCCAGAGAATCACATGTGGAACTGGGTGCCGAAAGACGTGCGACGGTGATTGATGAGGCTGATCTCGTGGCGCGAGTGACCCGCATGATGCAAGAAGGCGTAGATAAAAAAGAGGCTATGCGTCTCGTAGCCAAGGCCAGCGGGGTAACCAAGCGCGATGTCTACCAGGCGCTTGTGCATGCGCGCGAAAGTGATGGCTAAAGAGATATGCCCGCGTGCCAGATCAGGCACGCGGGCAATGGCAGGCGCACAATCATGAGGCGCCAGAGCGCCGTCTGCGCTTAGCGAGCAGACATTTCTCCGATGCAGCTTGGGCAGATGTTCTTGCCCTTAAAGTGGATGATCTCGTCGGCTTGGCCGCAGAATATGCAAGCTGGCTCATACTTCTTCAGTACGATACGGTCTCCGTCAACATAGATCTCAAGTGCATCTTTCTCGCCGATACCGAGTGTACGGCGCAACTCGATCGGAATCACTACGCGCCCCAACTCATCGACCTTACGGACAATACCTGTGGACTTCATCATTTGTAAACACCCTCCTGTTATAAGTTGTAAACTGCGGTAGAATCGGGTGCAATCCCCTAACCTGTCGGTTATTGTGCGATCGGCACCGATATGCCATTAAGTTTCAACCACTTATTTACTAGAGAAAGTCTACCACTTTGCACAGCATCTCGCAATAGGGAAAGTACCGCGAATAGGGAAATATGGTCGTACATATTTGTGAACACTTCATGCTCCCGATACATACGATGACCTGAATGAGCTGAAATGCGCAGGAGGGAAGCAGAGTGCCACTTTTGGCTTCACTGATCACTCTGGCCGTACGCGAGTCCGTCTGCATGGTTTCGTATGTCAAAAACCAGGCATTCCCGCATCCGCTAAACGAGTCAGACGAACGCAACTGCCTGAAACTCATTGCGCAAGGGGACGAAAATGCGTTTCACACACTCGTGGAACATAACCTGCGCCTCGTTGCCTTTATATCGAAGAAATTTCGAGATTCAGGAGTGGAAGAAGATGACCTGATTTCTCTTGGCACGATTGGTCTGATTAAAGCGGTGAAAAGTTTTCGCGCCGACGCGGGGACGAAGTTCGCCACATACGCTGCACGCTGCATTGAAAATGAGATTCTACTGTCAACGCGCCTGCGGCGAAGAGTCCCAGTGGCGGTATAGGACAACGCTTTTGTGTCATAAGGTGACCCTAGAGGTGTGGATGTTGCCAATACATGTGATCGAAGGCCCCTTTGCAGCCGATTGCCGTCGCGCATTTTTCAAGACTTTACTCGAGAGTGATTGCAGAGGTGAACGAGTGCCCCATGATCGCGATCTATGCACGAGTGTCGACGGAGGAACAGGCGAAAAACGGGTTCAGTCTGCTGGATCAAGTGCGGGAATGCCGGAGCAAAGCGGCGACGACAGAGGTCAAGGAGTACGTGGATGAAGGAATTTCCGGCGAGTTTCTCGATCGGCCGGCATTAGATCGCCTGCGTGCAGACGTGAGAAATGGTCTCATTCATCAAGTAATCTGTTTAGACCCTGATCGGCTTTCGCGCAAACTGATGAATCAACTCATCTTATCTGATGAGATCGAAGCCAAAGCGGAGCTGTTGTTTGTGAGTGGCGCGTATGCGCGCACGCCTGAGGGTCAACTGTTTTATCAGATGCGCGGCGCGATCAGCCAATTTGAGAAAGCGAAAATCAACGAGCGAATGTCGCGTGGACGACGAGAAAAGGCGCGACAAGGGCGCGTATTACGGGACTTTCGCATCTATGGATACGATTTCGATCCGACAAACGATCGCTTTGTCGTCAACGATCGAGAAGCTGCGATTGTGCGATTGGTCTTCGACCTGTTTACCCATCCGCAAGGGCGTGTGCGTGGAATCAATGGCATCGCTCGTTACCTGACGGACCTTGGGGTGCCGACCAAACGCGGCGCACCTGTGTTTCACCGCCAGGTGGTGCGGCAAATGCTCATGAATCGCGCGTATATCGGCGAGTTTTACCAAAATCGGTGGAATACCGAGGGGATGCTAGGTAACCGTTACCGCGCTGCATCAGAGCGCATCCGTCAGAAAGAGCGGCCGCAAGAGGAGTGGATTCGACTCCCGATTCCAGCGCTTGTCGAGCGGGCGACCTTTGACTTTGCCGCCGCTTTATTAGAACAGGCGCGCCGACGTTACGCCGGTCAACCAGCTACCTCTTATCTGCTTAGTGGCTTGCTCCGCTGTGCGACGTGTGGCAACACTCTAACGGGGGTGCGGCGGAAAAACTGGGGACGCGTACGCACATACTACACAGATGTGAAAAAAACGGTGGGTAGCAAGCATCCGGGATGCGGCCTCTATCTGGCTACCGACGATCTCGAATGTGCAGTCTGGAAGGCCGTGCTTCAGTGGGTGGGGGAGCCGGATCTCGGTCGCTTCGACTCTTTAGACGAGGATATCAGCATGCCGACGGCAACGACAGAAATGCAAAGGCAAGTGGAAGTGCAGTTGACTCGTCTTGCGGAGACGAGCAGTCGACTCCTCGACTGGCTTGGCGACTCTGCTATCGATCCGAAAGATGTTCGCGATAAACTCATGGCGATTAGCGAAAAGCGCAAACGTCTGGAGGCCCAGCTTCAGGCGCTTGCGCGCGCTGACGAAACGGCTACTACTAGTTACGGCAGCGCATCTTCCACGCGCGAGAGGCTGCAGTGCCTGTGGGCGCATCTGCAAGACGTCGAGCGTGCAGAGGCAGGGGCAGGGGCGACGGCAGCTGTGAAGCGAGCCCTGCTACGCACTGTGATCCGCGAGATTCACGTGCACGCGGATACAGAGGCCATAGATATTGTGACATTCTAGTGAGCATTTGTTGCCGTTGAGTGGTTAGGCTGGAGTCGCTATGAGTCTCAGTTGCAATGGCCCGGCATCTCAGGCAAAGTAGATGTTGCCGCGCATAGGCGCGCTATCATCTATTGCACCTGGAGGCCCCGCACCATGTCAGATCATACTGTATGCACGACGCGCCCACGGCCATCGCGAGCTGCGATGAGCAAGGTGCCCGAGATCACGGTTTACTTTTGGCTCATCAAGCTGTTGACGACGGCGATGGGGGAAGCGACATCCGATTTTTTAGTCTTACATATGAATCACTACCTGGCAGTTGCACTCGGCTTTATCGGTTTGGTAGTCTCCTTGCTCCTCCAATTCTCCGTCAAACGGTATGTGACGTGGGTATACTGGCTCGTCGTCGTCATGGTCAGTATATTTGGCACCATGGCAGCGGATGCGACGCACATCGTTCTCGGCGTGCCCTATCTGGATTCTACGCTCTTTTTCTTCGCTGTCATGGTTGCCCTTCTCATCGCTTGGAAGATAACTGAAGGCACCCTCTCCATACACAGTATATACACGCGCAGAAGGGAAATCTTTTACTGGCTCACGGTGCTAGCAGCCTTCGCTTTCGGCACGGCCATTGGCGATATGACCGCCACCACACTCAGTCTTGGCTACGCCACCTCAGGAATTGTCTTCGCGGTGCTGATGTTCCTGCCTCTGATCGCGTATCGGATGTTTGGACTGAACGACATCGCAGCCTTCTGGTTTGCTTACATTATGACGCGTCCGGTCGGCGCCTCCTTCGCCGATTGGTTTGGTGTCGAGAAAGCGTATGGTGGACTTGGGTTTGGTCGCGGACCAGTCAGCCTGACGTTGACCGTCTGCATCATCTTATTAGTCGGGTATCTGATGGT
>JAPNUP010000119.1 GCA_026627345.1 Bacillota bacterium | reverse complement strand
CGCTTTCGGGCTGAACAAGCCCTTTAGCCACGTGGACAATAGTAGCAAGGTGGGCAGGAACAGACCCATAAACATCGAGATAATGGGATACGTGGTGGCGAGAAAGGTGAAGTCATCTGCCCGGTCCATCGGCATCAGAAGTCCTAGCGTTATCAGGACGATCGCCACTGGAATCGCATAGGTGTTCACTCTCTCGGTCTGGCTGATCTCGGTAATCGCCCGCATGGCGCCGACCCCGAACGTAGCGATCCGAAAGAATGACCCAAACACCCACAGGATGACGCCCAGCAAGTCGAGACGTGCCAATATGGGCTGTGCGTTCAAGTATTGGAGCTCTACAATGGTTGGATAGGCGCGGATTCGCGCCACCATTTCGCCGAAGATCATCACAGGGCCTGCGCTCGGACCGAGATACAGGAGGGTCAGCAGTCCAGCCATGATGAATCCTTGACGGACTAGGCTTTCCCGTTTCTGAACGTCTGGCGTAAACATGTTGAACACCACCATCTCGCTGACCATGGTGACCATGATCAGCGTGCCTCGCCATACGGGCAAAAATCCGTGATACATGATCGGCAGGAGTTGCGCGTAGTCCCGATCGGGCATCGCCAGCACGCTCGCGAGTACCCCGAACACCATCAGTAGTGGCAACAGGAGCATCACCGCGCGCGACAGCACCTCGAGTCCGGCGTACAGCGCCCAGATCACCGCGATGGACAAAAACAGCAGCCAGATCTCGCGCGGCGTGCGCGGGTAGATGATGCCCAGAAAGGCGCCGAGCAAGTGAATGGTGATCGCCCCGATGATCAGGAAGTACACGGCATACAAGACTCCGACGATGGTCCCAGCCCAGTTCCCCCATATGTACCCGAAGTGCTGCACCAAGGAGCGCTTCTCTTGCATCACCGCTAGCTTTGTCAGCATAAGCGCCATGGCAAGCGCGAGTACGCCAAACAGAAGCACCGAGATCCAGCCGTCTCGCCCTGCATACGCGATGACTAGATGCGAGTAGACGAAGTGGCCAAAGGGGATGGTCGCGCCAAGCAGCAACATAAAATACTGTAGGTTAGAGATCGTCGTGTTGGATTTCATCGGGTTTGAAACACCCACCTGCTGATCGGATGCAAGGCACGCGTAATCGGCGCGAACATGTTCAGATCGTGACCGACGATCAGCGACACGATCACCAAGGCGATGCCGATGAGGGTCAGTCCCCCATAGATGCTCCAGACCTTCAGCGAACCATCTTGGATCAGAACGCGCCAGTCGGCAAGCAGTGCCACGAGCAAAATGATTGCAAACAAGGCAATGGTCATGCCCACTAGGTTACTCCCCCTTAACGGCCAGTTGATCACGCAGCGAGTCTCCGGTCAGGCCACTGCGCACCACGTGCACTTTTGCGGTCACTGTAATTGGCATCTGAGCATAGACTTGCCGCCAGTGGCTCTCCACTTTGCGCCACTGTCTTGGATAAGCGGCGAAAAAGGCGTCGCCGAATCCGACACAGTCGGCCTGATACTGGTGCTGTAACGCATCCAACGCGGCCTGCACTTGCTGGCGCATTCTACTCTCTAGTAGATGCTCGGCAATACGTAAGTCCCGAGAATGATCGAGCGTCAGAGAACTGTTGTTTTCGAGAATGTCGTCTTGCGCCTCGAGGGCAATCGCCACTTTGGGTCCGTGTTGTCCCCAGTTCACTTGCACCGTTTTATTCAACACGATGAGTTGCGACGTAAACCAGTGGCCGACAGAAACGGGCACCGCCAGGGATTCCAATCGCAGTTGCTGTGACTGCGGCTGAATGAGGGCGAACCCTTTCGC
>JAPNUP010000014.1 GCA_026627345.1 Bacillota bacterium | reverse complement strand
ATCGTCGCGCGCCGACCCAGCGGATCGTACGTGTACGTGTTCGTCCCGCTTGCATTGGTCACACTGGTCAGTTCATTTTCCGCATTCCACTTATACGTGTCCGAACCGTAGGCGGTCATCTGACCATCCGCATCGTACGATAGGCTCGTGCTGCCTACAGACGTCAGCCGGTTACTTTTGTTACACATTCCGATCGCTTAACCATATATGTCGATGTCAAATGACGCTCCTATACTGTGGGCAAAATCGATTACCGGACTATCAATAATTAACCCGCTATTCGAGTCTTCCGTCCTAAAAACCACAAATATTTTATATGTCAAATTGTACTCCGAACTTAACTCATTCAATATTTCTTTCTTATCATATAAATTACGGAGAATGTCATCCAATTGTTCATTGGCGACACTTGCCTGTTGATACCCAGTGCTTAAACTCCAACATGTTTCCTTTGTGAGTGTGAGCTGATTTTTTAATTCTGGGATTTTATCCCCTTTGTAATACTGATCAGTTGGCATAAGGCCCAAACGCTCCGATATAACTTCCAATGGAAAGAAGTCTCCAATTACTGCAAATTCAATCATTATTTCTTGACTCATTTTACTGATTTCCTCCTTAAAAATTCACTCGATGCTATATCGCTGATATGGAAATAATTGTACATTTCTCAGAACCATCAGACGGTTTGAACAGAGCACTCTATCAAGGCTGGAGCAAATCGCCTTGATAGAGTTACCTAGCATGAAACCGCTATTTCCCCAACTGCAGTGTAAAGCTTATTCGTCCTTCTTATAGTCGTTGATATTCTCGTCGGTGGAGACGAGAGTGCCTTTATTAGCTCCACTCTTACGCTCAAGATACAGCTCACCGGTTTTCTTATCCTCGACGATATCCCATTCCGCGATCGGTGCTTTCTTACCAAGAACTCGTTGCTTAAAAGCGTGACCATTGATTCCAAGTTTCTTCAGATAACCATTATTTAATGTCTGCAGGCTTAGTCCACTGGACTCGGCGTTACCTGATGCCAACGAAACAATGCCTAACGTTATGGCCTCAGCAGCACCCGTAGGTACTTCCGCAAGCCAGCCCACACCAGGGAAGAGTGCCTCAATCCCTTCAACTATCCCGAACCCAGCGGCTACACTTCCCACAGCTACAGCATCCATCCCACTTGGGTCCACGCGATTCACCGGGTTGTTCGCCGCGTACGCGCGTACTCATTGTAACTCAGCGCATTCCCCGGTGTCGTCCCGATCGGATCCTCACTAAGAAACCGCCCAATCGCCGGGTTGTAAGAGCGCGCATTCAGGTCATACAGCCCCGTGCTCCACCCGTACCAGTAGCCCTTGTACACAAACGGGTTGATCTCCGACAAGTCCATCGTGCCCGTGCTGTCCGTCTTGCTGGTGATATTGCCCCATGCGTCGTACGCGTACGTGACCACTTCTTGGCCCAGCGTGCTGCTGCCGGTCGTGTCATCTACCAGTCCGACAATCTCGCCGAGGCCATTATACACGTAGCCGTAGGTGTACAATGCGCCGTCGTACGACACGCTCATCAGCACCGGCAATCCTGCGCTGTTGTACGTGAACCGCTTGACTAGATTATTGCTGCTGTCGGTCATGTACGACACGAGATCGGAATTCCCGATGTAGCCAAGGTGGTACCCGTCGATCGTCGCGCGCCGACCCAGCGGATCGTACGTGTACGTGTTCGTCCCGCTTGCATTGGTCACACTGGTCAGTTCATTTTCCGCATTCCACTTATACGTGTCCGAACCGTAGGCGGTCATC
>JAPNUP010000011.1 GCA_026627345.1 Bacillota bacterium | reverse complement strand
TCCAAGGTGAACCGAGTGGCGATCACGTAGTTGATCTGCGAAGGGACGCAATCGAACATCTGCGCCAAGTCGCTACGCTGCAGTTCAATCACGCCATCACTCTTTCGCAGCAACTCACATAAGTATGCTTCAATCATATCTACGCTACTTTTCACCCATGCCATCCCCCCTGCATCAGGATGCGCGATCAACAACGCTGTCAGTTCTCGTCAGTATGCCCTAGGACACCATCGATGCATCGACTGTATCCAGCTCCCTGAACTCCGTCTGACTTTGACTATTGTTGACCTTTTGAGACCATTATATGCAATGCCCCGTTCGTTGTAAAGAGGTCCCCCGAAAATTGTGGGCACCGATTTCAAAGCCACGGATGTAGCTGAAGCAGCTCCGCAAATCGGTTGATCCGCACGGACGCCCCAGCGAGTTCACCGTCGTCGGCAAAGCCAAAGGCGCAACCCACCACCGGCAACCCGTTGCCAAGACCAGCCTCCACATCCGAGCTGCGGTCGCCTACCATGACGGCTCTCTGATGCGGAATCTCGCTGAGCAGTTGCCGAACGAGTTCCACCTTCGTCGACGTCTGCCGACCTGCCGCGCTGTACAGCCCCGCGAACAGGGGCGTCAATCCTGACGCTTCGATGATACCCTCAATATAAGCCTGCTGCCCATTGCTCGCCACTGAAAGACTGGCCCCTTGGGCATGAAGTTCGCGCAGTGTGTCAGCCACGCCCGTAAACAAAGTGGCGCGTCCTTCTTGAAGACCGGAGACCTCCGCTTCGAGCAACCACCGATCTGCACTCTGCTGACGCTCGTGATCGAGTCGATAGCCAAGTAGCTGTTGCCAAATGTGATCGTGTGTCATACCGAAAGTACGCAGCACTTGATCATCACTCCAGGCGTCGGGCACTTCCCACCCGGCTTGCGCCATACGCGCTCTGGTCGCGTGAAAAGCTGGCACCGCAAGCGGCGCCGAATCCAGCAGCGTCCCGTCCATGTCAAATATCCACAACTGTCCCTTACGACTCTCTATTTGAACCATGTATGACTCCCCTATCGATTCGAACCAGGTCTAGGTATGAGAAGCGGCTCCACTTTACAGCGCGAAAGCGTTGACGAGCCCGGTGCAAGACTGCTAAACTGATCTGAAATCAGTGATACGTCACACATCCTGTTCGACAAAGGGGCGCGAAGTAGATGGCTTCCAACAAGTATGATGACATTGCTCGCGCCGCCATCAAACTGTTCAACCAGAAAGGCTATCACGCGACCTCGGTACAGGACATAGCCGATGAAGTAGGCTTGCAAAAAGGTAGCCTGTATCACTATATCGCCAGCAAAGAAGAGCTACTTCTCCAGATCGCCAGTCGCTCGATCAACGGCTTCAGCCGCGAACTCGAACAGATCTGCGATCTCCCTGTCTCAGCGACCGAGCGCCTGAGAAAGGCGATTCACCATCACTTTACCATTGTCACAGGTGACATCCAAATGACGACGGTGCTTTTGCGCGAAGCATTCTTGCTAAGCGACGAGCAAAGT
>JAPNUP010000009.1 GCA_026627345.1 Bacillota bacterium | reverse complement strand
CAGACGTGGCTCAAAGTGCACGTGAAATAATGCGTAAGTCACTCTCGGCTTGCCTGATCATGAAAGATGAGGCAGCTAACCTTACAGATTGCCTACAAAGTATCGAAGGCCAGGTGGACGAGATCATCGTCGTGGACACCGGGTCTACTGATGACACAATAGACCTAGCCAAACGATTCGGCGCCATCGTGGAGAGATTTTGTTGGACCGGGGATTTTGCCGTAGCACGAAACTTTTCATTGTCGCTTGCCACGAGTGATTTTGTGCTCGTTATCGACGCCGATGAGAGAGCCCCCAAAGACCTGCGAGCAAAGTTTGACGTACAGACGGCCATATGCGATGCGTTTATCGGAAGGGTGCGCATTCGCAGTTCACACAGGGATCAGCTCATGCAAAGTCGCGTCAGCATATCTCAGGTCACGCGCCTCTTGGTGCGTAGGCCAGAAGTGTACTTCTACGGCCCGATTCACGAGCAGGTAGCAGACGCATCAAACGCACTGCCGCGTCTGTCACTGGACATTGAACTCGCGCACTCCGGCTACGACCTCGCCCCTTGGCAGATGGCCGCCAAATCTGCGCGCAATCTGCAGCTCCTAGACGCTGCGCTAGGGCGAGCAGATACGCGCGAAGAGTACCGCGCCTATCTGCAGTATCAGTTGGGCAAGACACTCTTTGCGCTAGAAGACTGGCACGAAGCCCGGACTGCACTTGCGAAAAGCCTACAGGAAGCGCCGAAACATGCGTCCTACAGACCAGAGCTCCTCATGACCTATCTGCACACGTTAAAGCGTCTCGAGCTCCAGGACGAGATCTGGCCTGTGCTCCTGCAAAGTCTACAAGACTACCCCGATCTGCCAGACCTACACTTCTTCATGGCCGGCGCCTATATCCACTTCGGCATCGCTGACTTGTCCACTATAGAACGCTGCTATCGTACGTGTATAGCAATCGGTGAGCAGACACAGAAATACCCGACCGTCGAAGGCGTCGGGTCTTACCTAGCGCTATACAATCTGGGCCTACTCTATCAGCAGAGTGGGCTACATGAGGAGGCTCAGGCCCTCTTTGCCGAGGCCATCAGACGCGGGTACCCTGCCCATGCGTCACCTTGAAAAAGCCCGCCAGGCATCCTCAAAGCCCGCAAACGCATCCACATCGCTTACAAGCGCCGCGCATCTCCTGCATTCACAAGCGCCGCGAGCGGTATCCGCCCGTCCCCGCGCCTGCGTCGGTGCGCCGCGCGTCACCGGCCAGTGCGCTCAGATCGCGAGCAGCTTTCGCCATATCCGACTGAACGATCGTCATACACGGTTCACACATGCGTCCGGTGTGAATCGGGTTGCCGCACCGCTCACACGGATAATCGATGTGCTTGCCTAGTATGAGCCGACCCTCTTGCATATAGCGGATCAGCTTCTCGACTGGTACGTCTAGCGCCTCCGAAATCTCCGCCATCGAGGCTTGTCCATGCTCTCTGATATACGCTTTCACTGTTTCAAATAACGCGTCTTGTTTACGCAGACAGTCCTTACAGATCAGGAGCCCTGACTTTTGAAACAGACGACCACAATCCGCACAATAGGCGATATCCATATATAAATCCCTCCACCACCACTATACCTCTGACGCTATCACCTCGCAACGGTCAACACATAGACGGACGCTACACCGCCATCGATCAGCGCGTTCGCGCACGCGTCCGCAGTTCCTCCGGTCGTTAACACGTCATCGATCAGCACAATATGCTGCCCCGCGACTGAAATGCCTGGCGCCAACGCGAAGGCGCTTTCCAGCGTAGTGAGCCGCTGTGCACGCGAGCGTACCGTCTGACTACCGTCATCTTCGCTGATGCGACGCAGCGCCTGCACCACCGGCATGTGCAGATGTCGACTCGCTTCCTTTGCCAGCAACTGCGCCTGATTGTACCCCCTGCGACGCTCCTTGAGCGGGTGCATCGGCACCGGAACCAACCAAGCCTTCAGATCCAGCCCATAGTGGCGCGCGTAAGCGAGAGCCAACCACTCGCCTAAGACGGGCGCGAGCCCAGTCTCATTTTGATACTTCAGCGCTTTGACTGCCTTCTCTGCACTCCCCTCATACTTCGCGAAAGCGCGCGCCTGTAAAAACACATGCGGCTCACGCACACAGTCCGGACACAGCCCGTGCTCCGACTCTTTCCCGCAGCTTCTGCACAGCGCGCCAAACAGCTCGTGTACCGAAGCTGCACACTGCGCACATAGATAAGGGTGCACTAGCCCTGCCAGCCAACCCTTATGGGGCGTGCTGCACAGTGGGCAAATCGGTGGTTGCGGGAAAAGCAGAGAAAGCAGTCGTCCAGGTTTTCTCGTCTCCGTCTTGTGTGGAAGCCAGTTCAGCGGCGGCTTGTGTCTCATGACTCGCAGAGATAGATGAGCCCACAGCACCCCGTGCCAGTATGTACGCCAATGATCGGCGCCAGCGGCGTCACACTAAGCTCTGCCTCCGGCAGCATCTCGCGCACGCGCGCTGCGAATGCCGCAGCCGCCTCGGGAGTCGTCGAATGAATCACCCGCACATGCTTTACGCCTCGCGCTGTCACATCGCGATTCAGTTGCTCGAGAATCGCGTCTAGCGCCTTGTGGAACGTCCGCACCTTCTCGTGTACTTCGACCAGTCCGTCCCGTAGTGTAATGACCGGCTTGATCTGAAGCAGCGTGCCGACAAGCGCTGCCGCGCCCCCGATGCGCCCCCCGCGCCGCAAATTCTCCAAAGAGCCTACGACGATAAAAGCCTGCGAGCGACGAGCGACGTCCGGCAGCGCCGCCTGAATCTGCTCCAATGTCGCCCCTTGGCTCACCATCTGCGCCGCCGTCAGCGCTTGCAGCCCTAAAGCATAATCCGCCATGGCAGAATCGTGGATAGCAATGCGCGCATCCCCGATCATCGCGCGCGCCGACTCAGCCGCTCGTACCGTTCCACTGAGCTTCCCACTGAGCAGCACTGCACAGACCGCATCATACGTTTGCAGCAAGCGCTCGAAGGCCTCGACAAACGCGCCCGCGGATGGCTGTGAAGTGGTCGGCACTTGGTCAGTCGTGGCGAGCCGCTGATAAAAATCCTCCGCGCTCATATCCTCCCCATCCGAGAAGGCCTCGTCGCCAAACACAAGCTGCAGCGGCACCACCGTGATCCCGTGGCGTTGCACCTGTTCGTCAGTCAAATTAGCCGTGCTATCTGTCAATACAGCGATCCGCATACGATGCACCTCTTCTTGTGCGTTGCGCGTCCAATGACATCAAAATCCCCTCTACTTATACCGCGCGGGCTCATCATAACACACGAAAAACGCGGGTAACATACCGCGCAGGAGAATCTCGCATATCCTTTTTGATAGCCTCGTACAAGCGGCAGTCCGCTGATCGGTGTCCCGCAGACAGTAGCGCAAGCGCCCTGATCCCACAAGCCACAAAGAAAGAGTCATCCGCTCACTCCACCGAATGATCCCACACTGCGCCAAGCGGGTCCTCCTCTTCGAACCACTCGCACGCAGGCAGGTCAAAGAAGAATCGACTCCCTTGCCCGACTTCCGACTGCACCCCCACGTGACCGCCGTGCGCTTCCACGATGTGCTTGACGATAGCCAGCCCAAGTCCCGTGCCTCCTGACTGTCGACTACGCGTCTTGTCCACGCGATAAAAGCGCTCGAACACGCGGCCAATATCCGCTGCAGGAATCCCGACCCCCGTATCTTTGACGGAGAACACCACGCGGTCCCCATCCGGCCGCGCAGAAACGTCGATCGAGCCGTCTGCCGGGGTGAACTGAAGGGCATTATTGACCAGATTGATGAGCACCTGCTGCACCCGATCGGCGTCTGCCATCACGTAAAGCCCACGATGTCCAGGCGCTGCCGCACAGGTCAACGTCGCTCGCCCCTCTGTCGGATGCCCGAAAAAAGTATCCGCCACCTTTTGCAATATGCCATCCACCGCCACCGGGGCCAAATGTAGCTGCGTGCGCTTCGCTTCGATGCGCGACAAATCGAGCAGGTCCTCGACCAGTCGTCCGAGTCGATCCGACTCATCTTTCATAATCTGTACAAACTGACGCGCCGTCTCCGGATCATCGAGCGCACCGTCGAGTAGTGTCTCCGTAAACCCTTTAAGCGCGGTGATCGGCGTGCGTAACTCATGCGACACATTGGCCACAAAATCACTGCGCATCCGTTCCACCCGCCGCCACTCGCTGACGTCGTGCATGAGAACGACTGCGCCGGCAATCGCGCCATTGGATTGCAAAATAGGGGTGATGTGCGCCTCGAGTGTCATTTCATTGGGACTGTGTAGCTGCACTTCGCGCTTTTGCACGACGCCAAAAGCGATCGCCTCATCCACGAGCGTCGCCAGTCCGTAGTGATGCCCAGCCTCCCAGTGCCAGCGCCCCACCATATCCGCCTCCGGAATGCCGAGTAGCTTCTCCGTGGCCGCATTGATCAGAATCACCCGCCCTGCGCCGTCGATCACAATAACACCGCTGCCGATGTTGCTCATAATGCCTGCGAGCTTGCTGCGCTCTTGTTGAATCTGCTCGCGTTCATCGCGCAACTCATCGACCACCGCATGCACGTGCTGCGCTAACGTCTCTGCTGCGTCCGTGGAGGGCCGACCTGTAGATTGCGGCAACTCACGGTTGAGCACAGCTGTAAGTTCTGCAAGTCTCTTCGTGACTCGCTTACGTCGCGTGATCTCCCAAAGCGCGATGCCCAAACACGCCAGCGCCAGTAAAGCCAGCCAAGGCATGAGGTCCGCAGACAGCATCGCATTCACTCCTCGCGGACAATTTTATATCCGACACCGCGCACCGTTTTGATATAACGCGGAGACTTCGGATCATCCTCAATTTTATCGCGCAAATGGCTAATGTGTACATCGACCAGACGCGTATCGCCCGCATATTCATACCCCCACACGCGATCGAGCAACTGATCGCGGCTCACTACGCGATCCATATGCTGCATGAGGTAATGGAGGAGTTCAAATTCGCGTGGCGTCAAGTCGATGCGCTCGCCACGGGCGGTCACCACATATTTGTTCGGGTCTAGCGCGACCGTTCCCACTGTTAGCGTGCCTTCGCCACTTGGACTCTCGCCGCCGGACTCATTTTTCCGACGCAACACCGCACGCACCCGCGCCACGAGTTCACGCGGACTAAAAGGTTTCGTGACATAATCGTCCGCGCCCATCTCAAGCCCTAGGACGCGATCGATCTCTTCCCCGCGCGCAGTGAGCATGATAATCGGAATCTTCGACTGTTCCTGCCGTAGCCTTTTGCACAATTCCAGACCGCTGATGCCAGGTAGCATCAAGTCGAGCACGAGGAGGTCGATCTGTTTTTCGGACACAATCGCAAGCGCCGCATGCCCTTCCTCTGCGGTGAGGACTTCAAAACCGGCTTGCGTCAAATTGTACTGCACCAACTTGCGAATCGATTCTTCATCGTCAACAACCAGCACACGTTCATTCACGGTATGTGGTCCACCCTTTCTGGGGAGGTGACTCGAATAACGGCTGACCTAAGCGCTTGCTGCAAGCCTGTGTATCGCCGATTCGCACCTTTGCGACTCACGGCCATGGCCAGTGCCTCGCGCGAGCCGACTAACACCAGCAGCCGTCGCGCGCGCGTCATCGCTGTATAAATCAGTTCGCGGTGTAGCATGATCGCATGTTCGCGCGCGAGTGGGATGATCACACAAAGATATTCACTGCCTTGACTTTTGTGCACCGACACCGCATACGCATGCGATAATCCCGCACACTGCGCACGCGTAAACACCACGTCGCGCCCTTGACTGCCATCATCCACCCTGACGGTGAGATCTTGTTCATTCACCTGCGTAACCAAACCCATATCGCCATTGTAAATATCACGGTCATAATCATTGCGCATATTCATCACTTTATCGCCCACGCGAAAAATTCGCTCGCCGCTGCTCAAACTCGGACTTTTAGCCTGCGAGGCAAGCTTTGCGCTCAGCCGTTCATTGAGCGCATCCACGCCACACGTTCCTCGCCGCATCGGCGACAGCACCTGAATGCCAAGACGAGCATCGACTTGCAGATAACGCGGCAATCGCGTCGCCGCCAACTCCACAACGAGATCGGCTACAGCCTGTGCATTGTCTTCCTCCAAAAAGAAACAGTCAGCATCCAGCGATCGCGCCAGTACCGGCACTTGTCCTGAGCGCACAGCGTGGGCCGCCGCCGTGATCATACTACCTTTGCCTTGGCGAAACACATATTGCAGTTCGTGAACGGTCGCGACGCCGGACGCGATAAGATCACGCAACACCTGTCCCGGCCCGACTGCAGGGAGCTGCTCTGGATCTCCGACCAACACGAGCCGCGCATCTTGCGGTAAGGCGTCGAGCAAACTCATGAAGAGCGGCGCATCAATCATAGAAGACTCATCAATGATAAATAGATTCCCTTCGAGCCTGCGCTTGCGGTTGCGAGCAAATCCGTGCGATCCGCCCCCCTGCTGTCCGACCTCGAGCAAGCGGTGGATCGTCAGCGCCGGATACCCCGTACTTTGCGCCAAGCGCTTGGCTGCGCGCCCGGTCGGCGCAGCCAACACCACTTGCCAGCCGACTGCCTCGGCAGACGCCGCCATCGCCTGCACAGTGGTCGTCTTGCCCGTACCCGGCCCGCCTGTCAACACCACCAGCCGGCTCGATAGGGGCGCCAAAGCTGCGGCGCGCTGGCTAGCGGTCAGCGCCGCGTCATCAGCGGCCACGGGGGAACCCACCGGCGAATCGAGGGCCTCTGTCGTAAAAAGGACCTCCGGTGCGCACGCGTCGTCCCCCTCATGTACCAAGCCACCCGCCGTCGCCTGCAGCAGTTCACTGATGCGTGACGCGATCCCTTGCTCGACGCGATCGAGATACGCACCATAGACGGCGGCGTCCTGATCGACCTGCCGATAGACCACCGCACCGCGCGCGCTGAGCTGTCCGCTCACCGCTGCCACCTGCTCGAGCGCCACCCCAGTCAGGGCCGCTGCCCGCGTCAACCATTCCGCCTGGGGAAGGTACATGTGCCCTTCATCTTCCGCTTCGCGCAACACGTGTTGCAGCGCTGCAAGCAGCCGTTCTGGCGCCTCATCGCTCATCCCCGCGGCATGTGCCAACTGATCGGCCGTCTTGAACCCGATGCCGCGCACATCTTGCGCCACTTGATAAGGGTGCTCCTGCAGTGTCTGCAGCGCCGCACTACTGCCACCGTAGGCATCAACCAATTTGTCAGCCAAATGCAGGGGCAAGTCATGCCCGCGCAAAAACGTCGCCAGACGTGCCAGCTCGCGCTGTGTCGCAAATGCCGCCACGATGGCTGCTGCTCGCTTTGGCGTCAAGCCTGGGACCTGCGCGACTTGCTCCGGATCCTGTTCGAGCACATCGAGAGTATGCACGCCGAAGTATGTCACGAGGCGCTTCGCGGTCTGCGCGCCTACGCCTTTGAACCGTCCGCTAGCAAGAAAGCGTTCGATGCCGATCGCGCTAGTCGGCAACACGGTGTAGTACGCATCGACCATGAACTGTCGTCCGTAGC
The DNA here is from genome assembly GCA_026627345.1 of Bacillota bacterium. Lineage (GTDB taxonomy): Bacteria > Bacillota > Bacilli > Alicyclobacillales > SLC66 > JAPNUJ01. Next base: position 947 of record JAPNUP010000009.1, on the reverse strand, counting down.
GCTCGTGAAACAAAAACCGCCCGACAAACTCACACTCCGCCCCGAGCGGCACCTCAGCCAGCGTGCCGACCGCCCGCATCGCCTCGCCACTGAACAGCCGCACTCGTAAAATGGCGTAGCCGTCCGCGCGTTGCAACAAAAAAGCCTCTGCCGTCGCTCTGATCTTCTGCGTCGCCATCCGCATCCACCGCTAAATATTCAGATCCCGCCGCACGCCTTCTACCATATAGATGACCCACTCGCCGATATTGGTCGCATGATCGCCTATGCGTTCAAGATTTTGCGCCACCATCAGGAGTTGCGTCGCCTGTTCGACAGAAGTTGGGGTCGAGATCATGAGAACGAGCAGTTCGCGAAAAATTTGACCATACAGCCCGTCCACTTCGTCATCGCGAGCGGCGAGTGTATCGGCCATCGCCACATCGCGGCGAATAAAGGCAGTGAGACTGTCGCGCACCATCTCCTCGACCGTATGCGCCATGCGCGGAATATCGATGAGCGGCTTCACCCACGGCTGCGGGTTCATACGCAGCACGACTTTGGCGATATCGACAGAGTGATCGGCCATGCGTTCAAGGTCAGTCACTGCCTTAAGCGCCGAACCGAGAATGCGCAGATCACCTGCCATCGGTTGCTGCAGCGCAATCAGCCGTAAACACCGCGTCTCAATATCAACCTCCATCTGATCAATCAGGTCATCGCCCGCCAAGACTTGCTCCGCGACTTGGGCATCCTGCTCGATCAGCGCACGCACGGCCTTGAAGATCGACTCCTCCACCAGTGCCCCCATCCGAAGCAAGTCCTGTTGCAGCGTCTCCAAGGCTCCGTGAAACTGTCTGCGCGCCTCCATGTCGTGGCCCCCTTGCTCGTCGCTGCGTTTACGCCGGGCTGGCGTCATTGTAGCATCGGCATGTTAAGATTTCGTCAATATTGTGTTAAGGGTATAC
>JAPNUP010000097.1 GCA_026627345.1 Bacillota bacterium | reverse complement strand
GCCAGCCACCTTGTCGGTACGTGGTGAGCCACGGGAGAGTCGTCGCTAAGACAGAACCTGCGCACTCAAGGGTTTTTCTGGATGGAGGAGAGAGACACATTGATTTTACACGGGGATAACTTGCGAAGTCCTGGACGATTGTCGTGGGCATGTATAGGTAGATGGTCATACAGTGTGAAGACCGCCTGTTCGCGATCTGGAGGTGTCATAGAGTGAAACGTTTTAGTTACGCCAGTCATTTGGAGTGTTCGCGCTGTGGCCGAAAAGGCGACGTGAGCAAGCGGACACAGACGTGCGCATGTGGCAGTCCCATGTGGGTACGGTACGATTTGCCCGGCATTGCTTCTGCAGTGACCAAAGAAGAAGTGGCTTCGCGGCCACAGAACCTGTGGCGCTACCATGAGTGGCTACCTGTTGCCGATCCTGCTTCGATCGTCTCTTTGCACGAGTCGATGACGCCGCTGATCCCGCTGTCACAAAGTGGTGCGGACATGGACATCGACAATTTAATCGTGAAAGACGAAGGCGTGCTTCCATCAGGCACATTCAAGGCGCGTGGCGCATCGGTAGGTATCTCTAAAGCCAAGGAGCTGGGCGTCGAGGCTTTAGCCATTCCGACTAACGGCAACGCAGGCGCCGCGTGGGCTCTATATGCAGCACGCGCCGGAATCCGGGCAACCGTGATTATGCCCGACTCGGCTCCGATGGCCCCGCGTAAGGAATGTGTGATCGCGGGCGCTGAGTTGTATGTGATTTCCGGTACGATTGGTGATGCCGGGCGGATCGTGGCGCGCGCCTGTGCCAAGCACGGTTGGTACGATGTCTCCACCCTGAAAGAACCCTTTCGCCTGGAAGGGAAAAAGACGATGGGTCTCGAAATTGCAGAGCAGTTTGGCTGGTCAGTACCCGATGTGATCGTATACCCGACTGGCGGCGGCGCTGGTGTCATCGGTATATATAAGGGGCTGCGGGAATTGCAGGAGATGGGCTGGATCGGTCCTAAGCTGCCACGCATTGCCATTGTTCAGGCCGAGGGTTGTGCCCCTCTGGTGCGGGCGTTTAACCAGGGAGACGAGGTCTCGCAGGAGTGGAAGGATCCGCACACGGTCGCCTTCGGCATGCGCGTTCCTAAAGCGCTCGGTGATTTTCTCATTCTCGATGTACTACGCCAAACAGGTGGGGCTGCCATCACCGTCACTGATCAGGAACTGACGCAAGAACGCGCAGCGACTGTCGCTCGTGATGGACTGCACGTGTGTCCTGAAGGGGCAGCGGCGTTGGCGGGCGCTAGGAAACTGCGAGCCAGCGGTTACATCAAAGAAGGCGAACGGGTGCTGGTCATGAATACAGGGTCCGGTCTTAAATATGTAGATCAGATCGAGCAGGCAGGTATACCACTCGAACTGGAAGCTGTGCTGTAGAGCTTACGTGAGGGGAAGAGACACGACAGCGTGTCTCTTTTTTTGGATCAGGCGATAGGCGGACACGTGGCTCGGCGTGTCGCAAAGGATATGTGCTGAGCGCAGAACGCCAAGGTGCTATTCATTTTCCGGTTACTTGGGTGTCACGCTGTTATCCGTCACTGCCTGGTTCGAGACCGTTTTATTACGTGCCAGCACACTGTTGTAGGTCAAACCGATTGCAACCATGGCTGCACCAATGACGATGAGCCACTGCCCAGTGGCAGTGAACACGGACATTTGCGCCACTTGCTCTGGGTTGCCAAGAGCCGGGGGACGTACCATGTCTGCATCACATCCTTTGCCAGTCCATGATGGTAAGGTATGATGGCGCGCCAATCGTCGTCACGGCGTGTATGGATAAAAGGCGGGTTCAAAACATGCGTTTTACTGCTGTGAGGCGACGCCGCCAGTAAGAGCCTGGACCGACGCGTAGGTAACCGATATGGCCGCGGCCCCCACCTTGGCTAATCATTCGGTCATCTCCTGCATAAAGGCCGACGTGGCTACCACCAGAGAAAATCAGCAGATCGCCCGCACGCATCTCGCTCACAGTGACTGGTCTACCGACTCGCGCGGCCTGCTCGCGCGCGATGCGAGAGAAGCGATATCCGAGCGCACGTCGATAGACAAACTGTACGAAACTGGAATGATCAAATCCTTGGTGCCCGGTGTCTTCGCTGTGTCCCCAGATGTAGGGTACGCCGAGCTGACTTTTCGCGACTTGCAGGACAGCCTGTTGCTTTTGCGCCTCAGAACTCTCGACACTCACCAGCGGAGAGCTGGATAAATCTACGGTAACGCCAGGCATCAGTCCTGGCTGCGCGGGGGTGCTGCCTACCTCCGTATCGAATGCAGGAAATGGCAGTACAGAAAGGGTGTCCTTGCCGGATATCACCTCGAGCGAGGAGGCGTTCAAGTCCCCGTACTTGCTTGCGGCAAAGTTGATCAATCCTTCTGGAGCCCGCAGATCGCCGAGATCTTCACTACTATCGCCAAGCTCCTCTGCAAATTCGCCGTACAAGTCGGCCATGAGCGGTACCACGTACAAAGTGAGGGTGCGGTTTTGCGCGTGGTATACTTCGCGTACAAACCGAATCAACAAGGGGCACCCTCTCCTTCGTCTGAGTTTGGTACGGATAGCATCCGCCAAATCACGGCGAAATATAATGGTGGTGGTTGACAGTAAGGCTTGACCTCTGTTATTGTATTTCCTACAAACCTATAGGAAAACTCTTATCGAGAGTGGCGGAGGGACTGGCCCGACGAAGCCCGGCAACCGACAATGGCGACATTGTAGAGGTGCTAAATCCAGCAGACGTAATTGACGTCTGGAAGATGAGAGAAGACGTCTGCCAACAGCCGCTTCTCGACGAAGGGGTTTTTTTATTTGGGTGCACGCGCCTTAAAGTTCGGCGCGAGTGAGAGGAGAGGTTATGTTGACTGAAGTCAAACAAGGATTCGCTACCCGCGCGGTGCATGCGGGGCAGACACCAGACCCTGTAACAGGCGCGCGGGCGGTGCCTATTTATCAGACTAGCTCGTATGTGTTTCGCGATACGGCGCACGCAGCTAATCTTTTTGCGCTAAAGGAATCGGGGAATATCTACACGCGGATCATGAATCCTACGCAAGATGTTTTTGAACAGCGGATCGCCGATCTCGAAGGTGGCGTTGGTGCGCTCGCGGTGAGTTCAGGACAGTCTGCGATTACGCTTGCGATTTTAAATATTGCAGGGGCAGGCGATGAGATTGTCGCATCGACCAATCTGTATGGCGGGACGTATAATCTGTTCGCCGTAACACTCAAACGTATGGGAATCACGGTGCGTTTCGTTAGTCCTGATCACCCTGAAGCATTCGCACAAGCGGTAACGCCGCGCACCAAAGCCTTCTATGTAGAAACCATTGGCAATCCGCGCATCGACGTGGCAGACCTGCGCAAGCTTGCGGACATCGCACATGAATGTGGCGTACCGCTGCTCGTGGACAGCACCTTTGCCACACCTTATCTCTGCCGCCCGTTTGAGCATGGCGCAGACATCGTGATTCATTCCGCCACAAAGTTCATTGGTGGGCATGGTACATCGATCGGCGGCGTCATCGTCGATAGCGGTAACTTTGACTGGACGAACGGGAAATTTCCGGATCTTGTCGAGCCAGACCCCAGTTATCATGGCGTATCGTATACAGGTGCTCTTGGGCCGCTTGCTTATATTGTCAAAGCGCGTGTGCAACTGTTGCGCGATCTCGGCCCCGCGATTAGTCCCTTTAACAGCTTCTTGTTGCTGCAAGGCCTTGAAACGCTGCACTTGCGCATGGAGCGGCACAGCGCCAACGCCTTGGCGGTTGCGCGATTCCTCGAGCAGCATGCGAACGTGGAGTGGGTACAGTATCCCGGCCTCGAATCGAGTCCGTACCATCATTTGGCGCAAACATACCTGCCAAACGGGCAAGGCGCGATTCTGACTTTTGGCATTAAAGGGACGGTTGCTGACGGTGGACGCTTTATCGACAGTCTGAAGCTATTCTCACACTTGGCGAACGTCGGTGATGCAAAGTCGTTGGTTATCCACCCGGCTAGTACGACACATCAACAGCTGACTGAAGAAGAGCAACGACTCTCTGGTGTCACGCCAGAACTTGTTCGCTTATCTATTGGCATTGAGGCTATAGAAGATATTATTGCAGACTTGGATCAGGCGCTGAACAAGGCGTTTGCTTAATCGCGAAGGCATCGATCGCGTACGAGCCAGAGAGCAGTCTTACAGAGAGTGGGAGACAAAAAGGAAGCGCAATGGTCATCAGGCCGCTGCGCTTCCTTTTTGTTCATAACGCGCGAGCCAAGGCAGCGCCAGCAGGGCCAGCACGATCACAGGCGCAGACGTCCACTGCGCTGCATCCCAGTGAAATAAAAATCGCGGGCTATCTCCTCGCAACATCTCGAGCAGGAATCGTTCGACGTTATACAGAATCATTTCAAATAGGAACAGATATCCGCGTGGCCACCTGCGCAGCTTCAGCAGCAATAGGAGCCCGAAGATGATAACGTCACCTTGTCCTTCCCAGACCTCAGCTGGCCACAACGGGCGGTCGCCATAGGTAGACCGGGCCAAGGTGCCCTGTGGATAGAGCAAGCCGAAATTCCCGCCTGTCGGTGATCCGAAGGCATCACCATTCATCAGGTTGGCATCTCGCCCGATGCTTTGTCCAAGGATCAGGCCGGGCGCAAAGAGATCTGCGATCTCCCAGAAGGAAATTTTGTGGGCACGGACATACCAGAGCCCTGTGATCAGACTGCCGACAATGCCGCCTTGGATCGATAAGCCGCCGTTCCAAATCGCGATGATCTGACCTGGGTGCAGCCGGTAGTAGCCCCAGTCGAAGAAGAACACTTGCCAGATACGCGAGCCGATCAGCCCGCCGATAAAGAGTAAAGGGCCAAGATTCAGCAAATGATCGATCAGGTGTTCTCTATGCTCCGCTTTGGCAAAGTACACCGTGACGCCTAGACCGATCAAAAAAGCGAGAAGAAACAAGGTGCTATAGGCTCTGACGGGAAAGTTGCCGATGTAAAACCAGTATTGATGAATGGGGGGTCCCTCCGTTTCTTGTTTCATGATTATACCAGATCGCATGTCCGTCTTCAGACCGATGTGCTGATGCGGTGTGACATGGTATTAACTATAGAGACGGAGAACGGTAAGTAAGGAACGGAAAGGTGACGAGTCACATGAAGTGGGCAGTCGCGATCGGACTGATCTTATACGGTGTGTTCTACCTGCTGACAGCCCTTGGCTTGTCGCACCACTCGGAGAGTTATTTTTGGAATCTCTACTGGCCAGGACTGCTTATCCTATACGGGCTCGAGTCGCTCTATCGGCGTATACGCAAGGGCTCGGCGCACTTGTTGACGCCAATCGTCATCTTGCTTGTCGGGGTGCTTTTTTTGCTGAAGAACCTTCACGTTGTGCGGGTAGACTTTATTCACCCGCTCGACTTGGTCTATGCCATCGTGCTGATCTATGCCGGGATCATGCTCCTTGGCCGGGGACGCATCAGGGTACATTTTGGAGCATCGTCGAGTCAGCGGTCCTCTCATTTTGATGTTCGCGACGCCGCGTACCATGCGGGCGAGCCTGATGATCGAGACGTCGACGACTGGGAAGAAGGTGTGGATCGGACGCAAAGACCCTCTCCTGTTCCTTCGATTAGGCGCATGCCGAAGATAGGGGAAATGAGGTACGGGGATGGGCCGTGGCATCTCGAACCGCTCTTGCTCGAGAGTCTTGTGGGCTCCATCCGTATCAATCTCATCACGGCGAGCATCTCGACCGGTGAGACTCCGATCATCATCAACGGCGGTGCAGGGGAGATTCGCATTCAGGTACCTGTTGGTTTGCCTGTCAGCGTGCGCGTGGAACTGTTTAGCGGTGAAGTGCGACTTTTTGAGACGAGGGACAGTGGCGTCTCTTTGCACCCTGTTTTGTACGAAGACCCAGAATATGAACAGGCGGAGACCCGTGTCCGCATACAAGTGAAGCTGCGTTTCGGGGAAGTTCGGATTACGAGGATGATATAAGATGTCTGATCGTACCCCATCTCATTGGTTGCTGACTTCCCACGCGCTGGCCGCAGGGGCCGGTGTCGCCTTTGGGGCACTGATCGTCGGCATTTTGGAAGGCGACCATCTGGCGTTCATTTTACGCGCCATCGGGTGGTGGCACGCAGGTGGCGCGGTAGTGTTCGCGGTCTTGTTTGTCATTCTGTGCTTTCTCGCTTTACTTGTCACAGTTGTCTGGATCGCTTTTCGGGGAACAGCGGAGTTTCGGAGCCGACTTTCCAAACTTGCCGATGCCAGTTCCCTGTTTGCCGCCGGGAGTTTACAGTATCGGATCGAGATGTCGGGCGATGACGACTTGGCGCTAACTGCCAATCGCTTGAACGCCATGGCACAGAAACTGCAGGAGCAAGTGCGAGCGCTTCAAGACGCGGCTGACGACAATCTTGCGCTGCGTCAAGATGCGGTCGTGGCGGCCACGATTCAGGAGCGCGCGCGCGTACAACGTGAATTGCACGATCGGGTCAGCCAAGACTTATTTGGTTTGGCGATGCTTTGCACGGCGGCCGACGCACAGCGGACAGCGAACCCAGAAGCCGCTTTATCCCTGTTGCCAGAGCTGCGTGAACTGGCTTCTCGCACCCAAGCTGCTATGCGGTCTTTGTTGCTTGAGCTACGGCCACAGCAGTTGGGAGACAGGGACCTAGCTGCAGCGTTGCGGACCTTGACCACTGAATTGTCGGCGCGCACTGGGGTGGTGATGTCTTATGAGTTTCGCGATGATCGGCTCGATGCTGCTCGGACGCCGCTTGCGCAAAGCGTGGAAGATGCCCTCTTTCTGATTGCGCAAGAAGCGAGCATTAACGCTTTGAAACACGCGCACGCGCATGCCATTGGCGTGGAATTGTACATCGAGTCACACCGGGTCGTTTTGCGTATCTACGACGATGGCAAAGGCATGAGCGCATTCGGAGATGGCGATGCATTCACAGACACAGCGATGACGTCTGTCGGTTTGCAGTCTATGAGTGAGCGTGCGCAACTGCTTGGCGGCACTTGTGTGATCAGCAACCGAACAGACGGTGGCGTGCAGGTACTGACTGTTATACCGATTGTGCGAGGAGGCGGGCGTGTGTATGGCCAATAAAGAGGTGATCACGATTCTATTAGCCGACGATCACCAAGTCGTCAGGCGCGGACTGCGGGCACTACTGTCGCTCGAAAACGACATTGCCGTGATCGGTGAAGCATCAGATGGGGCTGAAGCGGTGGACTTGTATAAAGATCAGCACCCGGACGTGGTGCTTTTGGATTTGCAGATGAAGCCTGTCGACGGGTTGACTGCGCTTCGACAGTTGCGGGCATTGGATCCGAATGCGCGAATTTTGATTTTGACGAGCTTTGTGGACGCCGCACATGTGACTCCTGCCATGGACAGTGGTGCGACGGGCTACTTGCTCAAAACAGCAGAACCGGCTGAACTGTTGGCTGCAATCAGGCGTGCGGTTGATGGAGGCGTCACCTATGATCCTGATGCCATGCGCGCGATGATGGACGGCAGGCGAGAACACGCGAAAATGGATTTGCTGACACAGCGTGAACTCGACGTGCTTCGCATGATCGCGAAAGGACGTTCTAATCAGGAGATCGCGGACGCCCTGTTTATCGGACAAAAAACGGTGAAAACACACGTCAGCAATATCCTTTCCAAGCTCCAAGTGTCCGATCGCACACAAGCCGCTGTGTACGCGCTGAAAAACGGGTGGTTTGAGAACTGAGGAAGTCGCGACGTTTTGATCATTCGTAGATGTAAGGAGTATAATGGATGGGGTGCAGTCCGAGAGGATTGTACGCGATTGCAATTCGATGAAAGTGGGGGATTCAGATGGCTGATGCGGAATTTTCTGAAGGCCTGGAAGATGTAGTAGCGGCTTCATCCAATATTTGTTTTATTGATGGCGACGAAGGCAGGCTGGTATATCGTGGTTATGACATCCATGACTTGGTGGCAGGTGGCTGTACATTCGAAGAGGTGATTTACCTGCTGTGGAACGGGGAGTTACCCACTCCTGAACAATTGCAAACTTTCGCCGCAACGCTGCGCAGCAACAGACAACTCGATGCACATGTGATTCAGACGTTACATACCCTTCCTAAAGATGGGAATGCCATGGCGATGCTTCGTACGCTGGTGTCGACCGCCGGACTGTTCGATCCTGATGGAGAAGATAACAGTTTTGAAGCGAGTGTTCGCAAAGCTTCGCGATTGGTCGCGCAGTTGCCGAGCATGGTTACAGCCATCGAACGGCACAAGACCGGGCAAGAGATGGTCGCTCCACGCGAGGAATTGAGCCTGGCCGCCAATTTCCTTTATATGCTTTTCGGTAAAGAAGTGGATGATGTCACTGCCAGAACGTTTGAAATAGCGCTTATTTTACATGCTGATCATGAGTTGAACGCTTCAACTTTCTCTAGCCGGGTAACAGCGGCCACGCTGTCCGATGTGTATTCTGCCATCACCTCCGCGGTAGGCACACTCAAAGGTCCCTTGCATGGCGGAGCTAATGAACAAGTGATGCTGATGCTAAAAGAGATCGGAGCCCCGTCTAACGCTGACGCGTGGATTCGCGAGGCGCTTGCCAACAAACGTCGCATCATGGGCTTCGGCCACAGGGTTTACCACACTGAAGACCCACGCGCGACACACCTGCGCAAAATGTCTAAAGAGATGGGCGAGCGTGCGGGCAACCTGTCTTACTATGAGATCTCGCAAACCGTTGAACGAGTGGTGAAGGAACAGAAGAAGCTCAATCCTAATGTGGACTTTTACTCCGCCTCAACTTATTTTATGATGGGGATTCCGATTCATCTGTTTACGCCCGTGTTTGCTGTCAGCCGCATTGCTGGATGGACTGCGCATGTCCTCGAACAGTATCGCAACAACCGCCTGATTCGTCCGCGGGCAGAGTACACAGGTATCAAGCGACGCGCTTATGTCGCATTAGCAGATCGCCAAATAGTGGCAGAATAGAGATCCTCCTCGCGGGTACAATAGTATCACGAAGGAGGTGGTCAGCGTGGCATCAGGACAAAAGTCCAACACGCTCGTAGTCAAAAGCGCTCAACGCGCTCTCGATCAACTGAAGTACGAAGTTGCAGGTGAACTGGGGATTCAAACTCCTCAAGACGGGTACTGGGGTACGATGACGACCCGGGATACCGGTACAATCGGTGGTCACATCACCCGTAAGCTGGTGGCATTGGCTGAGCAGCAACTGTCGGGCCGTTAAGCTTCACTCACAATTTCAAACCAGCACTGTTTCGCCCCCGCATATTTGCGGGGGCTTTTATTGATATCTAATGGAGTTCGAAAAAAGAGCGCCCGTAGGCGCTCGTAAGTGTGATGGGTAAGGTGACTAATGCACCTGATGCGTTTGCTCCGATATCCCGCTGAGCGCTTCGCCAGCTTCGTTGACATGGATGTCGACGACTGCGAGATCGCCAAGTGAGCAGATCCCGACGATGTTGCCATTTTCCACTACAGGTAAGCGTCGGATCTGCTCCGACGCCATCAGATGAGTGGCTTCGTGTGCATCCGTCTCAGGTGAGCAAGTGACTGGGTTGCGCGTCATGACGCTGGACACCGAGGTTTGCGCGCAGTGTGTACCTTTGGCTACGCAGTTGACCACGATGTCGCGGTCGGTAACGATGCCCACGAGTTTTTTACCTTCTGTGACCGGTATGGCGCCGACGTTTTCTTGTTGCATCATTTTAGCCGCGTCTTCGCAAGTGGCCTGTGGTGTGCAACAGGAGACATTGGCCGTCATCAAGTCGCGAATTTTCATTCGATCGCCTCCTTGTTTTATGGGTTCCGAACAAGCTGTAGTGTGCCTAGTCGCGGCCCCTTTTAGCCCTTCCAAAATGCAGTTGCCACCGCATAAAAGCCCCATAATCCACTCACCACATGCAAGGCGTTATCTAAAGTCAGAGGAAGCGGGGAAAACAGTTGTGGCATGAGTGTGCCCATGACGCCCCAGACCGTCAGGGCGGTCCCCATAAACAAGTTGAAGAATTGATGTGCACGCAGTCCAGCCTTTCCTGCGACGATGAGACCGCTTAAGCCAATGATCATATAGAGCATGGGTATCATATGGGTCAAAGCAAACATGTGCCACAGATTGTCTGTAAACAGTCCAGTGACACCGAGACTAAAGTAAAGCCATCCGATGACTCGCGCGTAGCTGTGCAGTGAAGGCACAGGAGGATGCGAAATTGTCGTTTCCGGTGTAGGTTCTGACACTGCTTGACGCCTCCTTTGGTACAACCCTTTGCTGCATATATACGGGACCAGGCGGTCACATATGCAAACGCTTGTCAGGAAACAGTAAGAGGGAGGGAGGGTGATGCAAAATGGCAGAGAAGAAGGCTCCTTGGCGTGATACGATCCTTGAGCACTGGTCGACAGATGTGGACCCAAGCGTTCTGTCCGGCGATCAGTATACGGAAGCGGGTGATCCTGGAGAAAAACGGGCTGAGCAGGAAATGGATGCGGATAGCTTTACCGAAATGGCGATGCAAGGTCGCTTTCAACATCCGCAGCACGACACATCGATGGACCGTTAGTGTAACTGGACGCCCTTGTCGATGTGCGCTAGATAAAAAGTGAGTGACAAGGGCGCCCCTTTTTTGATACACTGCAGTGGATTACCCTGATTGGCGCACATGGAAGTGGGGCAAGTAGCTTGGCCGGGGATCGAAGAAAGGGACGCATAGGCGGCTACGCATGGGCAGCTCTGCTTGTCGGTGTTGTACTGGCGGGGTGTGGTAGCGTGATTGCAGTGTCGGATGGAACCGGTTCAGTCTTGACCGGGGCTGGTTCGACTTTTGATTTCCCATTTTTATCAAGGGCATTTTATGACTATGATCGTCAACATCATATAGAGGTGAATTATCAGCCGATAGGCAGCGGTGGCGGCGTTTTGCAATTGATGCAAGGAACGGTATCGTTTGGGGCTACAGACGTTCCGATGAGTCCCACTGAAAAGAGCCTCGCCGAAGCGAGAGGCGGCCCTGTCATCGAGTTGCCGGTCACGCTTGGAGCGGACGCTATTTCTTACAATCTGCCGGGTCTTCATACAAAGCTTACATTCACCCCGGCGATCTTAGCCGGGATCTTTCTTGGACGCATTACAAATTGGGACGATCCAATGATCCGTGCAGTGAATCGTCACGCCCGTATTCCTCACCTTACTATTGTTGTCGTGCATCGAGCGGATAGCTCGGGCACCACGTACATTTTTACTGATTACTTGAGTCGCGTCAGTCTCGCTTGGCGCAAGCAAGTGGGGACTGGCGAAGAGGTAGAGTGGCCAGTCGGAGTCGGGGCCAAAGGCAACACCGCTGTCGCTCAGACGATCGAAGCGACACCTGGCGCTATTGGTTACGTCGGATTAGCATATGTGCGTACCTCGCACATGGCCTATGGCTTGGTGGAGAATGCGGATCACCACTTTGTCATTCCCGATCCGGCGACTATCATGGCAGCGGCACAGACGCTCTCAAGACTGAGTCAGACCGATTTCTCGATTGTCAATGCCAGAGGAGCATACAGCTATCCGATCAGTGGATTTTCTTGGGTTGTGCTTTATGCGCATCAGAAACATCAGTGGCAGGCTAGCGTCTTAAGGCAGATGCTTACATGGCTTATCACCACAGAGCAGCGACAAGCTTACACGGTTGGCAATGCGCCATTGCCGCTGCAAGCGCAGGCATATGCCGTTCGCCAACTGGCGGCCTTAGGTGATCGGGACAAGCCTGAACGGTAGAAAGAGGCGGGGCGTGTGAGGGTTGCGAGCTAAAACACTGTTAGACCGAACAGTGTCAGGGTTGCTGTTTACCATATCCGGCAGTGTCATTCTAAGTATGGGCGCCTTGCTAGCTGAACTGGTTATCGCCGGGCACGCCTCCATGGTCCACTTCGGTTTCTCATTTTTCCTGGGTCATGCGTGGGATCCCCTGCGCGGAGCATATGGAGCGCTCCCTTTTCTTTTCGGGACAGCGGTCAGCGCGATCATTGGTCTGGTGATTGCGACAGTACTTGGACTTGGCACGGCTCTTTTGCTGACACAGTATGCAACGCTTAGAATTATCCGGATGATTGGCTTTCTCGTGAATCTTCTGGCGGCGGTTCCGAGTGTGGTCTATGGCTTGTGGGGCATTTTTATTGTCGTGCCGTGGTTAAGGGTGACGCTAGAACCTGCGCTTTATCGGGTATTTGGCGATATTCCCTTGTTTGCCGGTGCGCGTGATGGCGTTGGAATGCTCGCAGCGGGGTTAGTTCTCGGCATTATGACATTGCCTACGATTGCGGCGGTTGTGCGCGACGTGTTCGGGGCGGTGCCGAACACTTTGCGCGATGGTGCGCTCGCGCTCGGTGCGACAAACCAAGAGATGATACGTATGGCTGTACTTCCTTTTGCGCGTGCCGGTATTTTTGGAGCCGTCATGCTAGGACTAGTGCGTGCACTTGGGGAAACCATGGCAGTGTTAATGGTCATCGGTAATCAACCTTCAATTACAGGGTCCTTATTTGCGCCAGCTTATACTTTGTCAAGCGCCATCGCTAGTGAGTTTGCAGAGGCGGCTTCACCACTCTATCTCTCCGCACTCTACGAACTCGGTTTCATACTGCTGATGCTGACGATCCTCATCTACACTTTAGCTCGTCTGTTGGTATGGCGGGTTAGGTGGAGAGGGGGGCTACCGTTATGAAATACAAAGGGTTGCGGTTGCGCAAATGGAAAGACAGAGCTTTTTTTGTATTGTTAATGCTAGCCACTGCGTTGGCTCTGTTTCCGCTCTTGCAAATTCTGGTAGAAGCCACCATTCGTGGGGTGCCTGGGTTCAAAGTGTCATTTTTCACACAGTTGCCAGCACCGGTAGGAATTGTTGGTGGTATGGGTAACGCCATTGTAGGGTCTTTGCTCATCGTTGGTCTCGCTAGCGCGATTGCAACGCCGATCGGTGTGTGTACAGGCATTTATCTAAGCGAGTACGCGCCTGTTCGGTATGCACGTGTCTTGCGTTTTTTGACAGACATATGGTTTGGTGTACCGACGATTTTAGTCGGACTTTTGGTATACGGGACAGTCGTGCTATCCATGAAAGGATTCTCCGCTTGGGCTGGTGCCATTTCGCTTGCTTTTATTATGGTACCTACATTGATTCGGACCACCGAGCGAATGCTTGCACTGATCCCCGCGATCGTACGAGAAGGGGCTCTCGCGCTCGGGGCAAGTCCGACGCAAACCGTATTTTTATTTGTGCTTCCTGCAGCGACTCGCGGGCTGATCACGGGCGTCGTTCTCGCCGTCGCCCGCGCTCTGGGCGAAACTGCTCCACTACTTTTTACAGCTTTTGGAAATAATTTTTGGCAAAGTGGATTGTCATCTCCGATTGCGGCATTGCCTTTACAAATCTTTTTGTACGCGACATCCCCATACCCTGTGTGGCAAGCTCAGGCATGGACGGGAGCGCTCACACTGCTTTCCATCGTCGTGGTATTACATGCGTTCGCGCATTTTTTAACCCGTGGCGAAGGTCTATCGTGATTCTTGAGAGGAGGAAAAGCCTGGTGGGACAATCGATGGCGGCCAGACAAATCAACGCCTTTTACAGTCGCACGCAGATTTTGCATGATGTGTCTTTGGCGATGAATGCCAATGCCGTCACAGCGATCATCGGACCAACCGGGTGTGGTAAATCGACTTTTCTGCGCTGTTTGAATCGTATGCACGAAACAGTCGCAGGTGCTCGCATGACAGGCCGGGTGGTTCTCGGTTCGACAGATCTGTACGCGATGGATGCGGTAGAAGTGAGGCGTACCGTTGGCATGGTCTTTGACCGTCCTAATCCATTTCCCACATTGTCTATTTTCGACAACGTCGCAGCGGGGTTGCGGCTAAATGGGATTCGTCAGAAGGATCTACTGATTGAGCGCGTTCAGGCGGTCTTATCCATGACTGCTTTGTGGGATGAAGTCAAAGATCGCCTGGAGAAACCTGCTATCCACCTACAGAGTGGACAACAGCAGAGGCTTTGTCTGGCCCGTGCTTTGGCGCTCGAGCCCGCCGTTGTCCTCTTGGATGAGCCAGCATCCACACTCGACCCTAGTTCAACGCTGCAACTCGAAGAGCTGATTGAACAGCTCAAGGATCGTTACACAGTTGTCCTGGTCACACACAATTTACAACAGGCTGCGCGCGTGGCTGACACCACCGCTTTTTTCCTTGATGGGCATCTCATTGAGACAGGGCGCACCATTGATATTTTTACGAACCCTTCAGATACACGCACAGAAGATTACATCACCGGGCGAAGAAGCTAGCGCTTCTTTTCCGGGAGAATCACCACTTGTGGCTTACGCTCCCACTGTTTGAGGAGCGGATAAGGATCAAAAGCCCATTCATTCATCCCCGTATCCCGGTAGATCCCAAAGTGCAGATGAGGCGGAAATTTTCCAGACGTTCCAGGCTTGCCGTAGCCACTGCTTCCGACGTACCCAATGACTTGACCAGGCCGTACAATTTCTCCTTGCTTTATCCCTTTGGCGTAAGAAGAGAGGTGGGCGTAGTAAAAGTAGGTATTGTCTGCTGAACGCAGACCAATACGCCAGCCCCCAAGACGATTCCATCCGATCAGCTCGACATACCCGTAGCAGGTGCTAAGCACAGGGGTACCGTAATCAGCAAACATATCCGTGCCTTCATGGATGCGTCGCCCGCCGAAGCTACGGCCTTCACCCCAAGTGCTTCGATACGAGTAGTTATAGCGCTTGTGCAGCGGAAAAGCGCGCTCGCTCAACTGAACAGTCTGGAACTTCTGAAATACGTTTCTAAGCGCCATAATGCGCTCTGCAGCGATGGGATTGGCGAATTGATTGAACAGTACGTCACCTTGTTCATCCACTGTAGGACCGCCTTGTTTGAGCCATACAGCGATCGCCGCAGTGCGGTCATATGGGTTATCCTGATCAGCCTTTCCATCATGGTCGCCGTCGATCCCGCGGCCGCCAAATAGTGAGATCCGCAACGGATTTTGATCCTGTTGATGAGGGTTCAGGAGTCCGGACCACTCAAACGTCGGGAAGCGAAAACCGATCAATGCGGCAGGCCCTTTCTGCGGTCTCGCTACGCCATCACTGGCTTTGATGGAGGCGCCGTAAACATCGAGGGCGGCAAGAAGCGGCCAGTCTACGTGGTATGTCTTTGCTGTTCGCAGATACCATTCGGGGACTCCTTTTAGGGCGCCTTCTTGGTATAGGACAGAGGCAGTTTGGTCGTCATGCACGTGTTGTAAGGTAGCGGCAGCGCGCGCAGGGATCCGCTCAGGCCAGAGCATGGCCGTGCAAAGCGTAAGGATGCCAAGATATTTATAGCGAGATCGTTTGTGCACTAAAGACATGAGTGTTCCCTCCCGGCTCTGCGACTCTGATAGGGGATAGTGTGTGACAATCATCGGGGTCTTCAAGCATCCAAGTTTTAACTGGGTTTGTGCGAATTGGGTGATTGGCGCGTGTCCCTGGGGGCATTCTAATTTTGTGTCCACGAACTCACTCACTGGAGGGGATGTCATGCAACAACCGATTACGCAACAACTGCAACGGACTCAACAACTCTGTACCAATGCCATGCATTTATGCCAACAGGTCGTGCAGGAGTTGAATCAGATTCAACAGTCTGTTCAGTCCAGCAGTTATGCGCAACCGAGCTATACCAGCCAGTCCCAAGGCTTCTCGCAAGGTGCAAGCGGTTATGGCGAGACAGGCAATGTATCCAGTGTGATGCAGGCAGATCGTGGCTATGGCACATCCACAGAAGGCGGCGGACAGTATCGCTTTGGCGGTATGACGGGAACCGGTGTGCAATCGGTGATGTCGGCGGACGGCGGTTCTTATGGCGGGACTAGCATGAATAGCGGTGGTGGCAGTACTTCCTATGGTTCGCACTCGATGTCAGGCGGCGTCACGACAGTCATGCAAGCTGATCGCTATAATGGCGCTTCGTCGGATCGGTCCTATGGCGGTTCTTACGGCTCGGCAAGTATGAACCAACAAGGTGGTGCGACGTATGGCCAAGGGGTAAACACCGTCATGCAAGCAGATCGCTACAATCAGTCTTATTAGAACAAATGCCATGCAAAAAAGGGCCTCGCACTATGCGGGGCCCTTTTCTTGTAGCGCGTAGCGTTTATTAGACAGACAAGACTTCGATCAATTGGGGACTGACTTCAATCGGCCCAATACCGCGCGGCAACTGTACAGACTCACGGCGGCTGGCGCCGAGCGCTTTGGTGATATAATCACAAGCAACATTCGGATCAATGCGGTCACCACAGGTATACACGTCGATGCTCGCATACCCGTGCTCAGGAAAGCTATGGATGGTCAAGTGCGACTCGGAGATAATCACGACCCCACTGACACCTTGAGGTGCGAACTTGTGAAATGCAACCTCGCGTACTTCTGCTCCAGACTCAAGCGCCGCGTTCACCATTACGCGTTCGATGCGCTGCAAATCATTCAAAATATCCGCTTTACAACCCCATAATTCTGCAATTACATGACGTCCTGCTGTATCCATAACCAAGACATCCCCCTTTACTCCAAAATCCCATGCCCTCCCAAGCATGGCGGGACCTGCGCCATCCACCACGGGGGAAAGTTAGTCCTGTGAGGTCCTAACCCTTTAAGAGGATGCTGGTTCCTATGCGATTCCTGAAAAAGCTTCTGACAAGAGGTACGAGTGATAGTATATGACTTGCAGGGCTATTTTGCAACCCTAATGATTTTCCGGGTCACCTGCAGGAGCCATTTATTTACGAATGTATTCTATCCAGCTCGGCGGATACCGGTGTAGGCACTTGCCCAGGTAGGTATGCGTTGTGTGTTATGATTTTGTAAAGGCGGCCTGACTGCTGGTAATGACTCGTCCAAAGGGTTCATACTGTATGATATGGGGCGTTAAGGGAACAAGTTAGATAGAGGTGAAACATTTGAATGCTGTGAAGACGGTTATATTGATGTTGCTACTCAGTGTACTGATCGTATGGATCGGAGGCCTTGTCGGTGGACGAGCAGGGGCTGCCGTAGCGCTCCTTGTCGCTATTGGCGTGAATGCGTTCAGTTACTTTTTCAGTGATTCCTTCGCCCTTGCTATGGCCAATGCTGTTTCAGCTGAGCAGGCGGGTAGAGGTGACCTTGTGGACCAGGTACGCGCGCTATGTTTGCATGCGGGGTTGCCGATGCCGCGTGTATACGTGAGTCCGTCCTCTTTGCCTAATGCATTCGCGGCAGGCCGCTCGCCGAAACATGCGATCGTCGTAGTCAATGAAGGGCTGCTCGATAGAATGGATCGCCGGCAAATAGACGGGGTGCTGGCTCACGAATTATCCCATATTAAGCATCGCGATATATTGATCGCAACGATCGCAGCGTCTATGGCAGGTGCCATCACATGGCTCGCTCAGGCCTTACAGTGGGGGCTATTGTGGGGCGGTGCAAGTGAACAGGAGGATCGTAGGGACAGCCACTGGATCTCAGAGATTGCGCTGATGGTTCTGGCGCCTATTGCTGCCACCTTGATTCAGCTGTCTATCTCGAGGTCGCGGGAGTTTGCGGCAGATGCTGGAGCCGCGCGTTTGACGCGTGACCCGGAGGGCTTGGCCAACGCACTGTTGGCGCTTGAGTCCCATGCTGCGCGGCCCGTATATGAGGACGGATCTGATCGACCGATGGCAGCCGCCATGGCCCATATGTATATCGTGAATCCACTTTCTGGGCAGTCGATTTTCAAACTGTTTAGCACACACCCACCGACCGAAGAACGCGTGCGGAGGTTGCGCCAAATGCGGGTAGGATAAAAAAGACCGCAGACCCGACAATCATGTGCGGGTTTGCGGTCTTTTGCGCAGGCTACCAACTGAGCGCGCGACGCATATTCGGGTGATGAGTTGGCAGTTCTCGCGTGGCGAGGACTTTCCCTGTACCTGCGTCAATCACAACCAGGTGGCGCATCTGATCTTTCTCCATCATGGCGATATAGACGAGATTTTGTCGCATCGCCTGCAGGCCGATATCATGTAGGGTAGCGCCTGGCAACTGCTTCATCGCAGCGGTCTTGGCCTCATCCAGAGATACCTTGGCGTACGGGGCCAGCGATGCGGCATATGCTGCTCGGGCGGCGGCCACGGCCTTGTTGACCACGCTGTCGGGTACCTTGATGGAACTGACAAGTTCCAAAGAACCCGGACGCGTGCGCGCCACATACTGGCCATCGGGATCGCCATGAGCAGATGCTTGCGGTGCTGTCATCGAGAAGCTCACCGCGGTGAGTGCACAAACCGTCACACCTGCCTGGAGTGTATTCCGAAGACGCTTGCCTAAAGAAACCTTCATCAACGTTGCCTCATCCTCTCGTAGTGCAGTCACTCGAATATGTAGTATTCCTCTTATTTCCACCCTTATGCGTGGCGTGGACTGTTGTCGCAACTGTCACCGGCCGGGGTTGAAATGTGCAATGATTCGTAGTATACTCCGTGATGTCCATAAGACGTGGGCAACGGATTCTGGTGACGGTTGACTCGGGGAATTAGCTCAGTGGTAGAGCACTGCGCTGGCAGCGCAGGGGTCAGGGGTTCAAGTCCCCTATTCTCCACCAGATACATAAGCAGTGCGCGCAGAGACCATCGCGGTTCTTGATGCGCACTGTACCACCTTGGAGCTGTGGTGTAGTGGCCTAACATGCCTGCCTGTCACGCAGGAGACCGCGGGTTCGAATCCCGTCAGCTCCGCCACTCATAAGGCTTCCTGATGTCGCCCCTAGGGCCTCGGGAAGCCTTTGTTATGCCCTCTGACCCATGAGGCTAGGGACTGAAGCCAAACCTTCATCACAGCTCTCACAGCGTCCTCAGACGGCCCCGGCGTGGCGTCCTTCATCGGCGTCAAACTCATAGCTAAAAACCCAATCCTTCAGTTCGGGCAGTTGCCTTCTCCATGCACTTGCCTGGCATGCTCGCCCCGTTTTTGAAGTTGGCGTCCGGTCTTCTATTGATATGCCTCCGGGCTGACGTGTGGGGATGAGGAATGCGAGGCTCGAACGTTACCGCCCCGTATAAGTGCCTGGCAGGCTCCTCAGCAGGTGTTTCCCCCTCAAGCCAACATAGTTCGATCAAATACTTGATCCTCGCGTGTAGAAGAGCTACAGTCTCACAAACGCTGAGGAGAGTGATTCCGTGAGATCCATTGCCACGCAGCTTTTGTCTGAGAAACTCGTCGATGATTTTTATGAGCAGTCAGGTGAAACCAGGGGGCATGAAGGACGTGACTTGTCGTTGTCCGCACAGGAGCTAACGGAACAGCTCAAGTCGCTGCTACCGGTCGATCAACATGAACTGCTTTTTCGATGGGAAGCGCACTGCAACGAGATTGGTAGCCTTGAGTTACGGCGCTTTGCGGATTTCATGGCCGAAATGCTGATGAGCTTGCCCTCTCAGGTGTCCATTGAAGGGGGACGTACATGACTTCCGGGACATGTGAACACTACTGATGCGGAACATGAGTCAATGGCACGGACTGCATATTCATGAGTGTTGGGACGGTATTACTGTGCTATACTTATTGCGCATACGGGCAGTTTAGCCGGAGAAGGCTCGACCTTTCGTCGTGTCGAAATGCCGGTGTAATCCTAAAAATGTGAAATGACAGACAAATAATGGAGAGTGTACTTTCCATCGGGTATGATATGATGAATTGTTCATACCGCTGATATTTCTCCATACACAGCGCATAATAGTATGTAGATTAGAAACGGAATGATAATCTGGATTGGAGGTACCATTGTGCTTGCAAACAGCAGAGTTGGAAAAAAATTTCAGACAGTACTTCCACTTCAAATTAGGAAGAGCTTGAATCTTCATGAAGGAGATGTACTAATCTGGGAACCGACAGAGGAAGGAGAAGTACGCGTTCGGGCAGTTCCAAGTTACACTGAATACCTGAAATCACTTGGTGGTCAAATATGGACGACA